>DASYDZ010000067.1:0-59864 GCA_036499305.1 Candidatus Didemnitutus sp.
CGGCTCGATTACGAACTCGGGATCATCGGCAAGACCGGCTTCATCGACTACTTCCTGATCGTCTGGGATTTCATCCACTGGGCCAAGCAGCACGGCATTCCCGTCGGCCCGGGCCGCGGCTCGGGCGCCGGATCGCTGGTGGCGTACGTCCTCGGCATCACGGACATCGAGCCGCTCCGCTTCGGCCTGCTCTTCGAGCGCTTCCTCAATCCCGAACGCGTGTCGCCGCCCGACTTCGACATCGATTTCTGCATGCGGCGCCGCGACGAGGTGATCCAGTATGTGCGCGAGAAATACCGCGCGGAATGCGTCGCGAACATCGTCACCTTCGGGACACTGGGCGCCAAGGCCGTCATCCGTGACGTCTCGCGCGTGCACAATCTGCCGTATGCCGACGCCGACCGCCTGGCGAAGATGATCCCGGATGAGCTCAACATTGAACTCGAGTCGGCCATCGCCAAGTCGGCCGAGCTGCGCGACGCGATCGCCACCAATCCCCAGGCCAAGCGCATCGTCGATCAGGCGCTGGTCCTCGAAGGCATGGTGCGCAACACCGGCAAGCACGCCGCGGGCATCATCATCGCCGACCGCCCGCTGAGTGAATTCGTGCCGCTGCTGCTGCAGGAAGGCGACATCACCACGCAGTACGCGATGGAGCCCGTGCAGAAGCTCGGCCTGCTCAAGATGGACTTCCTCGGCCTGCGGACGCTGACGATCATCCAGGATGCCGTCGACAGCATCCGGCGCACGGTGCAGCCGGATTTCGACATCGAGACCATCCCGTTCGACGACGCCCGGACCTTCAGCCTGCTCAACTCCGGCCGCACGACCGCCGTGTTCCAGTTGGAATCCAGCGGCATCCAGGCGTTGTGCCGGCAGCTCAGCATCAACTCGATCGAGGAGGTCGTGGCCCTGATCGCGCTCTACCGGCCGGGCCCGATGGACCTGATCCCGACCTACATCCGCGGCAAGAAGGACCCGTCGACCGTCACCTATCCCCATCCGCTGCTGGAGGACGTGTGCCGCGAAACGTACGGCATCATGGTCTACCAGGAGCAGGTCATGGAAGCCGCCCGGCGCATCGCCGGCTACACCCTCGGCGGCGCGGATGTCCTCCGGCGCGCGATGGGCAAAAAGAAGCCCGAGGAAATGGAGGCGCAGCGGTCGATCTTCGTCGAGGGCGCGAAACGCGTGAACAACATCGATGCGCGCAAGGCGGAGGAGATCTTCGCGCTGCTCGAAAAATTCGCCGGCTACGGTTTCAACAAATCCCACTCGGCGGCGTACGCGATCCTCAGCTACCGCACGGCCTACCTGAAGGCGAACTTCCCGGTGCAGTTCATGGCCGCGGTGCTCGGCTCGGAACTCGGCAACTCCGACAAAATTTCGCTCTTCATCGAGGAGTGCGGCGCCATGGGCCTGCAGGTGCTCGGTCCCGACATCAACGAGTCCCGCGAGAACTTCACGCCCATCGTCGCCGCGAACTCCGACCCGGCGAAAGCGGGCGGCAAGATCCGCTTCGGACTCGGCGCGGTGAAGGGCGTCGGCGAGGCCGCCTCGCAGAAGATCATCGCGGAGCGCGAAGCCCATGGGCCGTTCCCCGATTTCCACGACTTCATCGCGCGCGTCGACGGCCGCGCGATCAACAAGCGCGTGCTCGAGTGCCTGATCAAGACCGGCGCCTTCGAGTACTCCGGCGCGGCGCGCGGAGTGCTGTTCGGCCAGATTGACGAGGCCATGGCCGCCGCCTCGGACCGCCAGCGCGATGCCGCGGCGGGCCAGCATTCGTTCATGGACCTGCTCGCGGAACCCGCCGCCCATCGCAATGGCAGCGGCGCGGCGAAACCCGCCCCGTCGCGCCACGCCGATTTCAGCGCCGCCGAGCGCCTGCAGTACGAGAAGGAACTCCTCGGGTTCTATATTTCCGGCCATCCGATGAACGCCTACCTCGACCTGGCCGATGCGGTGTCCACCCACACGGAGGAAACGGTGCTCACCGAGGGCGACCGCATCGAGTTCCGCCTCTGCGGCATCGCCAGCGGCATCACGAAAAAACTTTCGCGCAAGGACAACCGGCCATGGGCCTTCTTCAATCTGGCGAGCCGCAGGGCGAGCCTCACCGTCAACATGTATGCCGAGGCCTATGAAAACTATGGGAAGGCGCTGGTCGAAAACCAACCTGTCGCCGTCCTCGGCACGGTGATGCGGGGACCCGACGGCGCGCGGTTGAACGTTCGCGAGTGTTATCCGCTCGAAGGCTATATTTCGGGCCAGATCCGCAAGGTCACCTGGCTGGTTCAGCCCGAGTCGCCCGAGCTGCCCGATTTCTTCCGGCGGCTGCGCACCGCGATCGACGCCGCCAATGGCGAGACGAAGATGGAGATCGCATTCGCGTTTCCCGATCGCGTCGCCCCGGTCGCCGAGATGTCGTTCGCGTTGAAGTGGCGGGTCGGGCCGGCCGAATTCCAGGCGCTGCGCTCGCATCCGGCGGTGGTGGGAACGATGGTCGAGCCCCGCCCGCCCGAGCTCAAGGAAACGCGCCGCTGGGGCAGGCGCGGCTGACGGCGGCCGTTTTGGCCGCGCTCGCCGCGCCCGGTGCGGTCATGACGGACCGCGCCCGGGGATTCTGGGAGCCCCGCCCGGCGGGTGGAACCATCCTCCCGTCTCGAAGAGCGGTCCGTTCATCCAACGGGTGAGGCTGGTTCCGCCACCCGCGACGGGTTCGCCGACCGCCGATGACGATCAGAACGAAAACGTGTTCGTCACCATCCAGGTCTGGCCCTCGACGATCCTGCGCAAGGCGTGGGCGCCGTCGGGCTGGACACTGATCGCCTCCAGGTGGGCCGACTCACCGACGCTGCGGACGTTAAGCTGGACGTTCCATGTGAGTTTTCGCGACAGTCTGTGCACGTAACCGAGCCAGAGATCGACCGCCGACTGCGATTTGCCCCAGAAGGGCTTGTTCACATCGAGATTGTCCTTCGTGGCATTCAGCGCGTAGCCGAGGATCTCCCCCTGCTGCCAGCGGAAGCCGAGGCCGGCGTTGAAGCCCTTCAGCGCGCCTTGGTCAAACGTGTAGTTCGTCACGAGATTCGCGCGCCACGGGGACATCTCCGGCACAAGCTTGCCATTGGTCTGGAGCTGGAACTGAAACGCGGCCCAGATGTTCTGGTTGTAATAGTCGCGGATCGTCTGGTCGCCCGCGGACCAAAGGCGCAGGTCGCCGCCGATCGTCTGGTAGCGCGCGTATTGTTCGGTGATGAAATCCACGAGTTCGGCCCCGAGCGCGGTCTGGTACGAGCGTTGTTTCGAGGCGTTGAGCGACACGTTCAGATTCTTGGTCGGCTGCCCGACGATTTCGAACTCGATGCCCTTCGATTCATTGTCGACGGTGGCCGTCGTGGCGGGGCCGGTCGAGGGCACGAAGGCCCACTGGCCATCGGTCGTCGGATTGAACGTCTGGTTGGTGACGTGCGCCCAGTCGCCACGGTTGATCGCATCGAGATTCACCACGGGGAAGCCGAAGTTTTTCAGGAAATTCGCGGGCGGTGGATGGCTGACCCAGTAGAGCGCGGCCTCCTTTTCGTGGACCGTGATCGGATCGTTCTGCCAGGCGACGTCGGTCAGCGGGTTGGTCGCGTTGACGTCGGTGCCATGGTCGTTGGCCGCCCAATTCCAGAAATAGCCCCAGCCCGGCGCGGCGCCGGCGATACCGGCGAGATCCTGCAGCGCGCCGCCCGTCGCCCAGCCATCGAGCAGGATCGCGTAGTAGGCGTTGCCGCCAAGACCCGTGTCGCCGAGGCTGGTCAGATTGGCGTTCGAGACCTGGGTCCTGTACCACGTGACCTTGAGCTGGAGTCTGTTGTCGAGGGTGTTGACGACGACGCCGAAGTCGCGTGTGTGGCCGGCGGCGTTCGGCAGCTTTTCGCCGTCCAACCCAAAGCGTTCCTCCACGCGGGTGTTGTTGCCGTCGCTGTAGAACAGGCTGACATCGGAGCCCCAGGGCAGTTTGCCGCGGAGAAACTTCGGTTCGTGCAGCACGAGGCCCCAGCTCCTGCTCTCCGACGTGGCGACGCCCGATGCGGGATCGAGCGGGTCCAGATCGTAATCCATGCTGGCCGCGCCGGTCACGTCGCTGACCTGGGCGTAGCCGTTGCGCGTCTTCACCTTGTCCCGGCGCCAGCCATAGGTGCCGACGATCGTGTCGTCCCACAGGAAGCCCTGCCACGTGATTCCTCCCGTCTCGGTGATCCGCTGGACCTTGCGGCCGCCGGTGTAGAGCGAATTGATGTCGCCGTGATCGGCATTCAGGACATTGAACGTGCCGTTCGTCACACCCACGTAGTTGGCCGGATTTTCCGACTGGGTGGAGGCGGTGTTGGCGACGCCGGGGCTGCCAATGAGCGCCGGGTTCGTCCAGGGCGCCGCGGGATCGATGTAGCCGGGGGCGTTCGGGTCGAGCGGAGCGTTCCAGTGCGAATCGAAATAGCTCAGGGACACGGCGCCGTGCGGGTCCTGCATCGTGGTCAGCGGCTGGATGTTCAGCCCATGCGCCGAAGTCGCCGAGAACAACGGGTCGCTCAGGTAGGCGAATGTGTCCAGATATCGCGCCCCGTCCGGCAGCCGGACCGAGGAGTTCCCGAAGAGAGACGACCAGCTCGGGTCCATCGCATACCGCACCCAATCCCGACTCTCGTTGTCGTAGGACTCGCGGGAAAACAGACCGTTGATCAGGTGGTGCCCGAGAATGTCCGTGAGGAGCGAATGCTTCAGCAGATCGGTCGCGCGCAGCTCGCCGAACCCGGTGAACCGCAGTGCCTCGCGCGTGCTGTAGTTGCCGCTGCCGTTGGCGGTCGTCCAGTTGGAAAAGAGCATCGCCCGGCCCGCGTTCGGATTCGTCCCCGCGACACCGGTGCCGTTGTATTGGGTGACGGACGTGGCGTAGGGCCACGGGGCGAGCATCGTGTTGGCCGAGATGTCCACCGTCAGCGCATTCGCGTAGGTGGCCTCGGCGGACTCATTGTACTTCTGGTGGTCGTAGACGAGCTGCAGGCCGAGGCGGTTGTGCAGGAACGTCTGCTCGAGGGAGATGTTGAACGCATTCCAATCCTGGGCTTCCTGCTTGGTCGGGCCGTCGATCAGGTGGTTGTAGAAATCGAAGATGGTCGGGTCCGTGAGCGACCAGCTTTTGAAGAAGCCGCTGTTGGCGCCCTGCAGGTTCGGGTCACCGGGGTTGTGCTGGAGCGTCGTGATGGCGTAGTAGTTGTAGCCCGCGATGCCGATCGGCGCCGCATACGGGAAGCCACCGATCGCCCCGTCCTGTGCGCCGGTGGAATCGATGCCGAAATTCGACGCTCCACCCGCGCCGACGCCGCCCGGACCGGCGCTTGACCCGACGGTCGCCGTCGGTCCGTTGAAGCCGAGATAAGCCCGCGTTTCCTGCTGCTGAATCCAGTAGTTGCCGCGCTGGCCATCGATCGGCGTGCCCGTGACGAGGCCCGCTTCCCAGGCGAAATAGGGATCGACGGCCGTGCGGTTGAAAGCGTTCGGGTCGAAGAACTGCGTGATCAGGTCCTCGGGCGGCAGCACGCGGGGCCGGTTGGCCTTCACCTCGCCGCGCTCGAAATTCGCGCGGATGCTCGTGGTGCCGGAGCCCTTTCCGAAAAACTGCGGATCCCAGCGCACCGCGCCGTAGATGCGCCGGTCGTGATCGAATGCCGGGTCCTGCTGATACTTCGTGTCGTCGTCGAGTCCCGCGACGCGCACCGCCAGCTCGCCCGGGATCAGGACGCGGTTGAGGTCGAACGAATTCCTGACCGTGCCGAAGCTGCCCACGCGGTTCTCGAACTTGTAGGCGTCGGCGAAGCTCGCCGCGTTGACGCTGGCGTTGATGATGCCGGCGGGGCTGCCGATGCCGAAGAGGATGGAGTTCGGGCCGCGCTGCAGGTCGACGCGATCCACATTGAACGAGTCCCACGGGATGTCGGTCAGGAAGTAGTCGCGCGTGTTGTCGGCCGAGTCGAGCCCCCGCACGCGGTTGTTCGCGCCGGGATTGGCGAAGTTTCTCTCCGCGGCACCCTCGACAAACGTGCCTCCGACGCCGGCGAAGTTGCCGTAGGCGCCGCTGACTTCGGTGTTGGGGGTGTATTGCAGCAGCGTGAGATTGTTCGTCGCGCCCGTGTCCTTCATGAATTGCGACGTCACGACGGAGATCGCCGAAGCGATGTCCTTGAGGTCGGTGCGCGTGCGGCTGCCCGCGAGCGAGGTGTCCGCGCGATAGGTGTTCTCGCCGCTGGTGGACTCGACCACGAACGGGGACAGCGTCACGGTCTCGCCGCCCGTCTTGTCCGCGCCCGAAGGCGTCAAGGAATCATCCGCCACGACCTGCGCGTTTACATAAACCGACAGCATACAAAAAACCGCCGCGCCAGCGAGACGGCGGTGAAATGGCATCAATGTCTTCATGAACTCTCGGGGTTGGGTTTTGGGACATGAGCACCGCGGCGCCTTCGGTCGCAGCGAAAACCGGCGTCTTCGCTCGGAACGGCACCGCGAGGGGCTCGGCCTGACGACGACCATCGCAATCGCAGACCGCAGAACACGGCAACGAACGCGTTGTTCATCACGTTGCGCAGGCGTTCCTTCCTCAAGGCGCCGCCCGCCCCGGAGGCGCATCGCCTGCGCCGCATGCCCGGCCCGGCGAATACACTCATGTTATTCGCGGCGAACCGATCGGAGCGGTTTTCTTGCGCTCAAACACGGTCCCCTCTCCCCGGCGCGCCGGGAATCCTCCGGACTTCGCTCGCGCCGCGCAGGTTCGTCGAAGGGCTGGTGCTGGCACCGGTCCGGGTCGTGATCATTCGGCGAACGCCTGCAACTCGGAGCAGCTGGCCGCAGAGCTCTCCGGCCGGTTGCCGCAGGCGGGCACTCCGATGATTCGCACCGCCTCCGCGGTCACCGTCGCGGGCAGTCGCAGCTCGAACCGGCGGCCGGCATCGAGCGATCCAGCCTCTCGCGCCGTCGTCGCCGGATAGTCGGCGAGCGCGCCGACCGTCTCCCATTCGCCGTGGACGGTTCGCCGGATTTGCACCCGCGGCTTGCCGGCGCTGGCGTCGAACCAGCCGCCATCATCCTCCGTGCGACCATGCACAAAAACGATGCGGCGCATCGCCACGGGCTTTTCCAGCACCACCGCAAACCAGATTTCTCCGGCCCGCGGGGTTTCCTCCACCCAGCCGCGATCGTGCCCGTCATCGTCATTGACGCCCGTCGCGTCAAAATTGGGATCCGAACAGCTCGCCTGCCCCGTCAGCAGGAGATTCGGATTGCGGATGGATCCGGTGAGCGGCAGCCACATGCGATAGCGCGAGCCCGTCCCGCCAGCATCGGCGAACGGGATCAGCGGCGTCGCGATCACGTCGCCCTTCTCGACGGCTGGCGCCGACGCACCGGCCACGACCCGCACGCGAAACGCCAGGGCGTGCGGCCACGTTCTCACCGCCTCCGGTTCCGGAACCGGTGTGACTCCCAACTCCACCGGATCAGTCGCCGGCAGGCTGATCGTGCTCACCCGCTGCCCCGTGCCGGCGAGCAGCGCCTCGTCCGCAGCGAGGACGAGCGGGCCGTAGAGGATCGCCGCACGCCCCGCTTCCAAATGATCCCCCAGCACCACGCGGGCACGCAGCGGCAGCTGCAGCTCGACGGTGTCGCCGGCCCGCCACTCGCGCCGGATGGCCGCATAGCCGTCCGCACCGCGCGCCAGCGGCACACCGGCGCCGTTGACCCGCGCGCTCGCATCGCGGCACCAGGCGGGAATGCGAAGCTTCAACGAGAATCCGTGAGACTGGGCCGGCGTCAGCGTTAAGCGGATCCCCCCGTCGGCCGGATAGAGCGTGTCCGCGGCAAGCGCGACCGCCGTGCCATCACGCAAGACCAGACTCGCGCGGCCGTCATCATAGAGGTTGACCACCACGCCGTCGCCGTCGGTCGCCACCGCAAAGGTCGGAATCAGCGCCACGCCGCGCGGGCCGCTCGAGAGGCAGCACTGGCCGTCGAGCGTCGCCGTGTAGAGCTTCTTCCCCTCCATCTGCACATAGTAGCCCCACGCCGCGCCGTCCGGCTGCTGCGCGCCGAGCAGTTGATTCAGGACCACGCGCTCGAGCTGTTCGGCAAACCGCGCCTCGCCCGTGAGCCGGAGCAGCTGCGCATTGACCTGCAGCCACGTCACCGTGACGCAGGTCTCGCCGACCGCATCGGTGGCGGGCAATTCATGGTCCGCCGTGAATCGTTCCCGGACGCTCGCCGCGCCGGCGAGATAAAGCTGGTTGTCGACGATGTCCTGCCAGGCGTTCAGGCCCGCCGCCAGCAGCTCGCGCTCGCCGGTCGTGCGATAGAGCTCGAGTGCGCCGTTGAGACACGAGAGCATTTCGTAGGCCTTCGCGTTTCCGACCCGGTTCACTCCCTGGTGATCGCGCAGTCGTGAAACAAGGTGGGGCCCGTTCGGCTGCTCCCACGCCCGAAGGATGTAACGACAGAAATCGAGGTAGCGTTTCTCGCCCGTCATCCGGTAAAGCAGCACCATCGGCTCGAGCACGCTCGTCGGCGCCATGCCGGCATGATACCCGGCTTCGATGAGGTCGCGCTGGCCGGGGCGGTCGCCGAAGGTGCGGCACAGCAGATCGCCCATCCTCCGGCACGTCTCGAGCGGCGCGGTGTTGCCCGTGAAATGAACGTAGGTGAGCAGCCCGATCAGGTTGTATTTGTGGGCCCACACGTCCCATTCCGTCCAACGGTCCTTCGGCACATAGGTGCCCAGATACCCGTCCGCGAGCTGGCACCGCGCGAGCTCCGCCGCCGCCTCGTCGAGTTTCGCGCGCAGCTTCGGGTCACCGGTGTTGACCCACGCGAGCGTCGCCGCGTGCAGCCACTTGCCGACGTGTTCGCCATCCCACGACTGGCGGCCGGGCCGGTGCCGGTAGCCTTCGAGCAGCCGGTTGATGTCGAGGTTCACCAGCCGGACGTCTTCGTTGCCCGCGATGCGAGCGCCGATCCATCCGTCAAGGCGCACGCGATCGGGCATCTCGAAGTCCTGCCGGTCCGCGACAACGCACGGCACCCTGTCGGCGAGAGGAATCACAAAGCCGAAAACCGGCCCCGCGCCCGCCAGACCACCCAGGAATCCGAGCCATGCGAACTTATTCATAAGTCGAAAGACATCTTCCCGGTCCCGGAGCGGCTCGCCGCGGCCCGCCACCGTCCCTTTGCCGGCCGGGGATCTCCCGTTTCGCCGCAACCGGGCATCGCGGCGATGCAACTGACGGCCGCGACACTGTGCTCTTCGCCGATGAACCTGGTGGGGAAATCCGGGAGGTGCAGCAGCGGGTGCGGCTCTTCCCGAGGGCTGCCGGCGCGGACGGGAATCGCCGGAGTTTGCCCGTCGGCCAGATGGAAATGGCAGGATTTTGTGGACATGCCCTGGCCCTTTCCCGTGGCTGAAAGACGGCCCGTCATGGCGGCAAGGTTTCCCGGGCGACGCGTGACCGCCGGCCGCGCCGCCACAGCAGCGCCCCCAACGCCGCCGTGCTCATCCCCGCCGCGACGATCTTCCCGTGATGCCCGGTGCTGCTCGCGGGCAGCAGCAGCAGGAGGATCGCCGCGCCGAGCGCGACCCCGAAGGTCCCGACGATCCGCGCCTGCCGCGCATCATTCGCCGCGCCGACCTCCTGCGCAAAATCGACGGGTCGGTCGCGTCGCGAGAAGAACTCCTCCGCGAGGCGCTCCGCCTCCCCGGCCCGCGACCGGGGCCCAAGGCGCGAGGCCAGAAACAACACGCTGGCCGCCCCGAAGGGCCACGCGACCTGGCCCGCGTAGGTCATCGGCTCCGCTCCCATGATCTGCGGACCAAATGCGCACGCCAGCGCCACCGCGAAGCCGAGGCCGACCGACGCGGGCGCCGCCCAACCGGCCGTTCCGCGCACGAACATGCCCCAAAAGAGAGGGGTGGTGACCGGCACGGTCACCACGGCAATCAGGCTGAGCAGGAGACCGAACACGCTGCCCGAGCCGAGGCGAGCCATGGCCAGCGCGCACGTAATGACCATAATCGCGCAGCCGAAATTGATCGCCCGCCCCAGCAGGAGCCGGCGCCGTCCCTGCCACGGCACCCGCCCCAGCCGCCGGCAAAGCGCGGGGTGGATGTTTTCCGTCAGCAAACCCGCCAGTCCGGTGAGGCCGGTGTCGAGCGCGCTCATGGTCGAGGCGCACATGGCGACGAGGACGAGCCCCACCAACCCCGGAGGCAGCAGATACATCGCAATCGCCGCATACGCGCCTTCCGCCGGATCGCGGAGTGGCATCGCCGCCACCTCCGCCGGAATCAGCAGCCGCGAGGTCATCGGCGGCAGGAAAAAGATCAGCATGCCGCCGACCGACAGCACCGCGGCCAGCAGCGCGGCGCGGCGCGCCTCCCGTCCGTCCTTCACCATGAGCAGCTTGCCGGACGTCGAGAGCGAGTTGACCGTGATGATCTGGCACCAATACCACGCAGCAAAAAAAGCCCACGTGAAATTGCCGGGCGCCACGCCGGGTGCGTGCGCCGCGGCGACTGCACTCTTCACCGGCGCGAACGTTTCCGCCAGATTCGCCTGCTCGATCAACCGGAACAGCCCGGTGATCCCGCCGACGCGCACCAGGCAGGCCGCGGCGACGATCACGCTGATCGGCAGCAGCACCAGGCCCTTGATGAAATCGGCCGCCAGCACCGCCCAGGCCCCGCTCATGGCCGTGTAGAACAACACCACCAGTCCGAGCACGACGATGATTGTCGACACATCGATTCCGAGCAGCGTGCCCGTGAAGATCGCGAGCGAATAGAGCTGCACGCCGCCAAACAGCGGCCCCATCAGCAAACTCAGGTAGGCAAACAACTGCTCCATCGGCGCGCCGAATCGCAGGCGGATCGTGTCCGCCGGCGTGATGACCCGAAGGTTCCGAAACCACCGCGCCGGCGCCGCGGCGAGGACGAGATACATCAAAACGTTCGAGCCGAACATAGCCACCACCGCCCAGCCCGCGTGATACGTCGCTCCCGCGGCGCCCGTGAACGTCCACGCGCTGAAGCCCTGCATGAAAATGCTCCCACCCACCAGCCACCACGTGCCGCGGTGCCCGGCGCAAAAGTAGTCGCTCGAGTCATGGTTGAACCGGCGGAAAACCAGCCCGATGCACAGGAGGCTCAGCAGAAACACGAGCGCCACGCCGAAAATCGTGGCCTGGTCGGTGATGCGCAGGACCGCAAGCGGCCAGTGCGCGGCGCCGGCGGGGAACGGGTGGGTCATCGGGATCGGGATTGCGCCGTGCGGACCCTGCCCGGTTCAAGTCCCGCCACCGGCGAGGTCGCTGAACGTCACGAACTCGCAGCCCTGCCGCCGCAATTCCGCGAAAATGCGCGACAGTTGCCCGAGCGTTTCTTCCCGCCATTCGTGGAAAAGGAGCAGGGTTTCCGCCCGCACGTCGCCCGTGGCCCGGCGAAAAATCGTTTCCGCGTCGACCGACTTGTCCCAATCCTCGGACGACACGAAATGAAAGCGTGCCGTCGGATAATGCTCGAGGCCCGCCGCCCGGACCGCGGCGGCAATGCGCTCGTCCCATTCGCCGTTCGGCGCCCAAAACCAGCGCGGCGCGAAGGCGGCCGCCCGGACGATTTCCTCCTGCGCCCGGCAGACCTCGCGTTCGATCGTCGCGCTGCTCGTCTCCTTCAGGTGCGGATGCGTCTGCGTATGGTTCATGACCTCGTGGCCCGCCGCGACGGCCGCCCGGGCAAGTTCCGGGTGCGCCGCGACCGCCTGCCCGACGAAGGAAAATGTCACCCGGGCGCCCTCCTCCGCGAGCAGGGCGAGCAGTTTCCCGTGGTTTTGCGGTGCCGGTCCGTCATCGAACACCAGCGCCACGCGGCGCCGCCCCGCCGCCTCGTCCGCCGCCGCGGCGGATGACGAATTCCTCACCTTCGCATCGGATGTCATTCGCACCACCGGTCATTCCCCAACGCCGGAGGATAATCGACGCAATTTTGCCCGCCCGCTGGTCATCGCGTTGCGCACCGCCCCACGGACGATCACCGGATCGCGGATCGCATGACACCAGGCGCCGACGCCGCCGATGCACCCGCCTCCTTGCACCGCCGATCCGGCAGCGTCAAGCCGTCGATCCATTCCGGCTCGAGCTCGAGCGTCTGCCGAATCTGCGGCACACCCCAGCTGTTGTCGTGCATCTGCGCGATCAGGTGGTCCACCGCGGCCGCCCCAATCTTGTCCACCATCACGCTGACCCCCGCCAGCGGTCCGCTCGGGTCCGCGATCAGGTTGGCGAAGGCGACATCCTCCGGCACGCGATAGCCGCCCCGCAGCAACCATTCGTACAGGATGCGGTCGCGCCCGACGATCACATCCGGCTTGAAATGCTCGACCCACCCCAGGAATTGCGCCGGATTGGTCGAGAAGTCGATCGGAAGCGGGACGAGTCCGCGCAGGGTGCTCAGCTCCCGTTGCGCCACCAGGGAAGCACCGAGCCGCAGGGCATCCACGATCGACGGCGGATTCTCCTGCATGATCGCGCCGCCGATCCGCCCGTAGCCGCGCCGAGCCACCTCGTGCCAGACCATCCGCGTGCTGGCAAAGTAGTTGTTGCCCACCGCGTGCACCGGCAGGTGCCCCCAGCCGTGCGACAGGCTGACGAGCGTGAACCGGTCCCAGTCCAGTGTCACGACGGGCGCCAGTTCGTCCGGCGGGATGCACGACAGGATCAAACCGCGAATGCCGCGATGATAGAGCACCTTGCTCGCCGCGCGGCCCGACGAGTATTGATCCAGGTCGAATTCGACGAGCTTGTACCCGCGTTCTCTCGCCCTTGCCTGGGCGCCGCCCAGATAAGGCCGCTGCACGCTGTAGAAAGGCCGTTGCCGGTTCACCACGTACGCCAGCGTGACCTCGCCCGTGGATTCCTGCTGTCGGGCCCAGCGATACCGCGCCAGCAGCGACAGCGTCGGGTCCGGCCGGTAGCCCAGCTCCTTCGCGATTGCGCGAACCCTTTTCCGGGTCTCCTCGGGAATGCGGGGATTGCCCCGCAACGCGAGCGAGACGGTGGATTTGTTGAAACCCAGCCGGTTTGCGATGTCCTGATAACTGACGCGGAGTTTCTTGGTATTCATGGGAGGCAACGTCATCGGGTGCAGTCGGTCGAAGCCGGCGGGAGGCAGGGCGGAGCCGGCCGCAGGAATCGTCTACCGCTTCCGGCCCGCGCGCTCAAGCCGGTCCCGCGCGCATCCCGTTGCGCAAATCCCTCGCTGAGACGCGGGTTTCGGCCGCCCTACAGGTTTAGCGCCCGGGTCGCCGGCGGCGCGGCCCCGTCGGCCACCACCAGCCGGCAGCACAGCCGATAACGGGAACCACGTTCGGGAAATCCCGGCGTCTCCAGGCACAATTCAAACGACTCCGCCGCCCCGTCCGGCAGCACGCAGCGCGCGGTGGGCCCGCGCAGGTTCGTCTGCGCCGGAACCGCCGCATGCTCCCAGCGCAGCAGGGTCCGGCTGTCGTCGCCCCAAACGATCCTTGCTTCGACCGTGCCGGCCGCGGCCGCCTCAGGCGCATCGTTCAGCAGCCATAGTTCGCACTCGAACGTCTCCCCCGGCCGCCAGTCGAAGCGTGGGATTCGCGCACTCGCCAGCACCGGGCGGCACGCCGCCGCGACCAGCGCCAGCGCCGGCTTCGGCCGCGCCGGCCACGTCACGAGGCTGTTGTTCGCCGCCGCCGGCCACGGCTCGTTAAAGCACCAGTTGCATGCCCACGCGCACTCGGGCCATCGGCGGCGCGTCTCCTCGAAAACGGAACGCATGCCTTCGCCCTGCAGCCACTGCCCGCGCCCGACCAGCTCCTCCAGCGAGCCGGTCGGCCCGAAATAATGCTCGAGCGTGGACAGGCTCAGCCACGTAGCCGGGTCGGCGTCCCACGCCTTGAGCCCGTGGTGCGTCTCCCATGCCGTGCCGGCGCGCACCGGGAAAAGTTCCTCCGGCGGAATGAACTCGCGCAACACCTCCACCGACGCCGGCCCCGGGCAGCCGAACTCGCAGTGCGCCGTGCCGAGGCGCGAGGTCACGCGCTGGAAGATCTGGAAAATGTCATCGCCGCGCTCATCCCGGAACCGGTAATCGCCATGCATCATCCCCTGCAGCGGCGTCGTCGCCAGATACGGCGTGTCGCGATCCAGCTCGTAGCACAGCTTGCCGAGCAGGCGCAGCGGCAGCGACTGGTCCGTCATGCCGGACCACGCGTTAAAGAGCTCGACGCCGCCTTTCCACATCACGTTGCACGGATGCGCCCGGACCCGCCCGATGATCGTGCGCGCCTCGCGCTCGAGCACGCCGAGGTAGGCTTCGCCGGCGGCGTCGTAATTGTTGCACGCAAGCGGAAAGTCCGTGCCGACCATCAGCCCGAGCGCGTCGCATTGCTCGTAAAACTCATCCGGATTGACAATGCCGCCGCCCCAGGACGTGAGAAAATTCATGTTCACCTCTCCCGCGAGCCGCAGCAGCTCCGCGTAACGCGCCCCGTCGATCAATCCCGGAAACACTTCCGGGGGCACCCAACTGCTGCCTTTCAGGAAAATCCGCCGCCCGTTCAGCTCGAGTGTTGCCGGCGCGTCGCTGCGACCCTTCGGGAAATCCCGGGGCCGGTCCCATGCGCCCGCGTTCATGACCATCCGGGCGCGCCGGAACCCGACGCGCCGCGTCTGCGTCGCCGTCACCCGCCCGGCGAGGACAAGCTCGACCCGAGCCGTGTAAAGCGCCTGCGCCCCATGGCCGCGGCACCACCACAGGGCGGGTTCCGCAACCGTCAGTTGCCCGACGACACGCCCGGCGCTCGCCCCGACTTCCCCGGTCGCAACCGTTTTCCCCCCGGTGTCCTGCAGGGCGTAGCGCAGGCGGCCTTCCGGCGGAGCGGACGGGAACTCCCACTCCAGCTTTACCGTCACCGCGGACAGGTTCTCCGCGAGCCGATATCCGAGCTGCAACTTTGGCAGCCAGCCGGCGCCGCGCATCTCGATCCGCGCCGCGCGCCACAGGCCGAGCGGAACCAGGCGCGGATGCCAGTCCCAGCCATAACCCACCGCCGGCTTGGCCGAGCCGCGCGCCTGCGACCGGTCATCGGGTGCCCCCGGCATCCGCGGCGCCGGCAGGATCACGATGTCGAGCGTGCACTCCTTTCCCGCGAACGCCCCGAGATTGACTTCGAGCGGCGTGAACATGCCCTCGTGTCGCGCGACTTCCGCGCCGTCGACCCGGACCACGCACGCGTAGTCGATCCCGTCGCACACGAGCACCGGCCGCTCGCCCGGCGCAAGCGTCATCGCCGGCAGCACGGCACGGTAGGTCCACCACTTTTCCTCCATCCAGCGGTACTGGCGAAAGTTGTCACCCTGCCACCATGGCGCCCAATCATGCGCCCGCGCCCAGTCGAGCTGCACCGCGCCCGGCACCCGGGCCGGCACAAAGGCATCCGGCTCGCGGCCGGGCCCGTCGGACGGGCCGACGTGGAACGCCAGCGGGATGTTCGCCGTCACGATGCTCCCCCGCTCGTGGGAAATTCCCGTTTATTCATCGCGCGTCACTTTTGTCGCGCGGGCAAAGCGCCCGGCCTCGCGGCCGCCCATCGCCGCCAGTGCGAGCGTCATCATCTGCACCGGCAGGATCTCGACCATCGGCAGCAACGCTTCCGGCGCCGACGGCAGCCGGAACGCGC
The DNA here is from genome assembly GCA_036499305.1 of Candidatus Didemnitutus sp. Taxonomy (GTDB): domain Bacteria; phylum Verrucomicrobiota; class Verrucomicrobiia; order Opitutales; family Opitutaceae; genus Didemnitutus. The sequence continues at coordinate 15,792 of DASYDZ010000067.1, forward strand.
CGCCCTCCGCGTCCGCTCCGCACCAGAATGCGCGCGCCCCGGCCGCCCCGATCTCGTCGCACATCCGGCGATTGAGCGTCCGCACGCAATTCCCCCCCGCAAACACGACCGCCTGCACGCCAGGCCCGAGCAACTCGAACGGCCCGTGCCGGAACGCCGGGGAGGTCATTCCCTCCGCCGCACATCCCGTGGCTTCCTTCGTGATCAGGCCCGCGGTCAGCGCGCTCGACAGCGATCGCCCCCGTCCCAGATAAAAGGTTGCCCGGCTGCGATCGAGCACGGTCGCAAGCTCGCCGACCTGTTCGCGCCAGCGCGCCAGATAGCCGGCCATCGCCTGCGCCACGGCGGTGATTTCTCCAGCCCTTCTCGGCCAGTCGCCCGCCGCGCCCAAACCGCAGCCCACATATTCCAGCGCGGCCAGCGTCGCGACGTAGCTCTTGCACGACACCGTGGCCTCGGGACCCGCCGCCGTGTGCACCGAAATGTCCGCCGCCACATCGAGCGGACTGCCCGGCGTGTTGGTGACGCCCAGCAGGCGGGCGCGACCGGCATTGGTCTCGATCAGCTTCACGATCTCGGCGCTGGCGCCGCTTTGGCTCGCGGCCACGACCAGCGTTCCAGGGGTGAGCCAGCCGCGCTGGTGATGGATAAGCTCGGCGCATTCCACCATCACCGCAGTGCGATCCGCAGCCACGAGATCGATCTGCAATCCGTGCAGGGCGTGCAGGCTCGAACCCATTCCGGTGAGCACAATGCGCCGGAGTCGCCCCGCCGCGAGATCGTCGGCCACTCCGCGCAGATCCGGGCCCGCGGCCATTGTCGCCAGCGTTGCCTCGATTGCCGCAGGCTGCGCGAGCAAATCCGTCAGATAGGGTCCTTCCGTGATATCGGGGGTCGGCATGAGGATCGGCGAAGTCGAGCGGCAATCGTGACAGGAGACACCTCAGGTTGACATATCATAGATGTCCGGCGTGATCCGCGCCCGCAGGCGCTGCCCCGCGGCAAAGCGCCGCAGGTTCGCGATCGCGAAATCGCCGGCGTCAACCCTGCGATCCTGCGTCGGCCCCGCAACGTGGGGGGTCAGCGACACGTTCAACAGTCCCCGCAAGGGATGATTTGCCGCCAGCGGTTCGGTGGCGAACACGTCGAGCCCGAACTGGATCCGGCCCTCGCGCGCCACGCGCACCAGCGCCCGCTCATCCACAATTTCGCCGCGCCCGACGTTCACGAACACACCTCCGCGCGGAAGCGACCGGAGGTGCCGCTCCGTCACCACGCCGGTCGTCTCGCGGTTGAGCGGCGCCAGCTCGATCACCACGTCGTTTTCCGCGAACAATTCCCCGAGCGACCCCGCCCGACGGAACCGCCAGCGGCGCGCCGCCCGCTCGTCCGCGTCGGGTGCAAACACCATGACCTTGACCTGGAACGGACGGAGCAAAGCGACCAGTTGCCGCGCCACGCGGCCGAAACCGTGCAGCCCGACCCGTCGTTCGAACAGCGACGCGCTCGCGACCGCGTCGTGATTCCAACCCCGGCGTGCATGCATCCTCATGGTCCACTCGGTGGCGCGCCGCAGGCAGGCGAGCACATGCATCAACGCCGCCTCGGCCACGGTGCGGCTGATCGAGGCGCCCCAGTTCGTCACCACGAGTCCGTTCGCGAGATGATCGCGGGAAACAAGCGTCCGCACCGACCCGCAAACATAGCAAACGTAACGAAGCGACGCGGGCAGCTTCGCCGGCAGCGATGGGCTTGACCACGCCGCAAGGAACACCGTCGGCTGGGTCCGTTCCAGCAGCCGGCCAAGGTCGGTGGCGCCTTTCCGCGGCCGCCGCACCGTCACGACGTCGACCGCCGCGCCGATTTCGGCCATGCGTCCACCCGAGAAAAACTCGCGCTGCTCGTCCGCCGTAAGGTAAACGAGCAGCCGCGCAACGCGCGCCGATCGCCGGTTCCGTTCCGGGCGGCCCGACCAAATCCGTCTCGACCTCTTCATGCGCCGGAATCGGCGGTTCTGGCCGGAGTGACCCAAAGAGCGCCGAAAGCCCGGAGCATGTGCGGAGCCGGACCTGGATGGAAAGTCGGTGGCATGAAGGAGTCGTAAGAAGGTCGAACGAGCGACACTCCGGTGGCGGGACGGGACGAGTGTGCGGTGCGGAGTCTCGCCACGACAACCTCCCTTCCGATGAAAACAATCCTGCGCCTGCGCAACCCGATGAACGGAATGTCCTTCATCCTGTCACCGCGGTGCCGGAGGGTGGCCGGAAGCGCCGACCCTGCAGCCAGACTGTCCCCGGCCGGCAACCTTCAGTGAACCGCAATCTCCGCGCGGCCCCATTCGAGCGCCACGGATCGAACATCCGCCGCCACCGTCTCGGTGCGAACGAGACATTTCACCACATGGCCGTGCGGACAGTCCGGCGAAATCTGCAGTCGAGAATACACCGCCGCATTCTCCGGGTCGTCCGGTTCGACGATCGGAATGTCGGCGAGTTTCCGCAGGAAGGAGTCGTCCGAGAAGACCCGGAGCCGCTTTCCGTTTGCGCGCAAGTTGAAGGTCTCGCCCGGTTCGGCGGTGTCCCGCGGCGGCTTCCCAGGAGCGGGCTCGCCGTCCGCCTCCACCGCCACGGGTATCAGCGGCGCGTCGTAATCTGGAATCACGTCCAGCTCGTCGCGCCAGGATTCGTGCGAATCACTGCGCACCTTTATCTCGAAGCGCAGCGCAAACGGCGCGGCGTATGGCGGCGGTGTCTCGCGCGCGAAGACCGGCACGACCAGTTCGGCCACTTGACCCGGGGCGAGTGTCGCGACGGCGAAATCGGGCCGGGAAATTGTCACGTCCGTCTCGGGCGAGGTCACGAAGCCGGTCAGTCCCTTCGCCACGCGGCCTCCGCGGTTGAACAACCGGACCTTGATCTCCGCCTCGCGATTCATCGCGAGAAACTCATTTTGTCCCGCGAGTCCTCCCAACACCACCACGTCGGCCGGACCGCCGGCACGATGGATGCCGATCTGGTGCGGCGCGCCGTCGACCACGATCCTGATCCGCCCCGCATCGTCGCTGCGCCGGACCGTCCGTTCAGCCTGCGAATTCGTTTCCCGGCAATCGAGCACTTCGTAATCCGTGTTCGGGAGGTAGCAGGGCGCCGTCTCGATCGCCACCGTCACCCCCGGCCGCGCCCCGCCATCGGGCAGCGCGCTCACCGTGGCGACGCGAAACCCGCCCGGCGTCACGCCATGCAGCTCCGTGAACCCGTAAACCGCCGGCGTGCAGCTCACGCGATAGTCCCACGTCTCGAACTGCGGCACGAACTGCATCGAGTGCCATCGCGCCGGCGGCGGCTGCGGATGCCGGAAGCCCGCCACCGCCCAGTCGAACGCCTGGTTGAAACCCGCCCGCCCGCCAGCCGGATCGACCGCGTGGGCGCCCGGAAAAATCGCGATCTCCGTGTCCGGCAGCTCCTCGCGTTGGGTCGCGCGCCAGACGCGTTCGTTCCCCGCCAGCAGATAGTCGCTCCCCGTGTCATGGATGCGCAAGCGCACCCCGTGAAGGTTTTCGACCAGGTCGGAAACCCGCACGTAAATGTTTTGGACCGGCGTGCCGAAAAACGCCTCGGTGGATCCGCAGAATGGATTGACCGCGCCGACAAGTTGCGGAAACCGTTCGGCGATCCGGTAGGACATCAATCCGCCCATGCTGAAGCCGAGCACAGCCCGATGCGACCGATCCGGAACCGTGCGATAGGTCGCGTCGATGTGCCGGACGATTTCCGCAAAATAGTCCTCCCACAGAAACGGGCTCTCGTGCGGCAGGAAGACGTTGTAAGGGGCGAACCGCGAGAACTGCTCCCCTCCCTCCCAGAACACCTGGCCGTCGGTCATCACGACAATCACGTGGTCGCGTGCCACGCGGCGTTCGACTTCGCCCAGGTCAATGTGCGACCCCGGCACGCCTTCCTTGAACACGCGGCCGCCCCAGCCGTGCAGATAATAGATCACCGGCAGCCGTTCACGCGTCGTCCCGTAATCCGGCGGCAGGAAAACCCGATACCAGCGCCGCTGATTCATGACCGGGCTTTCATGGCTTTCATAATGGTCCTGGGCGCCCGTCTCGCCGACGAGCCGCACGTCGTCGATCCGCAGGTCGCGTACCAGCGGCGTCAGCGTCAGCACATGCCGGCCCGTCGTCAGCCCGAAGCGGTAGAATCCGCCGAACGGGTGCGTGAACATGGGCGAAACATCCCGCGGCTCCCCCGCTGCCCCCGGCGCCGTCACTTCGAGCTCCGGGCCGTCGTCCATCCGGACCTTCAGCACCGGTTGGGCCGTCACGGCCGCCTCGATCCGGCAGATCAGCGCGACAATGTCGTCGCGCTGCTGTTGAATCTCGAACCGCCAGGCCGACGGTGGCGGACCGGCCGCGTCCGGCAGCGCGAGGCGGGTGGAATTGGAGTCGTCAAAGACCACCACCCGGCCCATCTCGTTCGCCTCCCCGCGAATGCCGCCCTGCGCCCAGACGTTCGTCGATCCGGCATGAACCGCCGTGAGGAGGCCGGCACCGTCCACCCGTGCCACCGATTCGTCCTGCGATGACCAGCTTAGATCGCCCGCCGCATAGCGCGGCGGCTCAATGCCAACGCGCAACAACCGGGTCTGTCCCGAGCGCACGAACACCATGGACGGCTGAAACTCGATTTCCCTCACCTGTGCCGGCGCGGCCGCCGGCGCGGCGGTCAGCAGCATCCCGCTCCACGCGGCCCACGACCGCAGCGCGCGGCGCGAATCACTCATGCTGCACGCCGGCCGCCACGGGAATCAATTCGTAATGGCGCGACACCGGCTGCGCCTTGGCCCGCTGCTCGGCGACCATCGCGGCCTCTTCCTCGTCGACCGCAGCGAGCAGCGGCGGCAGGGCTTTCTTCACCGCCTCCGACTTGCTGTCCGCCAGGGCGATCTGGATGTGCTGCCAGCGATTCATGTGCACCCAGGTGTGGTTCTTCGTCAGCTCGTGCACCGCCGCCGCCTGCTCGGTCATCGGCGTCCCGCGGGCCGCGAGGTTAATGCCTTTCTCCAACTCGGCCCGCTCGAACGTGCCGATTGCCCGTCCGTCAATCGTCAGCCGGTAGGCGGGCGCACTCCCACCCGCCACGCGCAGCGTCTCCTGGTCGAATGCCATCACGCCGCCCGCGCGCACGATCAGCGCCGTCAACGCATCGTCGAACTTGAGCGGCAGCGGCAGCGCGCGGTCGACCTCCGTCCAGCTCAGCCCGCCCGCCGCGCGCACGTCGGTGATGGTCGCGCCGTCCGCCTTCACCACCCTCCCCGTCGCGGCGTCGAGTTCCACCTCGGTCACCACGCGCGGTGCCTTCCATCCGTCGAGCAGCGCGAGCGCCATCACGAGATGCGCGGCCTCGCCCGGATGCACGCGATCGCCGATGGCCTGCTTCGCGAGCTTCGGATCCTCGGCCTTCGCCTTCTCCAAGGCCGCGACCACCGGGGCGTTGAAATCCACGAGTTGCAGCCCGTGCTCCTGCGCCATCTCCGCCACGGCCGCGTTGTAGCGCAGCAGCACCGCGTTGTATCCGCCCGGGAAATTCGGCTCGCTGGTGACATCGTCGAAGGGCGAGGTCTGGATCAGGGTCAGCCGCGCCGCCGGCAGCCCGGCCTGGAGCGTGGCCAAGATGTGCTCGTAGCCCTTGCGGTAGGTGTCGAACAACGCCTGCTCGAACGGACGGTATCCTGCGTCGTTCATGGCCAGCATGATCGTGACGACGGTCGGCGCATGCGTAAGAACATCGCGCGGCAGCCGCACGTCGATCGGCCCCGCCCAGCCGCCGGTCACCCGGTCACCGCCCACCCCGGAGTTGATGAATTCCACCTTCAACTTCGGAAACCGCGTCACCACGAACGTTTCCACGAACGTCGTGTAGAGCTGTTGTTCCGTGATGCTGTCACCGTAGAAAACCACGCGGTCGCCGTCCTTCAGGTAAAAGTCCTTCTGCTCCGCCGCCTGGGTGCCAAACGCCAGCCCGACCGCCAATGCCAGGGCGGCCCAGCGCCGGCCCGATTTGATCCATTCCGAGGTGATTTTCGTTTTCATGAGGGTTGAAATTCGGGTTGGGATTGCAACGAGGAGGAAAAGGCCGACATCGATGCCTGCTCAAGCCGGCCGTTGATTCATGCCGCCGCCACAGGCCGGAGCGCGGCCCGCCATGCGTCTTGAACTCAAGTCAAACATGCGGTAGTTCCTTTTGCCGTGAGGAAAGTTCGGAACCATCGGCCGCGGTTTTGGCGGACGCCAGCCGATGGAGCTCGCATGGACCCGAATCGGTCGCGGGTCGATCTTCAACGCGGAAATCGGTCAACCGGTTGCGCACCGTCATGGTTGCACCCCGACGACCTTCCTTGGTTTGCCATGGACGACCCGCCGCCTCGTTTCATTCCGATCGTCATCGTCATCCCAGTTCATCCTCCATCCACCGGGCCCGGAACCGCGCCCGCGGACACCGTTCGGCACCCGTGAAACCGCCTCATTCGCCGCCGAGATTTTTTCGCACGATGGTCATCCTGATGCCCATGCTCTGGGCCGCGGCCGGAGCGGCGATTTCGCCCGCGCCCACTTTTGCCGCGGGCGATCCCGACTCCTGGGCGTTCACCCCTCCGCGCGATGATTTCAGCCGCGACGCGCTGTTCGACCTGCGCCTCCTGAACGAACACGCCGCCGGTGAGCGCGGCTTCGTACGGGTCTCGCCCGATGGCGATTTCACCCTCGGCGACGGGAGGCCCGTGCGTTTTTGGGCCGTCAACTTCGAACCCCGGGTCGAGATGGACGACGCCACGCTCGCCTATGCCGCACGCTTTCTTGCCAAACGCGGCGTCAACATGGTGCGCTGGCACGGCTTCCTGAATCCCAAGGTTCCCGGCAGCAATGCGTTTTTCGAGCCGTCGGTCGGACCCGACGAACCGCTGGGGACTCCGGTGCCACCCCTCGACGAGCTCGATCGCGACCAGCGCGACCAGTGCTGGCGGCTTGTCGCCGCGATGCGCGCCGCCGGCATTTACCTGACGCTGAGCCCGTATTGGGCCGTGAACTTCAAGCAGGCGCATCGCTGGGGGCTGCCGGCGGGGTCTCGCGGCGACCGCGACGCGCAGGGGCTGCTTTTCTTCGATCCGCGCATGCAGGCGGCCTACAAGCGCTGGCTCCACGACTGGCTCACGCCGCCAAATCCCTACACGGGCATCCCCCTCGCGCAGGATCCGGCGGTGGCGGTGATTTCGTTTCAGAACGAGGACAGCCTGCTCTTCTGGACGGTTGATTTCCTGGGCGACGCCGCGCGCCGCGAACTCGCCGTGGCGTTTGGCCGCTGGCTTGTCCAACGCCACGGCTCGCTTGATGCCGCACGCACCGCATGGGGTCCCGGAGCCGCGGACCGCGCGGACGACTGGGCGTCCGGCGTTCCCGCGCTCCTGAAGATGGACCATTACCAGCACGCACCGCCGCCCGTGCTCGCGCCCCGACTCGCCGACCAACTCGAGTTCTATGCGGAAACCATGCGCGCCACGAACGCGGAGATCGCGCACTACCTGCGCAAGGATCTCGGCGTGCGCGCCGTGCTCAACGCCGGTAACTGGCGCACCGCGAACAACGAGCGGCTTATCGATTCCGAGCGCTGGTCGTACCTCCCCGCCGAGGCCCTCGCGGTCAACCGCTACTTCACCTCGCCGCACCTTGGTTCGGACAACGGCTGGGCAGTCGATCCCGGCCACCGGTTCGCCAGCTTTTCCGCCCTGCACCACCCACAGGACATTCCGACGTCGCTGCGCCAGGTCGAAGGCCGCCCGATGCTCGTCACCGAAAGCACCTGGGTGTTGCCCAGCCGCTACCGCGCCGAAGGCCCGCTCACCGTCGCCGCCTACCAGTCGCTCAATGGCGTGGACGCGTTCTACTGGTTCTCCATGAACTACCCCGACTGGACGCAGCCCACGATCGTCGGGGGCCGGTATCGCGGCGCGTTCAAGTGGACCAGCCAAACCCCGGATGTGCTCGGCCAGTTCCCGGGAGCCGCCCTGCTTTTCCGCCGTGGGGATCTGCGTCGCGGCAAACCCGTCCTCGAGGAAACCCGGCTCGTATCCGATCTCTGGGCCGCGAAGCCACCCGCCCTGGTCGAAGACCCCGGCTACGACCCGAATCGCGATCCCGGCGAATGGTCGTCCGCCGCCGGAGCCAGCCGGATTCCCCCGCTCGCCCACCTCGTCGGCCCTGTCGAGGTCCGCTACACCACGAATCCGGCCGAAGCCCGCGTCCAGGCCGCCGACCTCGCGCCGTGGCTCGATCCGCATGCCGGCATCGTCCGCGCGGACACGGGCCAGATCGAGCTCGACTATCATCGCGGTGTCCTGCGGGTCGATTCGCCGCGCGCGCAAGGTGTGGCCGGATTCTTCGACGCCGTCGAGCATCACGCCGCGACCTCCGGTCTTTCCTTTGAAGTCGCCAATTCCTACGCTTCGGTGCTCGCCGTTTCGCTCGACGACACCCCTTTGTCCGACTCGCGCCGCATCCTCGTGCAGATCGGCACAGTCATCCGGCCCACCGGGTGGCAAACGCGCCCGACGAAACTCAATCTGCCCGATTCCTCCGTCGAGATCCCCGGCGAGGAAGTCGTTCGTCTGGGCGGGTCGCCTTGGCGGGTCGAAAAAGCCGCCGGCACGATCACCATTCGCAATCGCCATGTGACGAGGGCGACCGTCTGCGACGCCAACGGGATGCCCGGGGCCGAACTCGAGATCACGCGCCAGGCCGAGGCGCTCACGTTCCCGCTTCCTCCCGACGCGCTCTACGTCGTTCTCCGGTAACTTCTGCCGGGAGAGAACATCTTTGGCCCGGACCAGGTCAGGCTTTCCGTCTGCCAGACGGCGCCGGCTTTCGAGATCGTCGCTCGCGGCGGCGCCCGCAAAGGGCGGCCTGAATCCCAATCTTCGCTTTCGTTCGCGGCAAAACCTGTCTTTCGTCGCGCTATGGCCGAAACCTCCGTGATCACCCTCGCCGTCCGCGTGCTGCAGCAGGTCGCGGAGGGAATGGCGGCCGACGCCGCCCTGCGCGAGGCGTTGAAACGGACGCGCCATCGATCCGCCCCGGTCGAGCGGCGGGCGGTCACGCGCATGATCTTCGCGTATTTCCGGTGGCACGAATGGCTGGCCAAGGAGTCGCGCCCCGCCGACCGCCTGGAGGAAGCGCTGGAGCTGCAGGACCGATTCGACCGGAATCCCGGCGCATTCAAGATCGAGGCGCTCGCTGCACGGGCCGTGCCCTCGTGGGTCGCCGACGCGATCGACTGGCCCGAGCCGCGAATCGGGGGCAAACCCGGCGCGACGGAGGCCGCCTGGTTGCGCCAGCTCCAGCGCGAGCCGCCGCTCTGGCTGCGCGTCCGGCGCGGACGCGAGGCGTCCGTCTCCCGCGCGCTCGGCACCGGCCTGGCGTTGCCGGAAGATCCCGCCTTCGGTCCCGCCCTCGCGGCACCGCTCGCGCAACTGATCTCCGCCCGTCTCTACACCGGCACCGCGGACCTGTTCCAAACCGAGGTTTTCCGCGCCGGTGATTTCGAGATCCAGGACCTCGGTTCGCAGGCGGTCGGGTTTGCCTGCGCCCCCCAGCCCGGCGAAACCTGGTGGGACGCCTGCGCCGGCGAAGGCGGCAAGACGCTCCACCTGGCCGACCTGATGGACAACCGCGGCCTGATCTGGGCCAGCGATCGCTCCGCCCGGCGCCTCGAACGCCTCCGCGAACGCGCGGCGCGGGCGAAAATGTTCAATTATCGCGCCGCGTCGTGGGACGGCTCCGCCCGCCTGCCAACCAAAACGCGGTTCGATGGCGTGCTCGTCGACGCACCCTGCAGCGGCCTCGGAACCTGGCGGCGAAATCCCCACGCCCGCTGGACCACCCAGCCCGACGACGTGCGTGAACTCGCGGCCGTGCAGTTGCGCCTCCTCGGCCATGTCGCACCCGGCCTGAAATCCGGCGGTCGCCTCATTTACGCCGTCTGCACTCTGACCCGCGCCGAGACGACCGGGGTGGTCCAGGCCTTCAGCGCCGCCCATCCGGATTTTGCCCTGGAGGCGCCCTGGCCCGGAGCCACCGCCAGCCCGGGCGTGTTTCTGTGGCCGCCGGTGTTGAACGCCAACGGGATGTTCATCGCGTGCTGGCGCCGGAAATGAACGGCCGCACCTCCAACCCGGCCGCCGGGTTTTTCCGCTGGGGCCTGGTGGCCGCCGTCGCCGCCTTCGCGTGGCTGCGATTCTCCGACAACATCGCCGACAATGATCTCTGGGGACACGTCCTCTACGGCGAGCGCAACCTCGCGGCCGGCGCGATCGAACGGACCGATCCGTTCTCCTGGACTGCGACCGGACAGCCGTGGATCAACCATGAAGTGCTGGCCGAGATCGCGCTCGGCGGCGCGCATCGCGTCGGCGGTGCCACCGGCCTGTGGCTGCTGATGATCGCGCTGTCGGCGGCGACCGTCCTCTGGGCGTTGCGCCAGGGCGCCGCCGGAGACACGGACCAGCGCTGGGCCGCGGTGCTCCTCCTCGGGGCGTCGGTCAATTTCATCGCGCTCGGTTGCGCCGCGCGACCCCAGCTTTTCACCCTGCTGGCGCTGGTGGCGCTGTTTTCGGCGCTGCGCGGGTTTTTCGGCGGCCGACTGGCGGCCGGATCGATGCTGCCGCCGCTGTTTGCCCTCTGGGCCAACGCGCATGGTGGATTCCTGGCCGGTCTGCTGGTTCTCGTTGTCGCCGCCGTCTCGGAAATCGCGTTGCTCGTCGTGCCGCGCCTGGCCGGCGCCATCCCGTTTGCCCCGCCCTCGTGGCGTCCCGGCTGGATGCGCATCGCGGCGACGACGGTAATCTCGATTCTCGCCGTCGCGCTCAATCCGTGGGGTCTCGGTCTCCTGCGCTGGACCATTGCCTCGGTGGCGCTGGCGCGTCCCCATATCACCGAGTGGCAGCCGATGGCGTTGAACGCGGGCAACGCGGCCTTCTTCATCGTCCTGGTCCTCTCCGCGGCGGGATGGATCGTGAGCCGCCGTCCGCGCCGCTTGTGGGAGGCGGCCGCGCTGGCCCTGCTCGCCGCGATGGCGGTGGCCTCGCGCCGGCACGCGCCGCTGTTCGGCCTCGCCAACCTGATCCTCACTCCCCGGCATCTCGCGGATGCCTTCGACCGGATCCGCGGCCGGATCGCGTCGCTGCGCCGCCTCGCCGTCCAGCCGGCGTTCCAGTGGGTCACCGGCATCGCGCTCGCCGCGGCCGCGATATCGAGTGTGCGCGCGAGCATGGCCGCACCGCGCGAACACCCGTGGTCCATCGAGGTGCCCCGCGATGAATATCCGGTGGCCGCGATCGCCTTTATCCGGGCGCAGCACCTGAACGGCAACATGCTCACCTTCTTTGACTGGGGTCAGCAGGTCATTTGGGAGCTGCCCGACAATCCCGTGTCCTTCGACGGACGCCTCGATACGGTTTATTCGCCGGAGATCATGGAGGCGCACTGGGCGTTGTCTGCCGGGCAACGGATCACGCCGGCGCTGCATCTCGAGCGCGCCCGGGTCGCACTCCTTCCCACCGAGTCCGGCGGCATCGACCTGCTGCGCGCGGCGGGCTGGAAACTCCTGTATCGCGATCCGCTCGCCAGCGTGCTCGTCCCCGGCAGAGCGGCGTCTCCGGGCCACGCAGCGGACATTCCGCCCGTGTTTCTCGGGGCGCCGGCGGTTTCCGGTCGCGTCCTCTTTCCCAATGCGCCTCCGGCCCTGGCCGATCCGCGCCGCCGGGCAAACCGGTAGTGTCCTGATTTCAAACAGGAGCTCGAACAACCATCAGTTAAACAAGGCACTCTACAGAAGGGCGCAGAGATCGCGGAGGGAAGGAATCATTTTACAGGAGGAAACGGAGTTAACGGAGATATTCTCTGTTTCCTCCGCTGCTCCCGTCGTAAGAAGATCGGCAGTTCTCCGCGATCTCGGTGGCCTCCTGTGAAAATAAATTCAAATTAGGACACTACCCGCAAACCCGTGAGCGATCCCGACAAGATCACCGGCGACACGGTGAAGGCCGATTTCAACGCGATCGAGGCCGTCATCCATTACACCCGCGCCGCCCACGATCTCGGCCTCTGGGAATCCGAGCGGCTCCTGCTCGAGCGCCATTTCGCGGACCGGGACGGGCCGCTGCTGGAAGCGGGCTGCGGCGCGGGTCGCGTGGCCGTGGCCCTGCACCGCCTCGGTTACCGCGCGATCACGGCGTTCGATTTCGCGCCCGAGATGGTCGACCAGGCGCGCAGCCTCGCGCGGGAACGGGAGGCCGCGGGCATCGCGTTTCTCGAGGCCGATGCCGTTGGGCTGGCCGAAAACCCGGCGATTCCCGCGGACCATTTCTCGGGCGCGCTTTTCCTGTTCAACGGGCTCGGCCAGATCCCCGGACGGGATCGGCGCCGGCGCGCCTTGACGGGGATCAGGGAAAAGTGCCGGGCGGAGGCCCGTCTGCTGTTCACCACCCACGACCGCGACGCCAATCCCGTCGAGCGGGCGCAGTGGAAACGGGAGGCGGCTCTCTGGGCCCGGGGCGAATGCGATCGGCGGCTGGCCGAATTCGGCGACCGATATTTCGTGCACGAGCACGGGCGCACCTTCATGCACCTGCCCGACCAGGCGGAGGTGCGGGCGGACCTTGCCGCGACCGGATGGATTCACGAATGGGACGCGATGCGCGACGAAATCGCGCGCGAGCGCCGCGCCGTCCGCGACTTCTCGGACAATTGCCGTTTCTGGCTCGCAAAAAAATCCTAGCCGAAGCGCGGCGGTTGGTTACGGTGCCCGCATGAAGTTGCTCCCCTTGTTCGCGGCCCTGACCGCGGTGGTCACCCTCCACGCCGCATCCGAATACCCCAAGATGGGGCCCGACATCTACGACACCAAGGTCGACGGCTCGACGCTGGTGGAGAACGCGATCGTGACCGCGAACGCGACGCACCGGCGCATCCTGCTCGACCTCGGCGCCAACTGGTGCATCTGGTGCCGCCACCTGCACCACACCTTCGAGACGGACCCGGAGGTGCGGAAGGCCCTCGACGATAATTTTGTGCTCGTGATGGTCGACATGAACACCCACGACGGAAAAAACCGCAATGTTTCCCTGAATCGGTATTATGAGGACCCGCTGAAGAACGGACTCCCGGTGCTGATCGTGCTCGAGAAGGATGGCCGGCCGCTCATCACCGAGGACACATCGAAGCTCGAAAACGGCAAGGACGGCCACGACCCGAAGAAGATCCTGGCTTTTTTCGCCACGTGGGCGCCCAGGAAGTAAACGCACCGGAAGGCCACCAATGCCGTCGGAACGGTCCGGCTGAAAGCTGAGAGTTGAGAGACGGAGCACCCGGCACGACCTCATCATCATTCCCCACGGTTCGATGGCCCGGGTCTTTCACCATTGAACGCTGCCCTTTCGCCAGCGCTACTCCCCGGAGCAAGCTCCGGGGATTCTACGCGTGGCTTGCATTGCCCTCCAAGCAGGGCAACGCCGGGCAGCGTCCTAACTCGCATGGAAACCCCGCAGCAAGCTGCGGGGAATGTTTCAGTATTCAACCATCAGCGGCGCCGGATTCCGGGCGCGCCACCATTCCCTCCAAGCGGACCTTCACCGTCCGCCATTCGTCGCTCGTAATGCTGAATATCACCGTGTCGCGGACATATCCATCGTAGCGCGTCTGATATTTGCGCAGCATCCCCTCCTCGACCGCGCCCAGGCGCGCGATTGCGCGGCGCGACGGCTCGTTGCGGCGGTCGGTCTTGAGCTGCACCCGCACGGCGCCGAGCGCCTCAAAGGCGTGGCGGAGCATGAGGTACTTCGCCTCGGTGTTGATCGCCGTGCGCTGCGCCTCACGGCTCAGCCAGGTGTTGCCAATCTCCAGCGACCGATGAGCCGCCCGCAGGTCGAGGAATCGCGTCGAGCCCACCACCCGGCTGTCACGAAGACGGATCGTCACAAAACAGACATCCACTCCGGCGGCCTGGGAGGCGAGCGCGGCGGCCACCCATTTTTCCGCGTCGGCCGGGCCGCCGAACGGTGGATCCAGGAACCAGCGGAAAATCTCGGGATCGCGCCCCGCCTCATAGATGGCGGCGGCATGACGGGTCTCGAGCGGCTCGAGGCGGACATGGCTTCCCTGGAGCGCCACGGGGCGGGGTTTGAATTCCATGGCCGGCAGTCTGTCCGCCGGCGCTCGCCGCCCAAGCCTGAAACCGCTGTATCGGACCACGGGGGACGGGATTGTGAACCCGGGGCCGGCGCGCACTTGCGCGACCCCTCCGGTGTGGCCAACACTGGGGCATGAACCATCTCGTCCCTCCCGACCGCGCACTGCTGTGGCTCGGCGCCCTGTTTTATCTGGGCGGATTCGCGGGCGGCTGCGTGACGCTCTTTCGCCGCGGCGACACGGGAAATTCCCGCGTCACCTTGAATTTGCTTCTGGCCACCGGGCTGGCTTTCCAGATGGCGGGTCTTTACGTGCGCGGTCGCGCGGTCGGCGGCTGCCCGCTGGGCAACACCTTCGAGATCATTCAATTCGTCGCCTGGTCGGCGATGGTGCTGTACTTCATCGTCGGGCCCGCGTTTCGGATCAGCCTGCTCGGGTTGTTCGCGGCGGGCTATGCGGGATGCCTGTCCACGATGTCACTGCTCGTCCCGGCCTGGGACGCGGTTCGGAGTGAAAAGATATTCGGCGCCAATCCCTGGATTGAACTGCACGCCGCGCTCGCCGTTTTCAGCTACGGCGTGTTCGGCCTGCTGGCCCTCACGTCGATCATGCATCTGCTCCAGGCCTGGAACCTCAAGCACAAGCGGCTCGACGGCCTTTTCTGGTTCCTGCCTTCGGTCGTGCAACTGGACCAGATCAACTTTCGCCTTCTGCTCGCCGGCGTGAGCCTGCTCACGATCTCGCTGGCCGTCGGGGCCTCGTGGTGGGTGCGCGACCTGCACTCGGTCGACGCCGCCAAGCTCGCGGTCACGGTGGCGGTGTGGTTGGTTTATCTCGTGACCCTCGTGCTGCGCCTCCAGCGGCGCCTTGTCTCGGTGCGCTTTGCCTGGGTGTGCCTCGTGCTGTTCACCCTCGCGCTGGTTTCGCTCGGTCCGGTCAACGACAGCCGCCATCACGCCGCGCTGACACCGGCCTCCCGCTGACATGGATCCCGTGCCTTCCCTGATCCTCGTCGGCGTCAGTCACCACACGGCCCCGCTGGCCGTGCGGGAGAAACTTTCGCTCGAAGGCGATCGCACCGAGCGGCTCGCCGAACGCCTGCGGTCCGACCCGGACATCCGCGAATTTGCCCTCCTCAGCACGTGCAACCGGGTCGAGATCTACGCCGTCGCGACCCGACCACAGGCCGGGGCATCCGCGCAGGAATACCTCGCCGAGGTCACGGGCTGCGCGCCGGCGGAGCTGGCAGCGGTGACCGTGCAGCGCGACAACGTGGCCGCGATCGACCATCTTTTCGGCGTGGCCGCGGGCCTTGATTCGCAGATCGTCGGCGAGGCCGAGATCCTGGGCCAGGTGAAGGAGGCTTACGGCGTCGCCCTCGAGCGCCAATGGACGGGCCCGGTGTTGAACCGGATTTTTCAAAAGACCTTCCAGGCCGCGAAACACCTCCGGACCCACACCGCGTTGGGAGAGGGGCAGATCAGCATCGCCACCGTCGCGGTCGATCTCGCAGGCAAGATTTTCGGCGACTTGGAAAATACGCCCATCCTCGTGATCGGCGCCGGGGACATCGGGCTCAAGGCCATCCAGGCTTTTCAGGGGCGGGGCGCAAAAAACATCACCATTGCAAGTCGCACGCTCTCGAATGCGGAGGCGGCTGCGGCCCAGGCCGGCGGCTGGGCGGCCAGCATGGCGGAGCTGCCCGAGATTCTTCCGACCATCGACATCGTGGCGAGTTCGACGTCGGCGCCCTACGCCCACGTCACGCGCAACATGGTTGAGTATGCGATGCGCCGCCGTCCCCAACGGCCGTTGTTTCTGATCGACCTCGCGCTTCCCCGGGACATCGAATCCGGCGCAGGCGAGGTTGCCGACGTGTATCTCTACAATCTCGACGACCTGGCAAAGATCGCCGAGAGCAATCTCGTCCGCCGCCAGGCCGAGGTCGTCCTCTGCCAGGCAATTGTCACGGAACGCAGCCAGCGCCTCTGGCCGCACGTCGAGCGATCGCTGGCGGAAAGCAGGAGAACTGCTCCCGATTCACGCCATTGAGCGGGGTGGCCGCCGGTTTCCCCACCGGCGCGGCCATATCGTCGATGGGGACGTCGGCGACCCCTTGGTCATCCGCCCTTCGGCGAATCGGTCTCGCCGCCCAGCCGCCGCCGCAGCCATTCCGCCGCCGTCCCTGAGGCCGGACGCGCAAGCATTTGTCGCAGGCGTTCGGCTTGTTCGCGGGTGCGGGCCTGGCGCGCCGCATCCTCCGCGCATTCGCGCAACTGCCGCGCGAGCGCCTTCGGAGTCGCCGCACCCTGAATGAATTCGGGGTACATCGGCTCCTTGAGCAGCAGATTGGCCATGCCGATGAACTCGACGCTGACGAGCATGCGGCCCAGCCAGTACGTCACGGTCTTCGTCTTGTAGACCACTGATCCCGGCAAACCGGCCAGGGCGCAGTGCAGCGACATGGTGCCGCTGCTCGTGAGCACGGCCGAGGCGGCAGTGCAGCCGGCATTTTCCACCAGCGAGATGGACTCGGCCAGCGCCGGGGATTTTGAGAGGACGCGGCGCGCGACTGCCGCAATATCCTCGCTGGGGTACAGGATGATCGCCCGGACGTCCGGCGCGTGGCGGCGATATTCGGCGAATCCCGCCAGCAGGACGGGCAGAATCTTGGCGACCGCCTGGGTTCGGCTTCCGGGAAGCAGCAGCACCGGGCCCGCGGGATCGAAACGAACTGGCGGCGAGTAGCCGGCCGCCACAAACGGGTGTCCGACGAAATCGACCGGAAGCCTGGTGTCGGCGTAGCAGGCCGGTTCAAAGGGAAAAATCACGGCCATGGCATCGAGATCGCGCGCCATGCCGAACCGACGCCGCGGTTTCCACGCCCAGATCTGCGGCGAAATATAATAGAGCGCCTGGATCCGCCCTCCACCCGGCCGACTCAAACCCCGCCGCCGCATCTCCGCCGCCAGACGCAGGTTGAATCCCGGATAGTCGATGAACAACACCGCCCGCGGCCGGTACCGCTCGATCCAGCTCAGCGTGGCCGCAAACAGGGCCTTGAAAAAAGGATAGTGCTTCAGGACCTCGACAAACCCGACGACCGACGTGGCCGTGAGATCGTACAGCAGTTGGGCCCCGGCCTCGCGCAGTTCCGGTCCGCCGAGCGCGCAGATCTTCAGGTCGGATCGTGCCGCCGTCAGCTCGCGCACCAGCCGCGCCGCATGCTCATCGCCCGAATGCTCGCCCGCGATGATCAGCACGTCCACGGCGCCCGCCACCGGCGCGGGCAGCGTCCTGAGGTCTGGGGCGCTCATGGCACCGGAAGGGCGGGACCGCCGGGCCCGCCGCTCCGTCCTTCCGCGGTTCGCCACCGCCACGGCCATTTCGTTTCGTCGCCGATCAATCCTTTTCGAACCGGATTCCGGCGAATATAGGCCGCCTTCTCCTCGAAGGACTCTTCGCGCCGAAGACGGTGATCGAAAAAGTCCCTCTGCCAGCGAATTCCGGCCCGCTTCGCCGTCACTTCCTTGAAATTTGCCACGACCCGGACCATCCGCTCCCTCCCGGGGAATGAAACAATGGCATGAAGATGATCGGGCATAAGCAGCAGAAGATGGACGTACCAGCGCCCGGCATTTTGTCGATAATCCACTGCCTCGAAAATTGTTTTTGCCACCTCCGGATGGCAGAGTTGGTTCTCCTCGCGCATCCTGCAGCAAATGGTGAGAAAGAAATCCGCTCCCTGCCGGACCCAGGCTGGAACCTCGTGGGGCAGCTTGTCCCTCTGCGGCAGTCGATTCATTTGCGGCGGCGCGCCCAGCGGTCGCGCCCTACCCTTCCCGACGGATCTGCTGCGTCACGGTGATGGCGACCTCGAGGGCGGAGCGCGCAAACGCCCCGCCGACCTTGGGCTGCCTGGTCTCGCGCACGCTCTCGATGAAATGCGCCAGCTCGATCGCCAGGGGCTCGCCCTTTTCAATGGGAATCTCGAGCACCGGGACCGACGAGGCGTCCCCGGCCTTCGCCAGCCCGACCTTGAGTTTCAAGCCGTAGGCGATGAGGTCGCTCTTCTTCACGAGGTGCCCGGTCTGGTTCATGAAATCGAGCGACAGGTAGGCGTTGTCCTGAAAAACCCGGATCTCGCGCGACTTTTTCAGGCTCATGCGGCTCGCGCTGAGGTTGGCGACGCAGCCGTTCTCAAATTCGACGCGTGCGTTCGCGATGTCCTCGGTCGCTGAGAGCACGCTGACGCCAACGCTGTCGACCTTGCGGATCGGCGACTTGACGAGCGCCAGCACGATGCCGATATCGTGGATCATGAGGTCGAGCACGACGCCGACCTCGGTCCCGCGCGGCTGATAGGGAGCCAGGCGCTCGGTGGTGATGTACTGCGGCCGGCCCACATGTTTCTCCAGGTAACTCATGACCGGGTTGAAATGCTCCACGTGACCGACCTGGACGAGGCGGTCCGCCTTCTGGGCGGCCGCGAGCACCTGGCCGGCCTCCTCGAGGCTGGCGCAGATCGGCTTTTCGATCAGCAGGTGGCAACCCAGGGCCAGCAGCGGCAGCGCCACCTCGGCATGGCGGTCGGTGGGCACGACGACGCTGACCGCCTCGCAGGAGGCGCCCAGTTCCCCGAGGGTCGCGAATCGCGGGCAGTTGTATTTCGCGCAGATCTCGGCCGCCCGGCTGTCGTTGGTTTCGAATATGCCGGCGAGCGTCGCGCCGGGAAGCGAGGCGTAGAGGCGGGCGTGATGCTGGCCCAGCGAGCCGACGCCCGCGACACCGCACCGGATCGGTTCCGAGCCCTGGCGTTTGAATTTCATGCGTGAAAAAACGGAATCAGGCCGGCCCGAGGACGCCCTCGTGGAGGCGCCACTGGCGGGCGGTGCGGGCGGCGTGGGCGGGATTGTGGGTGACGAGCACCAGCGCGGCCTTTTCCCCCGTGCAGATCTTCAGCAGCAGGTCGATCACGCCGTCGCCGGTCTTTTCATCGAGATTGCCGGTCGGTTCATCCGCCAGCAGCACCGCCGGCCGGTTCATGATGGCCCGGGCCACCGCGACCCGCTGGCGCTCACCGCCGGAAAGCTGCGAGGGCAAATGGTGGGAGCGCTCGGCGAGGCCCACCGTCCGGAGCAGCATCTGCGCGCGCTCGCGTTCGACCGCGCCGACGGGGCCGGTCAGTCGCGCCGCCATCAGCACATTGGAAAAGGCGTCAATTTCCGGGATCAGGTAATAGGCTTGGAAAACCATGCCGAGAAAGCGGGCGCGGCGGCGGGTCAATTGCGCCGGGGCCATTCCCGTGACCTTCTCGTCGCGCCAGTGCAGTTCGCCGGCATCGGGCGCATCGAGTCCCGCGATCAGATTCAACAGCGTGCTCTTGCCCGAGCCCGATTCGCCGCGAATGCTCGCACTCTCGCCCGTGCGGATGGCAAAGTCGACGGTGCGCAGCACCTCGAGCGAGCGGTCGCCGCTGCGGAAGGTCTTGCGCAGGCCGAGGGCGCGCAGCACTGGCGGAGCGTCACTCACTGCGCAACGCGTCGACCGGACGCAGGGAGGCGGCGCGCGCAGCCGGGATGAGACCGGCGAGCGTCGAGGCGACGATGGCGAACGCGAGGATGGCGACGACCTCCACCGGGCGCGTGTACGCAGGCAGCGTCGAGAACTGGTAGAACCGCTCGAAGACCTCGCGTCCCATGGTCAGGCGGTTGAGCAGGTTGATCAGCTCGTTGCGGTAGGCGAGCGCCAGCAGCGCACCGCCCAGCCCGAGGCCCGAGCCCGCCACGCCGATGATGAAGCCCTGCAGGCAGAAGCATGCCGCCACGCCCCGGCGCGAACCACCCATCGCGGACAGCAGGCCGATCTCGCGGGTCTTGCGCACGACGGACATCAGGAGCGCGATCGTGATCGCAAACGCGGCGACCACGACGATGAAGCCGACGAGAAACGTGATCATGCCGCGCTCGAAGCCGAGCACGGCCTGGAACTCGGCGTTGGACTCGAGCCAGGTGAGCGCACGGGTGCCGTCCGGGAGCACGCCGTTGAGCTGGATGGCCGCCTCCTCGATGTTCCGGCCCGGGCGGAGGCGGACGTCGTAGCCCTGCACCATGCGGTCGAGCCCGTACAGGTCCTGCATCAACCGCAGCGAGCAGAGCACAGTGGAGCTGTCGAGCTGCTGATGACCGATCTGGAAGATGCCGGCCACGCGCACCGAGCGCGGCAGCATGATGTCGTTGCCCTTCAGGCGCGCGAGCATCAGCGGCGAATAAAGGTCGACCGTGTCGCCCACCCCGGCCCCGAGCGAATTGGCCAGGATCGAACTCAGGATGACCGAGTCGTCGTCGAGGTCATCAATCGAGCCGGACACCAGGTAGCGGCCAATCGGCACAACCTTTTTCATCTGATCGTAATTGAAGCCCTCGATCGAGGGAAACGCCGGACGGTTGCCGTATTCCAGCATCACCACGCCATTGGCGTACGGGGCGAAGGCCTCAACCGCTGGCGAGGCGGCCAGCACCTTCTCGACCGCCGCCGCCTTCGCGCCGCCGATCGGCGCCTGGGTGCGCACCTGGATCTCGCCCTGCGTGTCGATGATCATGCGTTCGATCTGATGGCCAAAACCGCCCATGATGCTCCGGGTCAGCACCAGGACCGCCACGCCCAGCGCGACGCCGATGATCGAAAGCACGGCGAAAACGGAAAGCCAACGCCCGGAAGGGAAGAGCTGTTTGAACGCGAGGTAAACCGGCCAGGGCATGGGGAGCAGTAAGCGGTAGGCGATAAGCGATAAGTTATAAGCTTTAAACTTTAAGCAGGAAGCCTGAACACAACAGCTCGGGTTGCGTCGGACAAGTATCGGTCCGACGAAGCCGTTTCGTCCGGAAGGGCGCCCGTTCCGTACGCGAGTCTTTGAGCTTAGCGCTTATAGCTTGAAACTTACAGCGGCCCCGCGGGCCTCAACGACGGAAACAGGATCACATCGCGGATGCTCTCCGCGCCCGTGAGCAGGATGCACAGCCGGTCGATGCCCACGCCCATGCCGCCGGCGGGCGGCATCCCATGCTCGAGCGCGAGCAGGAAATCGGTGTCCATTTTCTGCTGCTCCTCGCCGACCTGCCGCTCGAACATCTCGCGCTGCACGAGCGGATCGTTCTGCTCGGAATAGGCGGGCGCGACCTCCATGCCGCCGATGCACAGCTCGAAGACATCGATGAGGCCCGGATCCTCGGCGTTCAGCTTCGCCAGCGGGCAAAGTTCCCGCGGCAGATGCGTGACAAATGTCGGTTGGATCAGCATCGGCTCGACCTTCTTGGAGAAAATCTCGTTCACGATCTCGTGGGTTTCCCAGTCGGGACGCACCTCGAGCCCGAGTTTCTGGGCCGCCTCCGAGGCCGCAGACCGGTAACCGTCCGTCCCGCGCAGCCCGCTCAGGGCGACGCCGGCTGCCTCGTCCACCAGCGCAAAATAGCGCGCGCTCCGCCACTCGCCGGCGAAGTTGATCGTCTGCCCGCTCGCCGCGTGTTTGATCTCGAAGCTGCCGATCACGTCGCGGCACAGGTCGGTAAAGAGCGCCCGGATCAGCTCCATCATGCCCTCGAAATCGCTGTAGGCCTGATAGACCTCGAGCATCGTGAACTCGGGGTTGTGCTTCCGCGAGATGCCCTCGTTGCGGAAGATGCGGCCGATCTCGAAGACGCGGTCGAAGCCTCCGACCAGGAGGCGTTTCAGGCGCAGCTCCAGCGCGATGCGCAGGAAGAAGTCGACGCCGAGCGCGTTGTGGTGGGTCGTGAACGGACGGGCCGCCGCGCCGCCTGCCACGCCCTCCAGCACCGGCGTTTCCACCTCGATGAAATTGCGCGCGGCCAGCGTCCGCCGGATGCTCGCCACGATGCGGCTCCGCAGCATCAGCCGCGCCCGCGATTCCGGATTCACGATCAGGTCGAGATAACGCTGCCGGTAAACCTGCTCGGCATCCGCCAGTCCGTGCCACATTTCGGGCAGCGGCCGCAGCGCCTTGGACACGAGCGTGAAGGCGTCGACGCGCACGGTGACTTCGCCGGTCTTCGTCCTGAAGACCGCGCCGGTCACCCCGATGATGTCACCGAGGTCGAGCGATTTCTTGAAGACGTCGTAGCGCTGCTCGCCGAGGACGTCGCGGCGGAAATACAACTGGATCTGGCCCTGCTGGTCCTGGATCTTGACGAAGGAGCTTCCGCCTTGGACGCGAAAGGTCACCAGGCGCCCGGCGACGGAGACCGTTTGCGCGTAATCCTGTCCGTCGACATAAAGGGCTTTGGCGTCCTGCGAAAAATACGTCTGGGGGACATTCGCGCGGAAAGGGTCAAAGCCGGCCGCGCGCATTTCCTGCAGCTTCCGCAGCCGCACGGCATGCTGGTCGTGGCTCATATCGGCGGGTGTGTCGGTCATGGAACCCGGCAGGCTGGCTGCCCGCCACGGGCGGCGCAAACGGAAATTTGGCTCGGGCGCGGCCGTCAGCCGCCGTCCGGTGCGTCCACCCAGAAAGCCGGCGCGTCCGTCTTCCAGCCGGCTGTCTCCGCCCATTTGCGACCCGCCTCGCCCATGAGCCAAAGGCTTCGATCGCCCTTGCGATATCGGAAAACTGGAATGAGCGACGGCGGCCCGGCCTTGACGGCCACAAATCCCACCACGCCCTCATCGGCATACCTGGCCGAAACGAGAGAGTGAACCTCATCAAGATTCGTCGAAAACATCCGGTCCGTCCCGAAGGTCGCGGGTCGCGCCAGGCGGTGCAGCGCCAGGGCTCCCGCCGTCGCCGGGGGAAGATAACGAAAATGGCCGTCGATCTGCCACGGACCGAGTTGCAGGTGATCCTTCTCGACCGGATCGCTCACCAGGACCGCATCGACATCCTTCGGGTTGAACAGCAGCCAACCCCTGCCCTGCGCCGACGCCGAGGAGGCCAGCGTGGCCGCCAGCAGCACCACCAGCCAGGAACGAATCCGCAGGGAGGGAAAAACGAATCGCATCAACAGGTTCGACCGATCCGCTTTGCATTTGTGCCGCACGGCAACTCCGCCATTAGGTGTTTCGAAGATGCGCGCCACGGATACCTCCGCTGCCTGCGAGCTGGCCGTTGCAGGCCGCCCGGCCGAACGTTCCGGTGGCATCCGTCCTCGGGCAAACCTGGCGGCACACGGCTCCGGCATATGAGCGTCGACGCGGCACCTGCCCCGATTTCCGCGCGCGCCGGCTGGCTCGGAAGCGTCCTGCTCGCGCTGGCCGTCGGTCTCGTCTATGCAAATTCGCTCACGGGATCGTATGTCCTCGATGATTTCGGATCGATCATCGACAATCCGTCGATCCGCCATCTGGGGTCGGCGCTGTTTCCCCCGGGCGAGGGCCGGACGGTCAGCGGAAGACCGCTGCTCAACCTGAGTTTCGCCGTTAACTACGCGTGGGGTCACGAGGCGCTGGCGGGATATCACATCGTCAACATCGCCATCCACGCGCTGGCCGCAATGGCGCTTTTCGGCCTGGTCCGGCGAACCCTTCGCCTGCCCTCGCTGGCATCGGCGTGGGCGAATCATGCCGATCTGGCCGGTTTTCTCATCGCCCTGGTGTGGGCGCTGCATCCACTGCAGACCGAGTCGGTGACTTATGTCGTGCAACGCGCCGAATCGCTCGCCGGGCTGTTAATCCTGTTGAGCCTTTATGGATTCGTCCGCGGCGTCGGCCCGGGCGGATCGCCGAGATGGTTTGACGCGAGCATCGCCGCCGCCGTCCTTGCCGCGCTGGCGAAGGAGACCGCGGCCGTGATTCCGCTCCTGGTCCTGGCGTTCGACCGCCTGCTCGTTGCTCCATCTTTCGCCGAAATCGCGCGGCGGCGCGGGAGCGTCTACCTCGGGCTCGCCCTGAGCTGGCTGGTGATCTGCTGGAATCTCGCCGGCACGGGCAGCCGCGGCGGCACGGCGGGATTCGGGACCAGCATGGGGCACGGCGACTACGCCTTGAAGCAGCTCGATGCGATTGCGCACTACGTTTTGCTGACGTTCTGGCCGTCGCCTCTCGTCCTCGACTATGGGACCGACACCACCGTCTCGCCGGCGGCGCTCGCCGCGGGAATGGCGCTGGTCGCCGGGCTCCTGATCGCCGGCGCGCTGGCGGTTGTCCGCCGGCCCGGCCTTGGATTCCTCATCGCCGCCTTTTTCCTCCTGCTCGCACCGACCTCGAGCTTCGTGCCCGTCGCCACGCAGGTCATGGCCGAACATCGCATGTACCTTCCGCTCGCCGCGATCGTGGCGGCCGTCGTCCTCGCCCTCTTTCGCTGGCTGCCCGTGGTGGCTCCGGCCCTCGCGTTGCTCGCGGCCGTCGCCACGGGTTTCACCACCGCGCATCGCAATCGCGACTATGCCTCGCCGGTGGTGCTCTGGACACAGTGCCTGGCCGGCGGGGGAAACTTTCGCGCCGAGCTGAACCTCGCCAAGGCGCTGATCGAGGCCGGACGGCCGGCCGAGGCGATCGCCGCCGCCCAGGCCGCGCTGCGCCTCGACCCACGCTCGGCCGAGGCGCACAACAACTGGGGCAACGCCCTCGTCGACCTCGACCGCCTCGATGAGGCCTGCGCGCATTTCGAAACCGCGCTCCGCGACAAGCCCGGCCTGTCCGCGGCGCACTTCAACCTCGGCAACACGCTGATGAAGCTCCACCGCACGGCCGACGCGATCCCCCACTACCGGGAGGCGGTTCGCCTTTCGCCGGGTCACGCGCTGGCGCACAACAATCTCGGGAATGCGCTGGTCGAGCTCGGCGACCTGCGCGCAGCGCAAAACGAATTCCAGACGGCGGTGCATCTCGCGCCCGACAATCCCACGCCGCATCTCCGCCTCGGCGGCGTCCTCATGGAAACCGGCCAGGTCGCCGACGCGGTCGCGCAGTTCGAGATCGCCGTGCGACTCGATCCCACGAGCGACGAGGCGGCGCATAAGCTAGCCGCCTCGAAAACCCATGGCAGCAACCCCCGGTGAGGCTCTGTGATCGAGGCTCCGAACCTTTCCGAATACCCTGATACCTCCGTTTATTGACGCGTATGGCAACGACAGGAAGCAACCAAAGTCAGGGAGCAATTGACCAGATCGGATCGACAAACGCAAGGTAGGGCGCGGAGAGAAGTGTCGCATCGTTCATCAGCCAGATGGCCCGGTCGCCTGTGGTGCGGTTTTCCCAAACGAGGTCTGGATGCCCGTCGCCGTCCATGTCCGCAACCACGGCGATGTGCCAGGGGGCTGGAATGTTCGCGATATAGCCGAAGCTGACGAGTGTTGCACCGTTCATGTACCAGATGGTGCGGTCGCCAGTGACGAGGTTTTCCCACACCAAATCGGTCTGGCCGTCGCCGTCCATGTCCGCCGCTCCGATGATGTGCCATGCAGAATCGATTCCAGCTATGTACCCGAAGCTCTTGATATTCTGGCCATCGAGGAACCATACGGCTCGATCCCCGGTGACGGTGTTTTCCCAGATCAGATCCGGCTTCCCATCGCCATCAAAATCGCCGATCGCGGCAATATGCCAGGCGGGGTCCACCAAGGCGAAGTAGCCAAAGTTCACGATCGTCTTGCCGCTCATGAACCAGCAAGTGCGATCGCCGGTGACGGTGTCCTCCCAGGCAATATCGGTCTGACCGTCACCATCGAAATCACCCGAGCCAACGATTTTCCACTCGGCCGGAATGCCAGCAAGGTAGTCGAAGCCAACGATTGTGGTGCCGTTCATGTACCAGATCGCCCGGTCGATACCAGCCGTGTTCTCCCATAGAAGGTCATTGTGCCCGTCGCCGTTGATATCCAGGATCGCTCCGTGTCCATCCGTGATTGTCAGCGTGCCATCGACGTAGCCGAATGCATAGTTCGCCGACGCGCCACCGGACGGGACAATCGGGTATATGCCGGGAGGTGATGACAAAATTGCCGTGGTAGTCGCCGTTGGTTGCGCGGCCAGCGAGGCAGCCGTGTCCGAGTTGACGAAGCCCGAATAGCTTACCGTAAAGGCCGGATTGGCAGCGCCGATGGTGCGGGTCTTGCTATCAGCGATGACGGTCAAGGGTGCCTTGTTGACAATGATTGTAAAATCCACGCTCGTTGCAGGGTTGTGGTTGCTGTCGCCAGCGAACGTGGCGTTGATCACCACGGTGCCGGCGCCGGTATAGCCGAGATCGCCCGTCGTAGCATCTATCTCCGCCCCGCTGGCCGTCGAACCCGTGCCAAGGGACCAGCTCAAGGCACCGATGCCCGAGTCTGCTGTGGCGGTGTATGGCGCGCCAAACGCGACGGAGGCAACGGAGCTGACGATCGGTGCGGATTGATCAGCCTTGTTGACAATCAGCGTCGCTGCACGACTGGTCGCATTTGCCAATCCTCCGTTGGTGATTGTTGCACGGAACAGATAGCCGTTCATCGCAGCGGTCGGACTGCCAATTGTCAGCGTGGCCGAGGTGGCACCAGAATAAGTGTCATCGTCGCTCAAGTTGACCCAGCTTGCACCGCCGTCTGACGACTGCTGCCATAGATAATTTATTGAGGTGCCTCCTCCGGCGTCCACGCCGAAGAACACCTGATCGCCAGACACTATTGTTCGATCTTGAACTTGGGCGGTTATTTGCGGGCCGGCTTGAAGTTGAGTGATCGCCGTTCCCTGGTAGGTATCGACCCACTTTGCTCCGGTGCTTGGCACCTCGAACAGTTGCAGGTTTTCGATGTGAAAATCCCCCGTCACGCCAGCCGCTTTAACCAGAGCGAGATCAAAGAACAGACTTACCGTCAACGGGCTGGTCCCATCGGCATAGAATTGCGCCGACGCGGGAATATGCAGCGTGGCACCAGCATCCACGAGTTGTCCCGACAGGATGTAGTTACCCGCTGCCATAGGATTCACTCCGCTGGTTGCCTGCAAGGCGTCCGTCACCCCGTCGCCGTCCGTGTCGATCGTGGCAAAGACCGGGTCGCCGAGAATGTTCGCGTTCTCGGTTGAAACGCTAAACGTTCCACTCCCCACCCGCTGTAGCGCCTGTCCGGCGTTGTCCTGCCCCGTTACCTCGTAGGTGATCAAGTACTGTCCCGCCTGCGACACTGCCGGCAGCACCGCTGCGTAGACCCCGTCATTCGGCGCACCGTCGTTGTGCAAGCCATCGTCTGCCAAGGTCAATGACGTCGTGGTGCCATCGGGTAGTTGCATCATGGCCGTGACCGCCGCACTCGTCACTGGCACGGCGGGATCGCCGCTCAAGTCGGCCAGCGTACAGCTCACCACCGCATCCTGCCCTTGATTGAACTGCGGTGCGGTCTGCGGAATCAGGGCTACGTTGGAGTCGACAAACGCTGTCAGCAAGAAATCAACTTGTGGCTCATTGGTGGTTGTGGCATCTACAACGACACTCCATACCCCAGACGCAGGATTGCTAATCTCGTAGTCTGCCAACAGGGTATTGCTTCCCATTGTCGCAGAATATTGGAAATTTGCATCCGTCTGTTGTGCTGTAGGCTCAATGATGTTTCCAGAGGGATCCTGAAGTTTGAACGCAACGTCCGGAGCGTCCGCTAGAAGTTGAAAACTAAGTTTGCTGGATGCGTCACATACCATCGACGACTGTAAGACACTTCCAGAAAGCACCTCCGCGACATGTGATTCTATTAGTTGCATTTGGGCCGATAACGCACCCTGTTGATCTCGAAACGTTTTGGCCAAAGACTGAGTTGCCATTGGCCACGGTTTGCCGTCCAACACTGATGCCACTGCATCGATGGTGGAGCTGTCAGTAAGAAGGCTGTCGTGATCCAGCGCATGGCCTGTCACCTGAACATCGGTTACACTGGAACTAACCGGCGCACCGGTCACCGTCTCAAATGTCGAATGGCGGGACAGTATGCTCAGCAAATCTAGTGAGTTACTATCATAGAAATCGCCATCTACACTTGGACGCGTAACTGCACCATCGTTGACCGCCTCTGGAGACTGATCCAAGTGCCGCTCCTGCAGTTCAGCGAGAATCCAGTTGTTCCCCTTTCTTAGGCTCCCAGTTGTCGCCGAGCCTCCAGTCGCAGCAAACAGCCGAAGGTTCACGCTGTCAGGCCATGGATTGTTCTCGCTAAACTCCCGAATTGCCCGTGTTTGCAAATTTTGTGTCGATTTCCATGACGGGCGTGGAATTGCGTTGTCAAAAAGCCATTGATCAAGGATCGGAATAAGTCCCTCGAGTTCAAGAGCCGAAGCCCAGTCTTGCAGCGCGATTGGATCGAAGAGTGCATCCGAGAGATAGGACCCCGCATTCGGCGGCGCCAACATGACGACGGTGTTAATCTTGATTTGAAACGGCAAACCCGATTCGTCTCTCAAGGTCACTTGGCCGCTTCGCCCTATCGCTTGCCGAACGATTAGGCCGCCCATACTGTGCGTAACAATGTTGATGGCAGGCGGGAAATTGCCGTTGTGACGAAGCCTGTAGTCCAATGCCCGTGCAGTGAGATATTGCAACAGTCTTGGCGCATTATACGCCAGTTCACGTTCTCCGTTTATCGTAGGCTCGAGCGTATGATCACTGCTGTCATTCTGAAAGAGGTAGCCTATATCAGCATCTGCATCGCAATCCCAGATTTCTGTAAAGCTGTGGTGGACCGCGTCATTCATCCGAGCAGTAAATCCGTCCCACGTGGAATCGTGTTGCGGATAGTCGTTCGCCCCTAAGCCGCGAACCAACACAAGTGGCACAGATTCAGTAGTCAACGGGGGCTGTTTGGCCGGTGGCACTGGATCGAGGGCAATATCAAGCGGCGTAGTCTGACCAGCAGCAATAGTTATGTTGTCGATCTCCTTTAGATAATATGGCTGGCCCATTGCAGTGGCGATGATGTGGTAATGGGATCCCGGGACCAATCCAGCAATCGCGTAGCTGCCAGCCTGCACACCACTGCCACCAGACAATGCAGGGCTTCCAGCGGTCAGGTCATCATTGGGACTCTGTGCCAGAATCGTCACATCGCCCAGTGGCGTGCCGTTGGCTGAGCTTGTAACCCGCCCGGAGATTGCGCCCGTTGTGGCCGCATAGTCTGCAGACGCCGAGGCGGTCAGCAGCCACGATGAACCATTGCTGAACGTCAGGTAGGTTGAATAATTGCCGGGCGCATTCGGCGAAAAACGCACAGTCACCGTGATCGATTGCCCGGGCGCCACCGTGTAACTGTTGCCGCCCACTACGCTGAAAGGAGGCGCTACGGTTATCGTGCCCGAGATTGTCGTGTTGCCAGGATTTTTCAGTGTGAAGGTCTGATCTCTGGTATTGCCGGATAGGATCGAACCGAACGAAGTGGTGGTTGTCGGCGTCGCCGCAATCGCTGCCGCGTACAGATAGCTCACGCTTGAGCTGGTTGGGAGGGACAGGTCTGCGCTGCCGGGTTGTTCCAAATATTGGTAGCTGATGATCGGTGACGTGGGCGGAAGATTGTCGGGCGAGTCGGCATATTGGTAGCTGGTCATTGCCGAAGATGTGTCGGGATCGGCCGCGGAGACGGACACCGCTCCCATGATGAAGGACACGACCAAACTTGCCCCGCCAAGAATATGCCGAATCATACTCTCAATTGCGCTCCGAACTAACGAGTGGCAACGGCGTACCGTTTGCCGGAGTCGGTAAGATAGGCGACCTGCTGTTTACCCCCCAACGCTGCCGTGATCTCCATCTTGGTGAACCGCTCGCCATTTGTTGTCAGCCCCGTTCGCGCATAAGATCCACCCTTGATACCATTCCTGGTCGCCGGCCCGGCGCTGGTCACCAAAAGGCCGATAGTTGCCTGGGCATAAATCAGGCCGCCACCCCGCGGAAGATTCAGTGACACGGTCGCAGTGCTGGACGCCTGGGTCCCCGAACTGTTGTAGCCAGTGACGCTGACTGCCGCCCCATTCATCGGTGTGACGTTCACAGAAATCGGGGTGTTGAGCGGCATGTTCGAACAGCTCACCACAATCGAAACTGGATTGGCTTGTTGCCCAGGAACGACAACGTCCGGGGTTGCGAGCGCGCCCGTGAGCGAACTCGCCACCGATACACCGGCGACATTCGCAATGGAAAGTTGAGCGCCCTGTCCGGACGCTGGGACAATGATTGGCTGGAAGCCACGGCTAAACTGCCCGTAAATGGTGCCACCAAATTCATAGTCATAAGTATCAAGCCGAACACGACCCTCGCTCCCACCCTCGCTTCCGCCGTTCGCGTTCGCCGATATCTGTCCGATCCCAATGACCTTTGCGGCAACCAATCTAATTGCTCCGCCACTTCCATGCCCGGAGTAAAAACCAATATTTCCCGCGTCAGCCTGCACTGCTCCGTTTATAGCAATTGTAGCCGAACTGGCTACCAGAATCGCCCCACCACCTCCACCACCCCCAAGATTGTCACCATAGCCATAGGTATGATTTGAACCTCCTCCGCCTGACCCGCCGATCAATGGTATTAGGTAAGTATTGCCGTAGTTGTAGATACCCGAACTTTCAGGAGCACCTCCTCCAGGGCCTTGTCCAGATGTAGCGGGGGAACTGCCAGCCACGCCATTTCCTCCGGGATACCCGCCCGGCCCCCCCGCAGCTCCTTGAATATGGGATGCAGTACCTCCAGAGACAACGATTGTGCCATCAATTTCTACGCTGCCTTGAATTAACCATGTCACGGGAGTATTGGTGACATTAGGAACAAACGTTACCGTGACCCCCGCGGGGATATTAACCGATGAATATTGGTATATTCCGTCCGGATGATCTGCCATATCGATGGTCAGGTCACTCGTTGGGTTCAACGCCCCATCGTGTCCGTCGCTGCCGGTATTGATTTGCGCGAGGACGTTTACAGCAGCCAGCAGAAAGGCGCAGATTGATGGTAGTTGCTTGTGGGTTTGCATTGGGAAGTCGGTGTGAAAGTTTGCCTCGCGGATCTTCGGCAAGGTGGACATTTTATCAGATCAAGATCGGTCACGTTGCACAGCTCTTGGCGCACGTGATCGCCAGGGCAGGGAAAGGTCGGCCAGAGTCGCGCTTCCAAGCCTACGAGCGTGAGTGGGAATGGAAGAACAGGGAGGACGAGGGGGACTGAAAACTGTCGGGACAGAATTCCGTATGGTGTGACGCGTTTCCGAAAATTGGCTTCCTTGTGCCAGAATTGTGGCCGGCATCGAGGAGTAAGTTGGATGTATTCAAATTGGCTGACCTGGAATACTATCCATCCACCCCGAAGTCATACAAGTCGGCCGCGCTAAACAATCCTCCATATAGGCCATACTCGCCGGGCTTGAGGTCCTGCTTCGGGTCCATCCTCCAGATGCCGGGCTCGACCTGCCTGACATCGAAGGGGATGGTCCAGTCGGAATCAGGGACACCGAAGTCCTTGTGACTGAATATGCCCGATCGCCCGAGCTTCACCGACCGGTTGCCATCCTTCGGGTTTGATTCACAGCGCACCAGGAAAAACCGGCCCTGAGGACTCTTGGACGACTGGATTAGTATCTGGGGATGCGGATCGCGAATACGGACATCGGCCTTTAGTCCGGGAAAATCGGAAAAGGTCAGTACGGTAACGTACGCCCACGTCGTCGCCATGTGGCCCTCCATTGAGGTGAGTTTCGATGTGCCGTCCTTGGCCACGAGGCGAATAGCCAGGTCTTCACCTCCCGGCATGCCCGCCGGCAGTTGCTGGACCACGGGCGCCGGCGCGCTGATCGGCGCTGCGGCTGGAGCGCCCGTGCGCTTGATCATGGCGGCGATGACATTCTGGCTGAGGTTCGCCTTCTTAAGGGCGATCAAATCGTCGGTCTCGAGGCGAAACACGACCTGAGCAGCCGCGTTGATTTTGGCGACGATGACATCGTCCCCCAATCCGGCGTCATTCAGCCTGACAATGTCCTCGTTGGTCAAGGACGCAGCGGCCGGTGTCGTCGAAACGACGGGCGGAGTCGTGGAACCGGAGCCGGCCGGCGTTTGAGCCCGGACTCCGACCGTCAAGAAGGCAGTTGCGAAAATCAGCACTTTCGCGGCGAGCATCAATGGCCTGAATTGAAGCATGATCCGATTTGGAAGAATTTGCTGTTGGCCAAGAATCCGGATCGTCCGTGAGAGCACCGAGAAGCCCGGATTTCGTAAAAGAGTGATCATAATGGTGGAATTGCGGGGTTTGGATAATATTGGTCAAAGGATGCTTCCTCCAGAGCGAACCTTGCACGAATTCACGACCAGGAGGTTTCCCGACGCGTCCCCCGGTTCATTTGAGTTCTGCGGCGGGGCGCCGACAGGTTTTGTTTTCCTTTCCGACGATCATCAGATCGGGCGGGCGCAGGCCGCCGGCCGAGCATCACCTCGAGAGCGCACACGTAGCTTATGAGCCGTTGGTTTGTTGTGAGAAGATCATCGCGCAGATCCGACCAGTCAGGGTAGGACTGCTGAGCCTCTTGGGGAGACAGAACGGCCTTGGACTCTCCATTGCCGGCTGCATCCCAGTGGCGAAACCGCGCCTGCCACCGCTGAAGATGAGGACGCAGTCCGTCATTCAGGACGGCTTGCGATAGTTCCACCAGGCCTCGCATTTCAACCGAACGAGGATTCGCATGCAGCGGAATGGCCTTGATCAATTCCCGCGCTGATTTGAAAAACGAATACCAGGAATCATATATCTCCGTCATCACGTCCTCTGCCGGATCAATCGGCAGTCCGACCTTGCGAGTTACCATTTCCACCCACAATTGATACGCGACGCGAAAGGCCTCCGGGTCGTCGAGAGGCTTCGGAGCAAAGAGGTTTGAACGCCATGATCGACGTGCGTTGCGCGTAAGGATACGCGCCTGATTGACCAGCGACTCGGGCATCGTGCCCAGCGACGCGGCCAGGGTTCGTAGCGTCCGAATCGAGTTGCTCTTGCCGGAAAAAAATCGGTCCAAGGATGACTGGCCTATCGTGATGCCCTTGGCCTTGAGCGCAGCGTGCAGCCCGGTCCAGTCGCGGTGCTTCCCGAGGACGAGGTCTTTCATTTTTTGACGCGCTTTCTTCGAGAGGTGCATCCTTGTGACAATCCCGGACTAAAGACGCATGAACCACATGAGTAAACAATTCACGGAGCATCGCCTCAAATTGACGGCAAACTGCCTGAATTTGGTGTCGTGGCGACACAAATACAGAAGCGCCGCCCGATCGCATAAGTCGGGCCAACTCGGCACCATCTAAGCAAATGACCCACGGCGCTTGTGGAACTATACATTGCTCTGGAGATAACAGCGGCAGGAAAATCGGTCATAAAGCGTCTCCCGGCCTATATCGTGGCCATATTGTAACACACATTGAGTTTACGCCAAAGTCTTACCTCATCGGAGTTGCTTGCGAGGTTTGCAGCCGATAGTCATCGGCCCGCAACCATTCACGCTCGATTAAGCATGCTCCATTCCCCCAGCAACGCAGCTTATGCGCCGGCGAGATCACGCTACCGGGCATTCATTTGCTACAGTCAGCAGGATCGGCCCGCGGCGGAACGCCTTCATCGCCGCTTGGAGAACTATCGGACGCCGGCGCGCATTGTAGGTAAGCCGGGGCGATGGGGCACGGTTTCAGAGCGGCTGGCACCGGTGTTTCGCGACCGGGACGAACTCTCGGCGTCGGCAGACATCGGGGAGCGCTTGCGGGAAGCGCTCGCGGCTTCCGAGTTTCTGATTGTCCTCTGTTCGCCTGCCGCGGCGCGCTCGCGCTGGGTTAACGCCGAGATCGAGGCGTATTCCACAACGCATGCTTCCAATCGCGACCGAACTCTGGCGGTTGTTCTCGCTGGTGAACCGAATTCACCGGACGCCGCGCTAAATTGCTTTCCGCCTGCCTTGCAGAACGACAGCCTCGATGGCAGACTTCTATCGGTCCGTCAGCCGCTCGCGGCAGATTTTCGTCCGGGACAAGATCGTCTGGTTGACGCTGAACTACGCCTGATCGCGGCCCTCCTCGGCGTCGAATTCGATGTCCTGAAACAACGGGAAACGGAGCGGCGTGTTCGCCGTTTGCGCGGGTGGCTCGCCGCCACCGTCGCGGGAGGAGTCGCCTTTGTCGCCATCAGCGCCTTGGCGATACGGGAAGGCCGGCGGGCGGACGACGCGGCCTTGCGCGCAACCAGGGCGAGAAATGAAGCGGAGAAACTCGTCGAGTTCATGCTTTATGACCTCCGTCCAAAGTTAGAGGCGGTGGGCCGGGCCAATCTGTTGGAGCCAGCAAATGAAAAGGTTTTGGCATATTATCAATCGGTACCCGCTGCGGAGGAGAGCGTCGAGATTCTCCGCCGGAAGTCGGCCGCCCAATACCAACGGGCGATTGATCTCTACAATCATGGCGATAAATCCAAGACTCTGCCGATGCTGCGCACGTCGGCGGCGTTACGCGAGAAGGTGGTTGCTCTCGTGCCCGGCGATCTCAATGCGCAACTCGCCTTGGCGGATTCCCGGCGGGTGCTGGCCAACCAGCTTCAGGACGCGGGCGACTCGGCCGGTGCGTTGCGCGAAATCGGCCTAGCGATTGCCCAAGCCCAGGCCGCAGCTACAAATCATCCGCAGAGCTATTTGGCGGTAGAGAGATTGGCCAGTCTTCACACGGAGGAAGCCGAGACGCTGATCCGGATGGGCAGGACGGCCGAGGCAGAATCCAAACTCAAGTCATCGCTCGAGACGCTGGAGAATCTTCTCGGATCGCATCCCGATGACGCCGAGTTGAAGGATCGTACGGCCGCCGCCGCCTGGAAGCTGGGTGTTGCGTGGCGCCGGCTGAGCGACTTTGCCAGAGCCGAGAAATGTCTGAATCGGAGCGTCGACCTTGCCGCGCAACTGCGTGACTCCGACCCGGCCAATATACAATATATTCGGCGATACCAACTTTCATCCAGCAGCCTGTGCGCGATGCTTAACGACGCCGGTCGAAACGAGGAAGCGCGTGCTCTGGGTGAGAAATGCGTCGCTTCAGCCCGGGAAATCGTGGCCCGTGATCCGACGAATCAGATCTATCTTGCCACCCTGGCGACGACGCTGAGCCAGCTCACAGAAGCTCTCTGCAACGCGGACCGCGAGCGTGAGGCCCTGCCCTTCGCCCGGGAAGAGGTCGAAATCGTCGAGAAACGGGTGAAAGCCGGTCTGGCCGATGCGCGCACCCGGTGGACTTATGCCATGGCGCTCAGCACTTATGGGACAACGCTGATCGCGGCCGGGCAGTTCGCCGACGCGGTCGCCGCGGACCGCAAGGCAGTCGCCATTCAGCAGGCGGTCAGCGACTCCGACGTAAACGATGCCAAAATGCGCGATGATCTGGGCTATCTCCATTCGCGTCTCGGATTCGCGCTTTCGGCAGCCAAGATATGGGCCGACGCGGAGGCCGAGTTCCGAAAATCCATGGCCATCATGGATGAGATTTTGGTCAAAGATGCCGGCAATCCGCAATTGGTGCGAAAAGGGGAACGCGCAGAGTGGGAGTTGGGGCTTGGGATTGTTCTCCGCGAGAACGGCGCGGTGCCTGCGGCCCGCCAAGCGCTAACCGAATGCATTGCCTCAATCGACCAAGCGGTGGCTGCCGGGCTGCCCGCCACCGCGGAAGAAGAAACTAGGCGCAATGCGAAGGTCGAACTCGCAAAACTGGCGACCCAAAATATTGGACCGGGGAAGGCCCCGGCGCATAACTAATGCGTAGTTCGGCATTCTCGCTGTAGTAGCAGCCATCAGACTTCGCATCCTCAAGGATCGTCCCTTGCGAGACGACGAGGTCACCACCGCCATCTGGTCGATCGCCCCACGAACCTTTTAGCCCGCTTCCGCCGGACCAAGGCGACGCACTGCACCTCGTAGCCACGCGCCGCTACGGACATTCCATTCCTTTCCCTTCGCGCGTTTTATGCACTCGCTCCCCGCTCCTCGATTCTCGCTCCTTCCTCGCGTTGCGCGAGGAACATCCGGCCGGAATTCCCACTTGTCCTCCGGGGGCAATCGTATCCATTCATGATCCGTCCCGCATGACGCCATTACGCAAACCCGATTGGCTGCGCGCCAAACTTCCGTCCGGTCCCGGCTACCAGGCCACCCGCCGGACGGTGGAGGAGCACAAGCTGCACACGGTTTGCCAGAGCGCGCAGTGCCCGAACATCGGCGAGTGCTGGGCCCGGGGAACGGCGACCGTGATGATTCTCGGCAACATCTGCACCCGGTCCTGCAATTTCTGCGCGATCCAGGTCGGCCGTCCCACCGAAATCGACCTCGGCGAGCCCGCGCGCGTGGCCGATGCGATCGCGCACATGGGACTCAAGCATTGCGTCATCACGTCGGTGGCGCGCGACGACCTGAAGGACGGCGGCGCCGGAGTGTGGGCGGCGACGATCCGCGCCAGCAAGTATCGCAACCCGGGCTGCGCCATCGAGGTGCTCGTGCCGGATTTCAAGGGCCAGCTCGACCTGGTCGACACCGTGCTCGAAGCGAAGCCGGATATTTTCAATCACAACGTCGAGACGGTGGAGCGCCTCCAGCGCCCGGTGCGCGTGCAGGCGCGCTACGACCGCAGCCGGATGGTCCTGCGCCACGCGAAGAATCGCGGCTTCACGATCAAGACCGGGCTGATGCTCGGCCTCGGCGAAACGCCCAAGGAAATCGAGCGCACCCTTCGCGACCTCGCCGGTGACAAAATCGACATCCTGACGATCGGCCAGTACCTCCAGCCGACGAGCCAGCACTGGACGGTTGACCGCTGGGTGACGCCGGACGAATTCCGGCACTGGAAGGAGTTCGCGCTCGCCGCCGGGTTCGGCGTCGTCGAGAGCGGTCCGCTGGTCCGGTCGAGTTATCACGCCGACGAGCAGTCGGCCAAGTACACGGGACCCGGACACCGCAACGACGCTTCGGCGTTCGCGTCCGCCTGAGCCGGTTCGGACCGGTCGGTGGCCGTCGCACGACTGCGCCGAACCCAGAAAATCCTCGCTTCCCGGGTCCGCCGGCCCAAATTTTTCCGGGCCCTGCTCCGATGAACACCAAGAAGAAGATCGTGGAGAACTGGCTGCCCCGCTACACGGGCGTAAAGCTGAAGGATTTCGGTCGCTATGTGCTGCTGACGAATTTCGACCGTTACGTGGAGCTGTTCGCCCAATGGAACAAGGTGCCCGTGCAGGGACGCGGCCGGCCGATGCTGAGCGCGACCGCCGAGGGCATCACGATCATCAATTTCGGCATGGGCAGCGCGACCGCCGCCACCGTGATGGACCTGCTCACCGCGATCAGCCCGAAGGCGGTGCTTTTTCTCGGCAAATGCGGCGGACTCAAGCATCGCGCCAAGATCGGCAGCCTCATCCTGCCGATCGCGGCCATCCGCGGCGAGGGCGCGAGCAATGATTATTTTCCGCCCGAGGTGCCGGCGTTGCCCGCCTTCGCCCTGCAGAAGGCCATTTCCACCACCATTCGCGAGCACGGACGGGATTACTGGACGGGCACCGTCTACACCACGAACCGGCGCGTTTGGGAGCACGACACGGTCTTCAAGAAATATCTCCAGCGCATCCGCGTCATCGCAATCGACATGGAGACCGCGACCATTTTCACCACCGGCTTCGCCAACGGCATCGTGGCGGGCGCGCTGCTGCTGGTGTCGGACGAACCGATGACACCGGAAGGCGTGAAGACGTCGGCGAGCGACCGCGGCGTGGACAACGACCACGTGAACATGCACATCCAGATCGGCGTCGATTCCCTGAAGCAGCTCATCAACAAGGGGCTGACGGTAAAGCACCTCCAGTTTTAGCCCGCGGGCCGCGCGGCCATGTCGTCATGCTTATCCGGATCCGCGGCGCCATTTCGAACTGTTACCTGCTGGCCGGCCCCAAGCCGGTGCTGGTGGACACCGGAACGCCCGGCGACCTGAAGCGCATTCTCGCCACGCTGAAACAGCATCGGGTCGAGGTCTCGAGCATCGCGCTGATCCTGCTGACGCACGGACACAGCGACCATGCCGGCTGTGCGGCCGAACTGCGCCGGCGCTCGGGCGCCCCGGTGGCGATTCACGTCGGCGATGCCCAGCTCGCCCGCACGGGACAGAATGGCGTCCTCGCGGCGCAGGAAACGGCCGGGCGGATGATCCGGCCGTTCGTGAACGAATCGTACGAAGGATTCGAGCCGGACGTCGTTTTTCGCGAGGGACTGTCGTTCGAACCGTACGGCATCCGCGGCCGTGTGGTGCCGACGCCGGGGCATACCGCGGGTTCGGTTTCGCTGGTGCTGGCGAATGGCGAGGCGCTGATCGGCGACGTGCTGCGCGGAAGCCTGCTCTGGCCGAACCTGGCGCGGCCCGCGTATTTCTGCAATGATGCCGAACTCAACAGCCGCAGTCTCGTCCGGCTCGCGCGCGAAGGACTCCTCCGCTGCCATCCGGGCCAGTTCGGATCTTTTCCCGGATCGCAGCTCGGCCGGTTCCTCAGCGCCTCCGGCACGGACGTCCTGGCGCTTTCGGGTGAGCCGGTGTGATGGACGCAGGGGGAGTTGAAAGTTGAGAGCTGAGAGTCGAGGGAGTTTCGTCTGCGGGAATCATTCGCGTCCAAGGTGGTCTCGTCGATGTCCCCATCGACGATCGATCGCGCCGGTGTGGAAACCGGCGCCCACCCGGCAATGCCGCAGCAATCGGCGGGACCCGCCTTCTTGCTATGGAAACACGTCGATCCAGAAGGGAACGAACATCTCCTGGCCCCCAATCTTCACCTGCGCCCAGATCACATAGCGGCCGGATGTCGGAATCGTCACCTTGAAATCAAATTGCGGACGCAGGGCATCGGGTTTTTGCGAGAGATCGGTCTGGCGCGGGTGCAGGTGGGCGAACCCGCTCCGGTTCTCGTCAAAAGCCACGAGATGGGCGAACGCGTCCATCACCGGTTCCAGGACAATGGGCTGCTTTTCCGCGCCCTGGCTCTGGATGCGAAACTTCAGGTCGATCGGCTGGCGCGCGTGCCACAACGGCGGACCGAGCAGGGCGAATTCCAGTCCGCCCGCGAGGTACGTCGTATTGGACGCCCGTGACACCGTGGCCACTTCGCCGGGAACCGTGAAGTCCGCCGAGGCATACAACCCGCGCTGCGTGGCCACCGGCGTGAAGTCCGCGAAAACGCGATAGACGCCGGCGCGGTTCGGCGTCAGCGAAAATACCCACTCGCCGGGATGCCGGCCGGGCTCCGGATGGATGTGCTGATAATCCTGCACCGTCGGATCGACCACCATCAGATGCAGCTTGCGGGTGTGGGCGACGACCAGGTCCTCGGGCGCGATCGGCTTCCCGTTCGCCGTCCGCATCGTGAGCACGAATCGGGACTCGTGGTTCATCCGCGGCGGCTGCTCGTTGACCAGCGTGAGCGCCACCGGCGAACGCGCCGAGAGCACGGGAATGAACTGCGGGTTGGCGGGATCGCAGAACTCGAGCGCCGACTTTCCCTCGACGCGAAAATCCATGTGGTTGAGATTCGTCCCCGTCGGCAGGAAGCGAACCACGAAAAAAAGCGCGATCGCCCCCGCCGTCAGCAGCACGGTGGAACGCCGGCCGCCGGGGCCGAGATCATGCCAGATCCGGGCCGCCGCCGTCGTCATGCTCCCTTTTTCATCTGCGCCAGGAATTCCTCGGTGTCCCACTGGCTGCCATCGGCCCGGTGAATGATCCGCCCCTGCGCGTCGATCAGAAGCGTCGCCAGCGTGTGCTTGATGGTGTCGCCGTCGAACTCGCGAATGATGCCCATCTGCGTCAGCAACTGGCGCACGGCCGCATCCGGCCCGGTGAGGAACGTGAAGTTCGACGTGTCGATGTGCCGCGCCGCCGCGTAGTCGTGCAGGATGCCGGGAGTGTCATAGGCCGGATCGAAGGAAATCGAAACCAGCTCGAGATTGGAGACCCCGGCCTCGTGCGCCGCCTTCTGCAGCGCCATCATCTTCATTGTCGCCGCCGGGCACATCGTGGCGATGGGGCAGCGCGTGAAAATGAAATTGAGCATCACCTGCTTGCCCCGGAAACGGCTGATCGACACCACCCGGCCCTCCTGGTCGAGCAGCGTGACATCCGGCATCGTCTCGCCGATCTCGCGGTACGCGCCCTTGCCGCGAATGTTCGTGTCCTGCGCCAGGGCATCGGCGCTGGCATCGATGCGGCTGTTCGTCAAAGCGTCGTCGGGCCAGATGTTCTCGAGATACGCCTTGCCCCCGCGCACGATCAGGTCGCCCCGGATGCGCTCGCCGACGGTGGCGATCGCCGCGTCGCCCCGGCTGACGATGAATTCCATCGTCATCGACGGCATGTAGTCGGGAATCGCCTCGTGATGGATCTCCAGGATGGCGTCGGCTGGCTTCACCGCCACGACCTCGCCCTTCAACGGATAACGCTTCTCGGCCGGCGCGATCGTGACGGACGAACTCGTCGCCGGGGCCCGGCGGGCACAACCGGCGAGGAGGACCCCGGCCATTAGAGCGGCTGCAGCGAGCCGGTGACGGAACAAATATCCTGGGCTCATGATGAGACCATTTTTGCCAAGTTGCCCGAATGTCAAAAGGTTTGCGCCGGACCACCGGCAGGTATCACTTCGTTTTTCCGCTCTTGCCGGCCCTCCTGATGAACCGAACTTCCCGCTACAAGCCCGGACTCGCGTGGTTCGCCGCCCTCGGCGGCGCGTGGGTTTTCGTGCTGGTGTCGCTCGGAGCCTACACGACGACGATCGGCGCCGGCATGGCGTTTCCCGACTGGCCGCTGTCGAACGGCTCGGTCAATCCACACGGCTGGCTCACGGAAATCGACAAGTTCGCCGAGCACTCCCACCGGATCAGCGCGACCGTGATGGGCCTGATCTCGATCGCGCTCGCGATCTGGCTGGCGCTGACCGAAAGCCGCGCCTGGCTGCGAAAGCTGGGATGGGCCGTGGTGGGCCTCGTGATCCTGCAGGGTGTCGTCGGCGGCCTGCGCGTGTTGTGCGACCATTATGAAATCAACATGGTCAACACCAGTCTCGGGCGGCTCTTCGCGATGCTCCATGCGGTGCTCGCCCAGGCGTTCGTCTGCGCGCTCCTGACGGTCGCGGTCGCATGCTCGCGCGCGTGGATCGAGCAGGAAGGTGGCTGGACCGGACCGGCCACCCTTCGCCTGCGCCGCCTCGGCCGGGTCTGCATGGCGCTTCTCTTCCTGCAACTCGGAATCGCCGCCGTCGTCCGACACAGTTTCGCGGGCCTCGCGATTCCGACGTTTCCGTTTTCGAGCAGCGACGGCGCGCTGCTTCCCCCGGAATGGAGTTTCCCCGTGGCCATCCAGTTTGCGCATCGCGCCATGGCCGGCCTCATTGCGATCGGGGTGGTGATCTACGGACATTTTCTCTGGCGCGAGACCGCGGCCCCGGCGCCCCTCCGCGCATCGGGGGTGCTGCTCCTCGCGCTGGTCGCGGGCCAGATCACGCTCGGGGCGGAGATCATCTGGACCGGCCGGAGCATTTACGTGACAACCGGGCACGTCCTGCTGGGCGCGCTCACCCTGGCGACAACCTACCTGGTCACGATGTGGGTTCACCGCGGCTGGGACGCAATGTCGGTGCCCGCCGAGCCCCCGGGGATGGACACTGCCTCCTCCAGCCTGCGTCTGCACCCATCGGAACGATGACCGGCACCAGCGAACAGATTCCCCTGCCCGCCACGTCGGCGGTCGTACCCCGGGCCACGTGGCGTCACTACCTGGAACTGACAAAGCCGCGCCTGAGCATGCTGTCGGTGATTACGGCGATGGTCGGCTACGCCGCGGCGGTGCCTTACTGGGAATGGTCCCGCACGCTGGTTGTGTTGGTCGGCACGGCACTCTGTGCCGGCGGCGTGGCGGCGCTGAACATGTGGATGGAATCGGACGTCGACGCCCTGATGAAGCGAACGGCGCACCGGCCGATTCCGTCCGGAATCATCCCACCCGGT
This sequence comes from Candidatus Didemnitutus sp., assembly GCA_036499305.1. Classification (GTDB taxonomy): domain Bacteria; phylum Verrucomicrobiota; class Verrucomicrobiia; order Opitutales; family Opitutaceae; genus Didemnitutus. Next base: position 58,002 of record DASYDZ010000067.1, read on the forward strand.
TCCGCCTTCGTGCTCGGCTGGGCGCTGTGCCTCGGCGGCCTCGGAGTCCTCTTTCTTTGGGCCAACGGCCTGAGCGCGTTCCTGGCCCTGGCGACGGTGGTCGCGTATCTGGCGATCTACACTCCCGCGAAGCGCTGGTCCCGCTGGAATACCGAACTGGGCGCCATCAGCGGCGCATTGCCTCCGCTCATCGGCTGGGCGGCGGCGGGCCGGTCAAATCCCGGCCTCGGATGGTCGCTTTTCGCGGTGATGTACGCCTGGCAGATGCCGCATTTCTTCGCCCTCGCGTGGACCTACCGGCGGGACTACGCGGCCGCCGGGATGCCCATGCTGTCGGTGGTCGATCCGACCGGAAACCGCCTCGTGCGCCGCACGTTCGCCTGGGTGGCCGTGCTCCTCGGGGCGAGCGTGTTTCCGACCCTGCTCGGCTATTGCACTTGGTATTACCTTTCCATCGCCGTGCTCCTCGGCCTGTGGATGCTGAAATCAGCCTTCCTTTTCCTCAATCCGCTCCGTCGCGAAACGGAGGCCCGCAAACTTTTCTTCATCACGCTCGGCTACCTCCCGCTGCTCCTCGGCGCGCTTGTCGCGGATCGGTTCATCTTTCGCCTCTGACGGCACCACACCTTGGACGTTCACCAGATTCCGACCCTCAATGCGGCCCTTAACGGCACGGCGACGGTGCTGATCACCGCCGGCTTCGTCTTCATCAAGTCCGGCCACAAGGACCTGCATCGCGCCTGCATGCTCACGGCGGCGGTCGTGTCGGCCCTGTTCCTCGCCGGCTACCTGACCTACCATGCGCTCATGCACGGGGTGCACACGCCATTCGGGGGCGAAGGACTCATCCGCCCCGTCTATTTTTTCATTCTCTGGACGCACATTCCGCTCGCCGCGCTGGTCGCGTACATCGTGCCGAGGACATTCCTCTTCGCGCTCAAGGGCGACTACGTGTCACATCGTCGCTGGGCCGCCTTCACCTTTCCGATCTGGTTTTATGTCTCGGTGACCGGGGTCCTGGTGTATTTTTTCCTCTACGTCTGGTGGCCGGCAGGGAACGGCTAGAGCGGCGACCTGCCGCCGGACCATCCGTCTTCGACTTGTAGGGCCTGCGCTCGCGCAGGCCGCGCGTCCATCTCCGGACCGGCGCGCCGCCAGCGGCGGCCCTGCAAAAACCATCCGGCAATTCCCGCGCTCAAATAAAAAAGCCGGGCGCAGCGGCCCGGCTCGAGCAAACGATGCTTTCGCGGCTACTTGACCGTCAGCGTGCCCTTCATGCCCGCGAGATAGTGCGCGGGGAAGCTGCAAAGGAAGGTGTAATCGCCCGGTTCCGTCGGCGCCTTGAAGGTGATGTCGTCCGATTGCTTCGGTCCGAGAAGCTTCGTGTGCACGATGACCTTGTCGGCCATCGACGCCGGAATGTAATCCGTGGCGGCCGCGGAAACGGCGGCGTCAACGTAGGCCTTGGGGTCGGTGCCCATTTTCAAGAGGGTGAAATTATGCGCCATGGCCGCTTTCGGCATGGTGCCGATGTTGGTCAGGGTGAGATGTATTTCCTGCCCCGGCTTGGCCTCGATGGAGGAGAGATTGTACTTCATGTTGTCGCCTGCCGTCAGGTCGACGGAGACGACGGCGGAGGCATCAGAGGCCGCCGAGGGGGCCGCAGCGGCGGGTTCACTCTTGGAGCAACCGGCAAGGATCGCCAGGCAGCTCAATCCCGCGAGGATAAGTCCGTTCGATTTCATAGGGAGGACACGATGACACACGTTCCCACGCGGCGCAATTCCCGTTCGCCGAAATTCCTCGTGCTGGGGAATCAGTGTTGATCGTCTAATAGGTCATGTTCGCCATCTTGCATTCATT
>DASYDZ010000068.1:0-15694 GCA_036499305.1 Candidatus Didemnitutus sp.
TTCATCCGGGTTGACGCCCTGGTGGGGCTGCTTGCCCGCGAGCTGGCGGGCAATCTCGACGACCTTGGGCATGCGGGTCATGCCGCCGACGAGCACGAGCTCGTCGATCTTGTCGGCCGTGACGCCGGCGTCCTTGATGCAATTCTTGAACGGCTGGATGCAGCGCTCGAACAGGCCGTCGCAGATCTGTTCCATCTTCGCGCGGGTGAGCTGCACGGTGAGGTGCTTCGGCCCCGAGGCGTCCGCCGTGATGAATGGCAGGTTGATGTCGTAGGTGGTGGCCGACGACAGGGCAATCTTGCCCTTCTCGGCCTCCTCCTTCAACCGCTGCAGCGCCATCGGATCCTTGCGGAGATCGATGCCGTTTTCGCTTTTGAAAGTCTCGACGAGCCAGCTGATGATCGCGTCGTCCCAGTTGTCGCCGCCGAGATGGGTGTCACCATTGGTGGCCTTCACCTCGAACACGCCGTCGCCAATCTCGAGGATCGACACGTCGAACGTGCCGCCGCCGAGGTCATAGACCGCGATCTTCTCGTCCTTCTTCTTGTCGAGACCATACGCCAGCGACGCTGCCGTGGGCTCGTTGATGATGCGCAACACCTCGAGGCCGGCGATCTTGCCGGCGTCCTTGGTGGCCTGGCGCTGCGCGTCGTTGAAATATGCCGGAACCGTGATGACGGCCTGCGTGATCTTTTCCCCCAGGTACGCCTCGGCGTCAGCCTTCAGCTTGCCCAGGACAAAAGCCGCGATCTGTTGCGGCGCGAACTGCTCGGTCTTGCCGCCCACCTGAACCTCCACATAGGCGTCGCCGTTCTTGCCGGCCGCGACCTTGTAGGGCAGGTTCTTGGCCTCCTCGTTGACTTCGGAAAATTTGCGCCCGATCAAACGCTTGGCGGAGAATACGGTGTTCTTTGGATTGGTGACCGCCTGGCGTTTCGCCGCCTGACCCACCACGCGCTCACCGGTTTTGGTGAACGCCACGATGGACGGAGTGGTCCGCGCGCCTTCGGCGTTCGGGATCACGACGGGTTCGCCACCCTCCATCACCGCCATGCACGAATTCGTCGTTCCCAGATCGATGCCTAAAATTCTGCTCATGCCCCATCCTTTGCAATGCCCGTGCCGCGCCCGTAACTAAATGCATTTCGTTGCTGTGTAATCAAATACGAATAACATTGGGCCTCACATTTCATGCCAGAGCTGTGCCAGCGGGACACCGCGTCCCATGATTTCCGGGGGAAGGTGTCACACTTCACCCGTTGGCGCGGACTGAGTTTTGGACGAAAAGAGGCCACGTTTCGGGCCATGGAATCGCTGAAGGTGCCGAAGGTGCTCCCGGTGATGACGCTTCCGCGGACGGTGTTTTTTCCGCAGTCGCTGCTCCCGCTCCATATCTTCGAGCCGCGTTATCGCGAGATGCTGCGCGACGTCCTGGCGTCCGACCGGCTCTTTGCGGTGGCCCGTCTCGATCCCGCCGAGGCCGCGAAATCCGGCGCGCCCGAACCGCCGCATCGGATCGCCACCGTCGGTATCATCCGGGCCTGTCAAAAGGCCGAGGAAGATGCCTCCAATCTGCTTCTCCAGGGACTGACCCGTGTCGAGATCTGCGGCATTGTCCGGGAGAAGCCGTATCGCATGATTTCCGTCCGCACCCTCGCCACCCGCGCCGGAGGCACCCAGCAGGACCTCGACGCCATCCGGGTCGACGTGATGCGGCTGCTCAATGTCAGACGAAGACTCGGCGCGCCGGCGCCGAAAGGCATCACGCAATTCCTTGATAGCATCGAGGACATCGACGCATTCGTCGATGTGGCCGCCTTCAATCTTTGCGAAGACGACGCGGTCAAGCAGCGCCTGTTGGAGGAACTCGACACCAATCGCCGTCTGGTGCTTCTCGCCCGCCAGCTCAAGGGTGAGATCGAAATCCAGCGCCTCCGCCGCAAGCTGCAAGGACGTCTGCCGGACGACGGCATTATCAACAACTAGGCGGCCGGGGGACCGCTGGATCCGTCGCCAGGGCTCTTCTCCCGGCGTCTCGCGCGATTCTCGTCAGGCCGCCCGTCCCGATCATGTATGGCCGTCGCTTGCGACGTGCCGCCCGGTCGTGTTCGCGGCCTTCGCGAGCGAAGGCCCTACCCATTGCCCGCGTGCTATTTTCGCGGGCGATCGTGGGCGGCCAATCGCTTACGTTCTCTTGCAACGGATCCGGCCCGGGCAACTGCGGTGCCGGGGTGAAACCGATTCGGATTTATGCGGGGCGATGGGTTTTGACGATAGCCATGGCCGCCGTGGCCAGCTCGGTAATTTTCTTCCAGTCGCGCGCGCGGATGACCTCGGGCTTGGCCAGCCAAGAGCCGCCGACGCAAGCCACGTGCGGCGAGGCGAGGTAGGCACCGAGTTCCGCCGCCGAAATTCCGCCGAGCGGAATGTAGCGGATCCCGAGATGCGCAAAGGGTGCCGCCATGGCGTTCAGGTGCGGGAGACCGCCGCAGGTGGCGGCCGGAAAGAACTTCAGGAGGCGGCAACCGTGCTCGACGGCAACCTCGACATCGCTGGGACTCGCCACGCCCGGCGCGAAAGGCAGACCGAGCTCGCGCGCCGCGCGCAAGGTTGACGGATTGCATCCGGGAGAGACGCCGAAGATCGCTCCGGCCGCCTTGACCTGCTCGACCTGCGACCGGTTCAGCACCGTCCCCGCCCCGATCAGCACGTCGGGGCATCCGGCGCGAATGCGGCGAATCGCCTCGACCGCGGCCGGAGTTCGAAGAGTCATCTCGATTCCCTTCACGCCGCCGTCGGCGAGCGCCCGGGCCAGCGGCACGGCGTTTTCGGGATCGTCGATCGCGATCACGGCCATGACGCCGCAACTCGCGATGCGCTTGAACAATTCCTCCGGAATCGGGGTATCCATGAAAAAGCGGGAAGCCGTCAGCCAATACGATTCGGCGCGCAACGCAACGCTGACCGCAGTCTCACGTTCGACGACGACTCCCTACCAACCCATGTCCGCGCCGTGACCGCCGTCGACCACCAGTGTTGTGCCCGTGATGAAGCGCGCGTGATCGCTGGCGAGGAACGCGCACAGCGCCCCGATCTCCTCCGGCGAGCCGATCCGTCCGGCGGGATGACCCGCCTCGATCTCGGCGCGTTTGGCCGCCGGGTCGGGAAAAGTCGCAAACCAGGTATCATTGCCGGGCGTGTCGATGAATCCGGGCGCCACGGAAACCGCGCGGATTTCGGGCCCCCACTCGAGCGCCATCGACTGCACCATCGAATTCATGCCGGCCTTGGCGACGTTGTACGGAAAACTGCCCGGCAGCGTGTTGAACGCGTGATTCGATGAAATCAGGATCACCACTCCGTGCCCGCTTTCGCGCAGGGCCGGCTCCGCGCTGCGCGCCAGGCGCCAGTGGGATGCGAGGTCGAGCGACATCGAGTCGTTCCAGTCCTTTTCGGTGCATTCCGACAGGCCGCGAAACACGTTTCGGCCGGCATTCGAGACGAGAATGTCCGCGCCGCCCATCGCCGCGATGGCCGCTTGAATGAATACCCGGGGCGCCTCCGGGTCGCCCAGCAGCGCCTGGAAATAAAATCCGCGCCGTCCGCGCGCCCGCATGTCCTCCATGAACCGGCGCACCGCCGGATCGCTCACCGGTCGAGTGGCGCAACCGGCCACGTCCGCCCCGGCTTCCGCCAGGCGTCGGGCCACGCCGACACCGATGCCCTGCGTCACCCCTGTCACGATTGCGCGCCGGCCGGTCAGATCAATCTCGAGACTCATGATGTCGCCGAAAAATAAGCCATGCTCTGGGGCGGGTTCGCAAGGCCGATTTGGGCAGGACGAATATCCATGGGATCGCGACTGGATGTTCCGGTAATGTTTCGGCCAAAAGTTGTCGGGCCCCGCGCGGGAGATCAAGCGACGATCATTTCCAAGACCGCGTTTCTCGAAAACGAAATGCCCGCGAAAAGCGCGAAACTCCATGCGGTCTCAGGCGACCCAGGCCAAAGGGTGGCTGTCGTTGTCCTCAACGAGGATGCCGCGAAACCGGCACGCGCCCCCGCCCGGCGTGGCACCGGGACCCGTGACTGCCGCGGGCCGAAGAAATCTCGAACCGAAGCGCCTCTGCTCCGATTCGTCATTTGCGTAATACGCAAATGACCTCCGGACCGGTCGATTTGAGGATTGGCGCAGGCAGGAGTCTCTTGTGGCGGATTTCGTGGCGCCCAAGCGCACCCATGGACTCAGGCCGGAAGGCGTCCGGCTTTCCCCCGAGGGTATTGCTCCGGGGCGGATGCCGATGCCTCTTCGTGGCCAAATATCGGACCATCCCGACTCGAATCTTGCCCGCCGGCTTTCCGGCGCTTTGGCTCGCGGCTTCGCCCGGCTCCCCCGACCGCAACGATCTTCCGCTTCATGCCCGCCTTTTCCCTGTCCTCCGCCACCTGGCAGTTCCGCCAGGCAGGCACCAAATCCTGGCTCCCGGCGCACGTGCCCGGCTGCGTCCACACCGACCTGGTCGCCGCGGGAAAGATTCCCGATCCGTTTTTCGGCACCAACGAACTCGATCTCCAGTGGATCGAGGAACGCGACTGGGAATACCGCGGCGTGTTCACCGTCCCCGCCGGATTGCTCGCCGGGGAGACGGTTGAACTGGTGGCCGACGGCCTCGACACGGTCGCCACGGTCACGCTCAACGGCACCGAGATCGCCCGCACCGAAAACATGTTCGTGGGATATCGCTGGGCCGTGAAGGAGTACCTGCGCCCCGGAAAAAACGAGATCCGGATCCGCTTCGACAGCGCGATGAAGTATATCCGCGCGACCAACGCCGAGTTCACCCCGCCGAAGGAGTTCAACGATTCGGTCGGCAACTGCGTTCGCATCCGCAAGCAGCAATGCCAGTTCGGATGGGACTGGGGTCCGCGCCTCCTGACCGCGGGAATCTGGCGCGATCTCCGCCTCGAGGCCTGGTCGGCCAATCGCCTGGCGGCAGTGCGCGTGACCCAGCATCACCAATCCGATGGCTCCGTGGCCCTGACGATCTTTCCCGAGATGGCGCGACCCGCCGGCCGTCTGGCGTTCATCGCGGTGGTTTCGCTGCGCGGTCACGAGATGGCCCGGGCCCGCTTCGAGGGGCCCGAGGACGGCGACCGCATTATCACGCTCGGGGCCCCCGAATTGTGGTGGCCGGCCGGACAGGGGGCGCAGCCGCTCTACGATCTGACCGTCATCGCGCACGACGACACCGGGAACGAACACGGTCGCATCACGCACCGTCTCGGCCTGCGCACAATCGCGCTCGACCGCAGCCCGGATCAGTGGGGCGAATCGTTCCGCTTCGTCGTCAATGGCCGCGCGATCTTCCTCAAGGGCGCCAACTGGATCCCCGCCCACAGCTTCGTCGCCCATCTCACGCGGCGGGACTACGAACGCGATCTGCGCGCCGCCGCCGCGGCCAACATGAACTGTCTGCGTGTCTGGGGCGGCGGCATCTACGAGCACGAGGCGTTCTACGATCTGTGCGACGAGCTCGGCCTGCTGGTGTGGCAGGACTTCATGTTCTCGTGCACGCTCTACCCCGGGAACGAGCATTTCCTCGCGCAGTGCCGCGAGGAAGCCGCCTACCAGGTCCGCCGCCTGCGCCACCGCGCCTCGCTTGCGCTCTGGTGCGGCAACAACGAGATCGCCGGGCTCAACGAGAAGGTCTCCGAAGGCGAGTTCAAGCTGGGCTACGAGGCGCTTTTTCACGAGCTCCTGCCGAAGGCGGTTGAGGGCCTCGACGGCGTGACGCCGTACTGGCCGTCGTCGCCCTGGCGCGGCCGAGTCGAACGCAGCCACGAAAACGGCGAGAAGTCCGGCGACACGCATTTCTGGGACGTCTGGCATGCCCGGCATCCGGTGAAGGATTACGAAAAGTGGTCGTTTCGCTTCGTCAGCGAGTTCGGCATGCAGAGCTACGCGTCGCCGGAAACGAACGCGACGTTCTGTCCACCCGACGAGGCGAACGTGTTCGGTCCGGCGATGGAAAACCACCAGAAGAATCGCGCCGGGAACCAGATCATCCTCGATTACGTCTCGCGCCGCTACCGCTTCCCGAAATCGCAGAAGGACCTCATCTACCTTTCGCAGCTCAACCAGGCGTACTGCATGCAGGTGGGAGTCGAGCATTACCGCCGCCTCATGCCCCGCTGCATGGGCGCGATCTACTGGCAGCTCAACGATTGCTGGCCCGTCGCGTCGTGGAGCTCGATCGAGTTCACCGGACACTGGAAGGCCCTCCATTTCGCGGCCCGGCGGTTCTTCGCCCCCGCGCTCATCAGCGCCCACGTGCCCGGCGAGGAGGGCGCCCGCATCGGCAACTATCGCGAGACCACCGTGGACGAGGTCCATCTCCACACCGTTTACGACGGGACCGAGCCGATCCGCGCCCGGCTGCGATGGGAGCTCCGCCGCCTCGACGGAAAGAAGGTGGCCGGACAGACCCGCACGGTTGCGCTGGCGCCGGCCCAGAGCATCCGGCAGCAAACGCTGTCGCTGCGCGCGTCGATGGACAAACACGGCCGCGACAACCTCTACCTGCGCCTTTCACTCGAGGCCGGAAACCGCGTCCTCAGCGAGCAAACCGTCTTCCTCACGCCGCCCCGGTTCCTCGCGCTGCCGCATGGCGCCCCCCGGGTCAAAGCGAAGGCCGTGTCGCCAACCGTGATCGACCTGACGTTTGTCGCCCCCGTTTTTCTCCACGCGGTGGACTGCAATGTCCGCGGCCTGCAAGCGACGCTGTCCGACAACTTCTTCGATCTTTACCCGCAGCGGCCGAAGACGGTCCGCGTCAACCTGCCGCGCCCCACTTCGCCCAAGACCCTGCTGGCCCGCCTGCGGACACACTCGCTCGTGGATTCGTTCGCCTAGTGCGCCGCGTTTGGCTTGACGGTCACGTTCCAGGGCGTTCGCCTGACCCGCGAACGCCATTCACCTTGGTCGTCCCGCGAGTCTTCGTCCCGCGACCGATTCGAATCCCATTCCGCCCCGCGCGGCCACCGTTCCCATGAAACTCCCCCGCCCTCTTTGGCTGCTGCTCGTCCTCGTCAGCGCCGTCGTGCTTCCCGCCAAACCGATCGTCGTCGGCTTCGCCCAGACCGGCGCCGAGAGCGCCTGGCGGACGGCCAACACGAATTCCATGAAAGCCGAGGCCGAAAAGCGCGGGATCAAGCTCCAGTTCTCCGACGGACAGGGACGGCAGGAAAACCAGATCCGCGCCGTCCACTCGTTCATCGCGCAGGGTGTGGACGCAATCGTCATCGCCCCGATCGTCGAAACAGGCTGGGAGCCCGTCCTCCGCGAGGCGAAGCGCGCCCACATCCCGGTCATCATCACCGATCGGACCGTGCAGGTCTCCGATGATTCGCTTTACGTTTGTTTCCTCGGCTCCGATTTCTACGCCGAGGGAAAGATGGCGGCCGAGTGGCTCGCCGGCGCGACCCACGGGAAAGGCAACATCGTCGAGCTGCAGGGCACGCCCGGCTCCGCCCCCGCCAACGAACGCCGCAAGGCTTTCGCCGATGCGCTCAAGGCTTTTCCGGGGCTGACCATCATCGACTCCCAAAGCGGCGACTTCCGCAGGTCCGGCGGCAAGGAGGTCATGGAAGCCCTTCTCAAGAAGCACGGTCGAGAAATCAATGCGGTCTACTCGCACAACGACGACATGGCGCTCGGAGCAATCCAGGCGATCGAGGAGGCCGGCCTGAAGCCCGGTCGCGATATCCTGGTGGTGTCGATCGACGCAATCCACGAGGCCATCCAGGCCGTGATCGACGGCAAACTCGGCTGTACGGTCGAATGCAATCCGCTTTTCGGTCCCAAGGTTTACGACACCGTCGCCAAAGTGCTGGCGGGAGAATCCGTGCCGAAGAAATCGTTCAATCACGACGAGCGGTTCGATGGCTCGAACGCCGCGCAGGTCATCGCCTCGCGGCAGTATTGAACCCCGCGCGAGGTGCCCGTGGTCCCGCTCCTCACCGTCCGCCGCCTGACCAAGCGGTTTCCGGGTGTGGTGGCGCTCGACGAGGTCGATTTCACCGCGCAGGCCGGGGAGATCCACGCGCTGCTGGGTGAGAATGGCGCGGGCAAATCGACCCTCATCAAGCTGCTCACCGGCGTGTATCCGGCCGATGCCGGCGAGGTTCGCCTCGGCGGCGAACTGATCCGTCCCGCTTCGCCGCGCGAAGCCGAGCTGGCCGGCATCAGCACCGTGTACCAGGAGGTCAACCTGGTCCCGAGCCTGTCCGTCGCCGAAAATCTTTCGCTCGGCCGCCAGCCCGGCCGCCTTGGCTTCGTCAACTGGAGGGGCGTGCGCGCGCACGCCCGCGCCGCCCTCGCCCGGCTCGATCTCGAATGCGATCCCGAGGCGGAGCTCGGCTCGCTTTCTCTCGCCACGCAGCAGTTGGTGGCGATCGCCCGCGCGGTTGACCGGCGGGCGCGGCTCCTGATCCTCGATGAGCCCACCGCCAGTCTCGACGAACAGGAGGTCGCCGTCCTGTTCCGGACCATGCGCCGGCTGCGCTCGGAGGGGATCGGGATCATCTTCGTCACGCACTTCCTCGACCAGGTCGACGCGGTGTGCGACCGCCTGACGGTCCTGCGCAACGGGAAGCTCGTCGCGGAGCACGCCGTGCGCGGCCTCTCGCGGATCGAGCTCGTGTCCACCATGCTGGGGCGCACGCCCGAACAGTTCTCCGCGGTGCCGGCCACCGCGGCCGATCTCGCCGGGCGTCCGCCGGTCTTCGAAGCCCGCGGCCTCAGCCGCCGCGGCGCGGTGCATCCGCTCGACCTGTCGATTGCCGCGGGCGAGGTGGTTGGCCTCGCCGGCCTGCTCGGCTCGGGACGCACCGAAACCGCCCGCCTCGTGTTCGGGCTCGACCGTCGCGACGGTGGCGAGATCCGCGTGCGCGGCGCGGCCGTCCCGCTCGATTCGCCGCGCGCGGCGATCGCGCTTGGTTTCGCCTTCTGCTCGGAGGATCGGAAGCACGAAGGCATCCTTCCCAACCTCTCGGTGCGCGAGAACCTGATCGTGGCGCTGCAGGCCAGGCGCGGGGCCTGGCAACGCCTCACCCGCGCGGAGCAGGAGGCGTTGTGCGACCATTATGTGGAGGCGCTCCGCATCAAGGCGCCCGACCGCGAACTTCCGATCAGCACGCTTTCGGGCGGCAACCAGCAGAAGGTCCTGCTCGCCCGCTGGCTCGCGACCCGCCCGGAGCTGATCATCCTGGACGAGCCGACGCGGGGCATCGACATCGGCGCGAAGGCGGAGATCGAGCATCTGATCGGCAAACTGAGGGCCGAAGGTGTTGCCGTGCTTTTCATCTCGTCCGAAATCGAGGAAGTAGTCCGTAATGCCAGCGAGGTCGTCGTGCTGCGCGAGCGGCGCCGCGTGGCGCATTTCCAGGGGGCGGAGGTGAACTCCGCCAATTTGATCAACGCCATGGCGGGCGGGCACGTGCCCCATGACTGAGGCACTCGCGCGCCGCCGGTTCCATTCACCGGCCATCTGGCCGCTGGCGGGCATCGTCGTGCTGCTGGCCGCCAATCTTCTCCTGAAGCCGTCGTTCATGCGGGTGACCCTCCTCGAGGGCCATCTGTACGGATTGCCGATCGACGTGCTGAATCATGGCGCGAAGATCCTGATCGTCGCCCTGGGAATGTCGGTCGTTGTCGCCACCGGCGGCATCGATCTGTCGGTGGGCTCGGTGGTCGCGATCGCCGGCGCAACCGCCGCCACCCTCTCGGTCCACGGAGTCGCGTCGCTCCCGCTCCTCATCGGCGGGTCGCTGGCGGCGGGTGTCGCCGCGGGCGCCGTCAATGGCGTCCTCGTGGCGCGCCTCGGGGTCCAGCCGATCGTCGCCACGTTGATCCTCATGGTCTCCGGCCGCGGCATTGCCGAGGTGCTCACCGACGGCCAGGTGGTGGTGATCAAGCGGGCCGGCTTCGATTTCCTCGGCAACGGATTCGTTCTCGGCCTCCCCTTTCCCGCCGTCCTGGCGGTGGCGATTTATGGAATCGCGTGGTTCGTTCGGCGCCGGACCGCCGCGGCGCTGATGCTGGAGGCGGCGGGCGACAACCCGCCGGCCGCGCGGCTGGCCGGCCTGCCGATCGACCGGATCCGGATCGCCGCCTATGTCATTTCCGGCCTTCTCGCTGCCGTCGTGGGCGTGCTCATGGCCGCCAATATCGGCGCCGCGGATGCCCAGCGCGCGGGGGAAAATCTGGAGCTCGACGCCATCTTCGCGGTGGTCGTCGGCGGAACCGCGCTCTCCGGCGGACGATTTTTCCTCGCCGGCTCGTTCCTCGGTGCGCTGTTGCTGCAGTTGCTGACCACCACGATGTACAACCTCGGGGTCCCGCCCGCGGTCGCGCCGGTGCCCAAGGCGATCCTCATCCTCGCCGTCTGCCTGGCCCAATCCGAACGCAGCCGCGCCTGGATCGCCGGGCTCGTGCGCCGAGCGTCATGAAACCCGCCGCCCGCCGCCGCCTGCCGCTGGTCGCGACCGCCGTCCTCCTCGCGGCGTTGTTCGCCGGCGCGGGATGGTGCTATGACGGTTTTTTCTCGGCCCGGGTGGCGATCAATCTCCTGAGCGACAACGCCACGCTGGGCCTGATGGCGGCCGGCATGACCCTGGTCATCTTTTCCGGCGGCATCGATCTGTCCGTCGGCGCGCTGGCCGGGCTCGTCTCGATCGTCATCGCGACGTTGGTGGAGACCCATCACGTCCCGCCGCTGGCGGCCGCCGTCCTGGCCCTGGCCGGCTGCGCGCTCGCCGGCGCGGGCATGGGTGCGCTCATTCATTTTTTCCGCCAGCCACCGTTCCTCATCACGCTGGCCGGACTGTTTCTCTTCCGCGGCTGCGCGTACTGGCTCAACACCGAAAGCGTCGGCATCAATCACCCGCTGTTCGAGCGCCTCGCCGGCGACGCCTTCACCCTCGCGGGGCGCGGATTTCCCTTCGTCGCGGTCGCGCTCGTGGCCGGCATGGCTTTCGCCTGGACCCTCGGACACGAATGCCGCTTCGGCCGCAACCTGCTCGCGATCGGCGGCAACGAAACCTCGGCGCTGCTCATGGGTGTGCCGATCGGACCGACCAAAATCTGGGTGTACGCGGTCAACAGCCTGTTTGCCGGCGCCGCGGGACTGGCCGGCACCGTGTACACCGGTTCGGGGAATCCGAGCTTCGGCATCGGCATGGAGCTCGACGCCATCGCCGTCGTCGTCATCGGTGGCACGCTGCTGACGGGCGGGCTCGGCAGCGTGCTCGGCACTTTCATCGGCCTGCTGATCTTCGGCACCATCCAGTCTGCGATCCTGTTCGACGGTCGCCTGAGCCCCTGGTGGGCCCGTATCGTCGTCGGCGGCCTGCTGCTCGCCTTCATTCTCGTGCAGCGTTTCCTGGTGGTGCGCCTGGACCGAATCGGACGAAAAGCCTGAACGCAGCCACCCGATCCGACCCGCCGGAGAATGTATTCGAACTACGGTAGGCCGCAGGTCGGTGCCGGATAATGCGCAAGGGCCACCGTTCGATTGTTCGTTCTCCCGCTCCAGTGGTTCCGCGCTTCGGCGTTCGGTCCCTGGTCTGCCGCTTTTCCTGCTTTCCGCCCCGGGTCATCTTATTTCCGGCCACCCCCTGGACCCAGATTTCTGCTCTCTGTATTCTGACTTCTGACCTCCGTCCTCTGCCCTCTGTCTTCCGCCCTCTGGCCTCCGACATCCGTCCTCCAGCCTCAATCCACCGGCACGCCCCTCGCCGCCGTGGCGACCGGGCGCACGCTGTTTCCGTCGACCCAGGTGGCGCCGATCAGGGTCGCGCGGGGAAACTCCTGCACGCCGGTCTCGTTGTTGTGGATCTGGCTGACGACCATGTCGACCGCCGCCTCCCCCGTCGCATGATTGTGCTGGTTCATGCCGGCGATTTCCGGGCGTGAGGCGCGCCATTCAAGCTGGATGACGCCGACATCGTCGGGAATCCGCCGCCCCGCCGCCTTCAACCAGGCGATGACGTTGTTGTAGAGTGTGAAAACAATATCGGGCTCATGCTGGTCGAGCCAGCGCCGGAAGTGATCGCCCCGCCGCGGTCCGGACATCTCCGTAAACTGCGGGACGCGATCGCGGCGCGAAACCAGGCGCTGGCCGGTGATGAAGCCGGCGGAAAACCGATGCTCGACGAGGGAGTCGATCACTTCGTCGAGCACGAGCCCGGGACGCCGATAGCCGAGGCGCAACGCCTGTTCGAACGCGTTGAGCGCCAGGTAATGGTGATCGACGCAGCAGAAGGACAGCGCCGGATCGCGGGTGCGCACGCCCGTGACCACGGTCGGCAACTGGCTCCAGACGCCGGAAAGATGGGCCGGGAGATGATTTGAGTCCATCAGGCCGACGAGGATGATGCCCTTGATCGCGCGGGTCGTGAGGATGCGCAGCCATCGTTCCGCGGTGAGGGCCGGATCGTGCAGCCAGAAGTGGTCGAAACTGTAGCCCAGGCGTTCGGCGCGGGCCTCGCAGCCCTCCACGTAGGTCGGAATCGTCGGATGGGTCCGGAATGCCGCCGGGTCCCGGTTGGCGTTCACCAGCGCGAGCTTGGCCTGCAGCGGACGGCTCCGCGCCGCGCGGAGCTGCGCCATCAACTGCGCGATCACCGGATTCGCCCGATAACCCAGGCGCCGCGCCGTCTCGCGAATCCGCGCCCGCGTGGCAGGCGGGATCTGCGGGCTGTCGCGCAATCCGAGGGAAATCGTGTTCTTCGAATAGCCGAGCGCGCGCGCGATGTCGCTGAGGGTCGGACGGGGCATGCGGACCACCTGTTTCGCCCATTCTTACCTAACGGTCAAGTGGAAGCCGCTCGGAGGTTACTTTACGGTCCACCCGCAAGCCCGTTGACCCCTCCGGACGGCCGGCGGGAAACTCGGGCGATGTTTACCCTCGGCATCGACTATGGCACGAACTCGGTGCGGGCTCTCGTGGTGCGCTGTGCCGACGGCCGCGAGATGGGCTCCTGCGTCACGCCGTACCCGAGCGGGCGCGCCGGCATCCTCCTCGATCCGCGGGATCACCATCTCGCCCGCCAGCACCCGGGCGACTATCTTTACGGGCTCGTCGGCAGTGTGCGCGGAGCGCTGACCGCGGCCCGGCGGCGGGCGGGATTCCGGCCGGACCTGATCATCGGCGTCGGCGTCGACACGACCGGCTCGAGTCCCATCCCGGTCGACCGCCACAACGTGCCGCTCGCCTTGCAGGCGAAATGGCGCCGGAATCTCGCGGCCCAGTGCTGGCTGTGGAAGGATCACACGAGCTGGCGCGAGGCCGAGCGTTTCACCGCTCTCGCGGCCCGGCATCGGCCGCAATACATCGCGAAATGCGGCAACACCTATTCGTCCGAGTGGTGGTGGGCGAAGATCCTCCATTGCCGCCATGTTGCGCCGGATGTTTTTCGCGCGGCCTATTCCTGGGTTGAGCTGGCCGACTGGATCCCATCGGTCCTCGCCGGCGTGGACGACCCGCGGAAGATCAAGGCCGGAATCTGCCCGGCCGGCCACAAGGCGCTGTACAGCGACGAATGGGGCGGCCTGCCCGATCGCCGGTTCCTCGGCCGGCTCGACCCGCAACTCGCGGCTCTGCGCGACCGGTTGTATCCGCGCGCCTATGATGCCAGTGAGCCCGCCGGCCATCTTTGCCCCGCGTGGGCCCGGAAACTCGGCCTTCCCGCCGGCATTCCGATCGCGATCGGCGCGTTCGACGTTCATTACGGCGCGATCGCGTGCGGCGTCTCCGAAGGCACGCTGGTCAAGGTGATCGGGACCTCGACCTGCGATTGCGGCGTGGTGTCCGCCTCGGCCCCCGTACCCGACATCCCCGGCATCTGCGGCATCGTCAAGGGCGCCATTCTCCCGGGCTTCTATGGCATCGAGGCCGGCCAGTCCGCCGTCGGCGACATTTTTGCCTGGTGGATCGATGTCGTGCTCGGCGGGGGCGCCGACCTGCATCGGACCCTTTCGCGCGAAGCCGGCCGGCTGCGGCCCGGCGCCAGCGGCCTGCTGGCGCTCGACTGGCACAACGGCAACCGCACGGTGCTCGTCGATCCCCGCCTGACCGGCCTGATCGCCGGCCTCACCCTGCATACCACGCGCGCCGAGATCTACCGGGCGCTCATCGAAGCCACGGCTTTCGGCGCCCGGGCGATCATCGAGCGCCTGCGCGAGTACGGCGTTCCGGTCGAACGGGTCGTCTGCGCCGGCGGCATTGCGGAAAAGAATCCCCTCCTGATGCAGATCTACGCGGATGTCACCGGCTGCACGATGCGCGTCGCGGGCTCGTCCCAGGCCTGCGCCCTCGGCTCGGCCGTCGTGGCCGCCGTGATCGCCGGTGCGCACCGCGATTTTTCCACGGCGCAGAAGGCCATGACCTCGCTCCAGCCCGTCGCCTACCGGCCCGACAAGAATCGCCAGCGGACGTACGACCGGCTGTACCGACTTTATCGCCGCCTCCATGACGGTTTTGGCGGACGCCAGCCCGCGGCCGATTATTCCGCCGTGATGAAGGACCTGCTTGCGCTGAAAGCCGGCGCCTGACCGACCTCCCCATGCAATACATCCCTTCCCCGGAAATCTGGTTTGTCTGCGGCTCGCAGCACCTCTACGGCCCCGGTCCGCTCCGCCAGGTGGCGGCCAACGCCCGCGCCGTCGCCGAGGCGCTGGCGGCGTCGCGCCGACTTCCGCTCAAGACGGTTTACACCGATCTCCTGACCACGCCCGCCGAGGTCACCCGGCTGTGCGCGGACGCAAGCGCCGACCCCAATTGCGCCGGCCTGATCCTGTGGATGCACACGTTCTCGCCCGCGAAAATGTGGATCCGCGGCCTCACCGCCCTGCAGAAACCGCTGCTGCATCTCCACACGCAGTTCAATCGCGACCTGCCGTGGGCGACAATCGACATGGATTTCATGAACCTCAACCAGGCCGCCCACGGCGACCGCGAGGCGGGGTTCCTCCACACGCGCCTGCGCCTGCGCCGCAAGGTCGTCGTCGGCCACTGGTCCGATCCCGAAGTCCAGGACCGCATCGCCGCCTGGATGCGCGCCACGCACGCCTGGCACGACTGGCAGGGCGCCCGCGTCGTCCGCTTCGGCGATAACATGCGTTACGTCGCCGTCACCGAGGGCGACAAGGTCGCCAGCGAGATTCGTTTCGGTTTTTCAGTTAACACCTACGGCGTCGGCGACCTCGTCGCCAAAGTGAACGCCGTCTCCGACAAAGCGATCACCGAGCTCGCTGCTGCTTACGAGAAACTCTACGCCGTCGTCCCCGCCCTCAAGAAAGGCGGCGCGCGCCACGATGAACTCCGTTACAGCGCCCGTCTCGAACTCGGCATGAACGGCTTCTTGGTCGACGCCGGCGCGAAAGCCTACACCGACACCTTCGAGGACCTTCACGGTCTCAGGCAACTTCCCGGCATGGCCTCGCAACGCCTCATGGCCGCAGGCTATGGCTTCGGCGGCGAAGGCGATTGGAAAACCTCCGCCCTCGTCCGCGCCATGAAAGTCATGGGCGATGGCATGGAGGGCGGCACCTCCTTCATGGAAGATTACACCTATCACATGAACCCCAGCGGCCATCTCGTCCTGGGTTCCCACATGCTCGAAATCTGCGAAA
>DASYDZ010000069.1:0-5148 GCA_036499305.1 Candidatus Didemnitutus sp.
CCACCAACGCCAAGGCTTCGAACACGACAGCCATTTGGCGCGCCCATCGCCGCGGAGCACTTTTCGCCAACCCGTGTTTCACGCAGATTCACCCGACGTGCATTCCGCAGGCGGGCGACTACCAGTCGAAGCTCACCCTGATGTCCGAGTCCTTGCGCAACGACGGCCGGATCTGGGTGCCGAGGAAAAAGGAGGACCGGCTCAAGAAGCCCGGCGACATCCCCGAGGCCGATCGCGACTACTACCTCGAGCGCATTTATCCGAGTTTCGGCAACCTTTGCCCGCGCGACGTCGCCTCCCGCGCCGCGAAGCGCATGTGCGACGAGGGCCGCGGGGTGGGCGAATCGGGACTCGGTGTTTATCTGGATTTCCAGGACGCGATCAAACGCCTCGGCGAGGCGGGGGTGCGCGAACGTTACGGCAATCTCTTCGACATCTACCACGAGATCACCGCCGAGAACGCCTACCATGTCCCGATGCGCATCTTCCCGGCCGTCCACTACACGATGGGCGGCCTCTGGGTGGACTATAACCTGATGTCGAATGTCCCGGGCCTGTTCGTGCTCGGCGAGGCCAACTTCTCCGACCACGGCGCCAACCGCCTCGGCGCCTCAGCGCTCATGCAGGGGCTGGCCGACGGCTACTTCGTCATTCCCTATACGATCAGCGACTACCTCGCGTCGCAGAAGCCGGGGTCGCGTCCGTCGCCGGACCGCCCCGAATTCGCGCAGGCCGAGGAAAACGTCAACGGCCTGACGCGGCGCCTGCTCGGCATCAAGGGGCGCGAGCCCGTGAGCCATTTCCACAAGAAACTCGGCCACCTCCTGTGGACGCACTGCGGCATGGCGCGCACCCGCGCAAGCCTCGAGGCCGCGCTGCGCGAGATTCCGGCCCTGCGCGAGGAGTTCTGGGCCAGCGTCAACGTCCCCGGATCCGGCGACACCCTCAACCAGTCGCTCGAGCGGGCGGGACGCGTGGCGGACTTCATCGAACTCGGCGAACTCCTGTGCCTCGACGCCCTCACGCGCGAGGAGAGCTGCGGCGGGCATTTCCGCGAGGAGCATCAGTACCCGGACGGCGAGTGCAGGCGCGACGACGTCAATTTCGGCCACGTCGCGGCGTGGGAATACCAGGGCCCGACCACGGCGCCACTGCGAAACATTGAGCCGCTGAACTACGAGTTCACGAAAATGTCGGTACGCTCATACAAGTAAAAATCCCGCTCGACAAGTCGAGGAGCCGAGCGGACGAGAAGTCGATGTTTACCCAACCTCAATTCCGATTCCAAAAACTAACCGTCTGGCAATCCGCCCGACGATTGAACGGCGAGACATACGCGGCGACCCGCGGCTTCCCGCGGGACGAACTATTCGGCCTCACGGGTCAGATTCGCCGCGCCTCCGTTTCCATTGCGGCCAACATCGCAGAAGGCAGCGGACGAAATTCGGATGCCGACTTTGCCCACTACCTCGAAATGGCCTACGGTTCCGCCATGGAGCTGGCGGCGCTGTTCTATCTGGCGGGTGATGCGGGCCGACTCGAGGAATCGACCCGTAACGCACTCCTGAGTCTGCTGGCGGAGGTTACGGCGCAAATCACGCCGTTGCACCGCTCGCTGCGCGTGGAGAAGTCCAAGACTCCTTTTTCGCGCCGGTTGAACAATTGACCACGATCGACCTCTCCGACTCCTCGTCTCCTCGACATTTCCTCCGCCATGGTCGCCGAATCCTCCCAGAAGATCTTCTCCGTCACCCTCCGCGTGTGGCGCCAGGCCGGGCCGGACCAGGCCGGCCGGTTCGTGGACTATCCGGCCGCCGACGTGAGTCCCGACATGTCGTTCCTCGAGCTGCTCGACGTCGTGAACGACCGACTGACGTCGGCGGGGGAGGAGCCGATTGCGTTCGCCCACGACTGCCGGGAAGGCATTTGCGGCACGTGCTCGTGCACGATCAACGGCAAGCCGCACGGTCCTGGCCGCGGCATCGCCACGTGCCAGCTCTACATGCGGACCTTTCACGACGGCGACATCATCGTCGTGGAGCCTTTCCGGGCGCGGGCGTTCCCGATCATCAAGGATCTGATCGTGGAACGGAACTCCTTCGACCAGATCCAGCAGGCCGGCGGATTCATCACCGCGCGCACGGGCGCAGCGCCGGATGCGAACTCGATTCCGGTGCCGAAGGCCGACGCCGATCTCGCCATGGACGCCGCTGCGTGCATCGGCTGCGGGGCCTGCGTCGCAGCGTGCAAAAACGCCAGTGCGATGCTGTTTGTCGCGGCCAAAGTTTCGCATCTCGGGCTCATGCCGCAGGGTCAGCCCGAGCGGGACAGGCGTGTGCTGGCGATGGTGGGCACGATGGACGCCCTTGGCTTCGGCGACTGCACGAACCAGTACGAATGCAGTGCGGTGTGCCCGAAACTCATCAGCCACGATTTCATCGCGCGCCTGAACCGGGACTATTTCACCGCGTCGCTGCGGGCCGCTTTCCAGCCGGTTTCCGATTCGACGGGTGGCGCGGGGTAATTGCGGCGACGGAGAACGGCAGCTGAAGGTGGGCGCCGGTTTCCACACCGGCGCTGAAGAATCGGCGATGCGTCCATCGACCACCACATTCCCGCTTCCGGGACGACCCGCGCAGCGGGTTGTGGGCACCACGGGACAATTTCGTCCCGTGAATCATTCGGGGACAGGAATTTGTGCGGAGCCCTGAAACTTTCCGCGGGCCGCCGTGTTATCCCAACATAACTCAACCCACTCCCCCCATGAAAACGGCACTCATTTCCATCTTCACCGCCACCTTGCTTGGCGTTCTCGCATTTGCCAGCGGCCGCTCCTTTTCCGCCGCGGATTTTCTCACCATCCTCTTCTCGGTCGGCCTCGTGGCCTGGACGGTCGATCAATACAGCCGCGAGCCGCGCATTCTCAACCTCGAGCGCCCGATCCGGCTGCCGGTTTCGCCTCGGACCGTGCGGGTTGAGGCAGAAGTCGAGCGTCTCGCAGCCTGAACAATCGCGGCGGCAAATGAGGCGCGGGCTTGTCCCGCGCCTTTTTTATTTCACCGTGACGGTGCCGGAGCCGGCGAATTTCATGATCTCCTTGGAGTCGCCATAGGTGACCACATTGAGCGCCGAACTGATCTCGTAGGAGGCTTCGCCGGTTGCGGGCGCGGCCCCGCTCAGTTTCAAGGTGCCGGTCTGGGAAAGATTGTGCTGGGAGGGCACGCCGAGCGGCTCGGCGATGTCCACGGTTCCGACCACGCGGCCATTGAGCGAGATCTCGTGGTGCGAATGGGAAATGTTCACCGCCAGGACGGACGCATTGTCGTACTGGATCGTGGCCGTGAGCGTGCCATCGGCTGCATGCTGGATGGAAAGGACCTCCGTGTTGAGGCCCGTGAGTGCCGGGCGGCTGCTGCAGCCGGCCAGCCCGGCCATGAACGCGAGGGTGAGAAGTGCAGGGGCAAGGAAACGTCTCATGCGACCGCAGTTTGGCCCGGGCGCGGCACCAGGCGCAAGCTACTCCTTTTTGCGCGGGGCCGGCTTTCCGCCCGACGAACGGGCGCCAATGCCGAATTGGGCGATCGCCCCGACCGCCGCGAGGGCCAGCACCGCCGGGAAAAGCCAGCGATTGCCATCGATTAGCGCCGGAAGCTGCTGCGGTTTTTGCGTCAAGTAGTAGATCCAATCAAGATGCTGCGTGAAATACATCGTTCCCAGCAGCGCCCGGAGGGAGCCCAGCAGCGCGGTGGCCAGGATGAGAACGACGCGCTGCAGTTTCACGGCCAGCACGCCGGCGATGATGCCGATGACGCAGCTCGAGAGCAGCGCGACCTCGTGATTGAAGTTCGCGAGGATCAGCATTCCCAACGTGGCGCCGAACATGAAACCCGCGACGAAGACCGCCGCCAGGTAGAGAAGAAACGCACCGAGTCCCCCCAGAACGCCGCCCAGGACGACCCCGGCGATGATCCCGCCGGCGTGCAAGCCGAGCGATTGGGCGCCCAACTCGCCCAGAATCATCCCGGCCACGATGCCCCAGAACGTGACCGTGACGCGGAAGATGGCATAACCGAAGAAGCAATCGGCCAGGCCCCAGACGATGGCGGCGACGGACAGCCATGGGTAGAGATCGGGATCGACGCCCATGTCGTTCATTTAGCTCGATGGACCAACATGGCAAAAGGTTATTGGGGGCTGCGCATGACGGAAGAGAAGCGAAACGAAGTTGCGGCCGATGTCCCGTTATCCGCTGAAGGGACAGGCTATGTTCCGAACGGTGGTTACCGATGTCTTTATTGGCGATTCCTTTGGCGTTGGTGTGGAAACCGGCACTACTACCCGTTTACGAGGCCGCCAAGGGGACAGGCCCTCTCAAGATGACGGATTGGTCCTATCTGAGGATAGATGAGGGGACAGACCCTGTTTCGAATCTCGGGCCAGTTGAAGGGACGGAGGGTCAGTCGAAGTGTCCGTTGAAGGGACAGACAATCTCCCGAACGGTGGGAGCCGATTTCCATATCGGCGATAGAGGCATCGGCCTCGAAACCCACGCCCACCTCACCGCATCGTTTGGCTAAAGGGACAGACCCTTATGACGGGACCGGCTAATCCTATGCCCTGAGATGCCGGGGGGGTCTCAAAGTGGTTTCGACTGATCGAACCAATCCATGGCGCCAATGGGGACAGACCCTGTTTCGAGTTTCGGGCCAGTTGAAGGGACAGACTGTTTCTCAATCCCTGACTCGGTTAAGGCAGCGGATCGGGATGGTCTCCGCGCGTGGAACCCACACAGGGCTAATGTTTTCCGACTGGAGCAGTTCCGGCGCAGGTTATGCCGGAAGCGGGCGACCTCAGTCACGGAATAAACAGTCGCCGGCCAGTTGAAGGGACAGACTGTTTTCCAAGCATTCGCCGCCAATTGGCCCATCGTCGACTCTTTGCCTTCGGAGCGGATCGCACGCCCACCCAATCTCCCAATTATGAGATTGTCAGCGCCTTGGCGCTTTCGATCACGATCCAGGCGGCAAGGAAGGCCATCCCCCAGAACAACGCCGATTTGGCGAGCTTCCGACGGCGCAGACTGCGTTCGTAGCTATCGATGTGATTCGTGCGGTAACCGCTCGACTCCAAGTAGCTGACAAACGTTGC
>DASYDZ010000070.1:0-16868 GCA_036499305.1 Candidatus Didemnitutus sp.
GGCCGGGTCACGGCCAACGCCATCCGGACGGCGCTGCCCGGCATCATCCTTTTTCACGACCCGGTCGCGCTCGACGTCGGACCGGCCGACACGTGGCCGGATTTGTTCGCCCGGCACGGGCTGTGTTTCGTCACGGTCGTCGAGCGCCATGGAAAATCCGGCGAGGTCGCCCACGGCCTGCTCAAGGATTTCGGCCTGGCGGATGGCGCGGTGGGCAGCTCGGTCGGCCACGATGCGCACAACATCATTCTCGCGGGCACGAACGAGGCGGACCTCCAGCTCGCGCTGAAGACGATCAAGGCCATGCGCGGTGGTGTCTGCGTTGTCCGTGCGGGAAAGGTCCTCGCGAAGGTGGCGCTGCCGATCGCGGGCCTGTTGTCGGACAAGCGGGCCGCCGCGGTGGCGAAGGAATCCACGGCGCTCAAGGCGGCGTGGAAGGCCGCCGGCTGCACCCTGCCCTACATGGGTTTCAATCTCATCCCGCTCTCGGTCATCCCGGAAATCCGCATCACCGACAAAGGGCTCGTCACCGTGCCGGGCATGCAGATTCTGCCGCTCTTCGAGGCGCCGGTCACCGGTCAGGCGGCCGGCGGGTCGTAGTTTCGCCGCACTCCCAGCGCGGGCGCCACGATCGCGATCGCCAGCAGGACAAAGACAACCGCCACCGGCACGGTCAGGAGGATGGCCGCGAACAACGGCCAGCCGGCGAATGCGAGCAGCAGCCGGTTGAACCAGCGCGATTCCTGCTCGTAGCGGGCGCGCTCGTCCATGCCCTGCTGCAGCACGCCGTTGGCCGCCACGTCGATCGCCGTCTGGTAGGCGTCATAGGTCGCGCGCATCACCTCGGCATTGTAGCGCGCGGCCTCCTCCCTCTTCCCGTCGCGCACCAGGGCGAGGTAATGATCGGCCTTGTCGTCGTAATCCTGACTGAACGCCGCCAGTCGTTTGGCGTGGACCGTCTCGCGAAAAAGTTCATGCCGGGACAATTGTTCCGCCTGCGCCCGCGCGTTGTTGCTGATCGCATCCATTTCGTCGGCGAGCGCCAGCCGGCCCGCGGGAGCGGATTCGTCGGTGATGCGCCGCGCATAGCGCTGCACGAGGCCGAGCTCGCGGGTGAGGGTCCGCAGGCGGTTGATCACCGGCACGTGGGAATCGAGCAGGCTCTCATACCTCCCGTTGATCGAGTTCAGGTAAAAGAGGCTCAGCAGGCCGACCGCCAGGTTGGAAACGAGGAGGCCGATCACCAGCCACGACTTGAGTCGGCTGACCATGGGCGCGCCGGGATCGAACACGACCGCGGAGAAAAAGGCAGCACAATTTCCCGTCCCCCGGCCCGGCGGATTCTGTTCGACAATCGGAGGAGCCGCGCTTGTCCTGCGGGCATGGCTCAGACCGAGAAAAAGTCCATTTCGCCCGTGTGGGTGGTGATCGACCTGATCGTGTGCGCGGGATTTTTCGTGTACATCTTCGGCGTGGTGAAAACCCACGTGGCTTCGCTCGATCCGCGCATGATCACTCTCTGGGGCGTGGCCACGGCGGCCTGCATGACGGGCGTGTTCTGGCTCGCCTGGCAGATGGTGAAGGTCGTCTTCCGGTTCCAGACCCGTCCGAAGGACTGAACGCGCCGCCGGCGCGGAATGAAGTGGCCGCCACTCCTGCCAGTACCGCCCGGACGCGCACTTCGGTCGCGGCCGAGGACTACCTGGAAAAGATCGAGCAATTGATCGCCCGGAAGGGTTATGCCCGCGTGGTGGACATCGCGGCTGAGCTCCGCATCTCCCAGGCCAGCGTCACCGCGATGGTCCAGAAGCTCGATGCCGCGGGCTATGTCAAATACGAGAAGTATCGCGGAATGGTGCTGACCAGCTCGGGCCTCGAAGTCGCGCGGCGCATCGTGCACCGCCATCAACTTCTGACCGAGTTTCTCCGCGCGATCGGAGTGACGGACGAGAAGGTGATCTACGACGACGTCGAGGGCATGGAACACCACATCAGCCCGGAGACCTTCAAGGCGATCGAGGCGCTGACCCGGCATCTCGAGAAGAATCCGTCCGTCATGGAAAAGGTGCAGCGGACGAAGGCCTGAGGCGGGATCATGCGGTTGAGCCAAGGTGGAACCGGACCTCCCCGTTCGACAGGCTCAGGGCCCCGAGCGATGTCGAGGGGCGGGCCGGTTCTCCTATGAAAGTCTTGCGAACCCGCCCGGAGGTCGGGTTCCACCATTCAGTCCACGTCTTGTCACTCGCAAGAGCACATCCAACGGTATGCGTCCGGCTGAGGCCGCTACCGGGAGTCGCATGATGCCGTGATCTCGGTCTGAAAACCGACCCCCACTCGTTTCGGATCGCGCTCAAAACTCGTTCCCGGAGCGCGCGAGATTTCCGCCCGCAAACCACGATCATCCGGACTCGTCCGTGAAATTCGTGGTTTCCGCCTCTTTTTTCGGATGAAGCCGAAAGACACGTCTGGCACCGTGCCATTCCACCGGTCCCAAGTGGGCGTTCACTCCTTCAGCTTCGCAACGGCGCCAGCAAGCGCCTGGTCCAACGCCTGAATGGTAACCGGCTTCGTCAGGTGAAAAACGAATCCCGCTTTCCGGCTGAGCGAAATGTCCTCTTCCATCCCGTACCCGGTGAGCGCAATTCCAACCACGTTCCGCTTGGCGCAAAGTTCGGCCATGAGCTCATATCCGGTACCGTCCGGCAGACCGATGTCGGAAATCAGGATGTCGATCCTGCCCTTCCCGAATTGGGCGCGCGCTTCCTTCACATTGCCCGCGAGAAGAACCTCGAATCGCCGGTTGCCAAGCAGCTTGCCCAGGGTTTCCCGCGTCGGGGCGTGATCTTCGACCAGCAGGATGGTGTGGCGCGACCGGTTTCCGGAAAAAATATATTCCCCGCACGCCCTGCGGTCACTTGCCGCCGTTTCCGAAAACGCCGCGATGGCGTCAGGCGTCATGAGTGGCAGCTCCATGACAAAGGTCGCTCCGAGATCGCGGCCCTCACTTTCAGCGCGAATGGCGCCCTTGTGCATTTCCATGAGCATCCGCGTTATCGTGAGCCCAAGGCCCAATCCACCGAAGCGATGCGAGCCAGAGGCGGACGCATGCTCCCCCTGCGAGAATGCATCAAACACCCGGTCCCGTTCGTCCGCGGAGATTCCGATCCCGGTGTCGGATACCATCACCGTTATCATGCCCCGATCCGAATTGTCACGGGTGGTGACCGTAATCTTTCCATTCTCCGGGGTAAACTTGACCGCGTTCTTGAGCACGTTCCAAAAGATCTGCTGAAGACGAATGGCGTCGCCCGAGACGATCGGATGGAGCGCATGCATCGAGACCACGAGCGTCAGCTTCTTTTGCGCGATGTCGTCGCGCATGACCGCCACGGCGTCGTCCAGGACCGCATGCACGTTCAGCGGGGCAAGGATCAGCGGCATTTTCCCGCGGGTGATCCGGGTGATGTCGAGCAGGTCGTCGATCAGCCGTCCCTCCAGCTCGACGTTCTTGCGGATGATGCTGAAGTCGTTGCGGGCCCGCTCCGAAAAATCCAGGTCCTCGGCTCCGCTGCTCGCGAGCAGGAGGACCGGGTTCAGGGGCGTGCGAAGCTCGTGGGAAAGAGCGGCCAGAAATTCGTCCTTCGCCCGCGACGCGCGGATGACCGATTCGTGGGCTTCCGCCAGCGCCCGTTGACCCTTCTTCCGTTCGCCGATGTCGCGAACAATCTTCGAGGCTCCCACCACCCGTCCTCTGGCGTCCTTGATCGGCGACACGGTAAGGGACACATCCACGAACGATCCGTCTTTCCGCACCCGGACGGTCTCGTAGTGGTCGATGCGCTCGCCCCGCCTGATGCGGGCGAGAATATTGGGCTCCTCGTCGCCGTGGCTCGGAGGAATCAGAATCGAAACCGACCGCCCGATCACTTCCTCCGCCTCGTATCCGAAGAGCGCCTTCGCCCCGCCATTCCAACTTTGAATGATGCCATCGAGATTCTTGCTGATGATGGCGTCGTCCGATGACTCGACGATCGAGGCCAGCCTGCGATTCGCCTCATCGGCGCGTTTCCGAAGGCCGATGTCCCGCGCGATCTTGGACGCCCCCGCGATCCGGCCGGAGGCATCGACGATGGGCGAAACCGTGATGGACACCTCGAGCAGGGTCCCATCCTTGCGCACGCGAACCGTCTCGAAATGGTCCATGCGTTGGCCCGCGACGATACGGCCCATGATGATATTTTCCTCTTCCTTTCGATTCTCGGGAATGAGCATCAGGACCGATTTTCCAATCGCTTCTTCCGCGGTGTAACCGAACAGAGCCTCCGCCGCCCTGTTCCAGCTCCTGATGATTCCATCCAATCCCTTGCTGATGATGGCGTCATCGGACGACTCGACAATCGCCGCCAAATGGGCGGTCGCTTCTATCTGGGTCGCGAAAGGCGCACCCGAAGCCTTGTTGCCAGCATGAGCCGCATCGGGGGGCGTGATCGCCAAGCTTCCCATTCGCCAACATTTTCATCGTCAGGCCGTCGTGGGCAAGCCTGCTGACTCAGGTTTTTATGGGGTAGATCCCCCCATGGTCTTTGGGGCCATCCGCGTCCATCTCGCCCGAACGCTTGGGAGCACGGTTTTCAGCTCGCGGATTTTTACCAAAATGCCGCTTTCGCGGCCTTTTTTTCACCGTCCCCCCGAGCGAAACCCCGCCCATGACGCAAATGAGCTGCCACCCGGCGCCCTCCGGCGTTGACACCCCCGGGTGCGGAGGTTCCGATGAACCCTCTTTGCTCGTAACACCCATGGCCAAAAAACAGTCGAAGAAACCCACCGCCAAGAAAAAGGCGTCCACCTCCTCCAAAGCGCCGAAATACGTCTACCTTTTCGGCAAAAAGACCGACGGCAACGGCACCATGAAGGCGCTGCTCGGCGGCAAGGGAGCCAATCTGGCCGAAATGTGCCGGATCGGCCTGCCTGTGCCCGCGGGCTTCACGATCACGACCGAGGTCTGCACGCATTACTACGCCAACAAGCGCACGTATCCGGCGGCGCTCCGCGCCCAGATGGAAACCGGCGTCGCATCCCTCGAGGCCCAGACCGGCAAGAAGTTCGGCGACCTCCAGGACCCGCTGCTCGTCTCCGTGCGCTCCGGCGCCCGCGACTCGATGCCGGGAATGATGGACACGATTCTCAATCTCGGACTCAACGACCAGACGGTCGAGGCTCTCTCCCGGAAGACGTCCAACGCGCGCTTCGCCTGGGACTGCTATCGCCGGTTCGTGCAGATGTACGGCGACGTTGTGCTCGGCGTGCAGAAGCACGCCCACGAGGACCATGAGCCGTTCGAGACGGTCATCGGCAAGCTGAAGGACGAGCGTTACGGCAACCACGAGATCGAGGATACCAAGCTCTCGGTCGACGACCTCAGGGAGCTCGTCGTGCGCTTCAAGGCGCTCGTGAAGGAACGCGCGGGCAAGGAATTCCCGGCCAACCCGTGGGACCAACTGCTCGGCGCGTCAGGTGCCGTGTTCGGCTCGTGGATGAACGATCGCGCCATCGTCTACCGCCGCAAATATGGCATCCCGAGCGAATGGGGCACCGCCGTCAACGTGCAGGCCATGGTCTATGGCAACACAGGCGACAACTCCGGCTCGGGCGTCGCGTTCACGCGCAATCCGGCCAACGGCGTGAAGGAGTTCTACGGCGAGTTCCTGATCAACGCGCAGGGTGAGGACGTCGTCGCCGGCGTGCGCACGCCGGAGCCCGTCGCGCAGCTCAAGAATCACCTCCCGAAGGCATTCCACGAGCTCGAGCGCATCCGCCAGAACCTCGAGAAGCATTTCAAGGACGTCCAGGACTTCGAGTTCACGATCGAGGAAGGCGTCGTCTACATGCTCCAGACGCGCAACGGCAAGCGCACCGCGATGGCCGCGCTCAAGTTCTCCATGGATATGGTGAAGGAGGGGCTGATCAACTGGAAGACCGCGATCAATCGGAATCCGGCCGACCAGCTCGACCAGTTGCTCGCCCCGGTGTTCGACCTGGCCGAGGTGAAGAAGTCCGGGGTGATCGCGTCCGGCCTCCCCGCCGGCCCGGGCGCGGCTTCCGGCCAGATCTATCTCAATGCCGACCGCGCCGTCGCGGCCGCCGAAAAGGGACAGAAGGTCCTGCTCGTCCGCATCGAAACCTCCCCCGAGGATCTCCGCGGCATGATCGCCGCCGAGGGTATTCTCACCGCGCGCGGCGGTGTGTCGTCGCATGCCGCCCTCGTCGCCCGCCAGATGGGCAAGGTCTGCGTTTGCGGCGCCGCCGCCATCAACGTCGACTACCACGCGCGCACCGTCAACGTCGGCAGCCAGAACTTCAAGGAAGGCGACTGGATGTCGATCGACGGCACCGCCGGCAAGGTCTACGCGGGCGAGATCAAGACGGCCCCGTCCGAGATCATCGCCGGGCTCGTCCATGGCGATGCCGCCGCGATGAAGACGGAGAAATTCAAGCACTTCCAGCAACTGATGAAGTGGTGTGCGCAGGCCACGAAACTGTCCGTCCGCACGAACGCCGACACGCCGGAGCAGACCCGCGTCGCCGTGGCGTTTGGTGCGGTCGGGATCGGCCTGACCCGCACGGAGCACATGTTCTTCGAGGGCGACCGCATCGACGCGATGCGCGAGATGATCCTGGCGGACACCGTCAAGGATCGCGAAGCCGCCCTGGCCAAGCTCCTCCCCTACCAGCGGCAGGACTTCCTCGGGATCTTCAAGGCGCTGAAGGGATTCCCGGCGACGATCCGCTTCCTCGATCCGCCGCTCCACGAGTTTCTCCCGAACACCGAGGAGTCCCAGAAGGACCTCGCGAAGAAGCTGAACATCCCCGTCGAGAAGATCGTGCACCGCGTGCACGAGCTCCACGAGTTTAACCCGATGCTGGGTTTCCGCGGCTGCCGTCTCGGCATCAAGTATCCGGAGATCACCGCCATGCAGGCGCGCGCCGTGTTCGAGGCCGCCGTCGAGGCGAAGAAGGCCGGCTACAAGCCGAATCCCGAGATCATGATCCCGCTGGTCGGTTTCCGCCGCGAACTCGACCTCCAGACCGCGCTGGTCCATGAGGTCGCCGCCAAGGTGCAGGCCGAGAAGAAGGTGAAGTTCTCCTATTCGGTCGGCACGATGATCGAGATTCCGCGCGGTGCCCTGACCGCCGACGAGATCGCGCACACCGCCGAGTTCTTCAGCTTCGGCACGAACGACCTCACGCAAACCTGCCTCGGCATGTCGCGCGACGACTCCGGCTCGTTCCTCGCCCCGTACCAGGAAGCCGAGATCCTGAAAAAGAATCCCTTCGCGAGCATCGACCAGACCGGCGTGGGCCAGTTGATGAAGATCGCGATCGACAAGGGCCGCCAGACCCGCCCGAACATCAAGCTCGGCATCTGCGGCGAACACGGCGGCGATCCGGATTCGGTCAGGTTCTGCCACAAGCTGGGACTGACCTACGTCTCGTGCAGCCCGTACCGCGTGCCCGTCGCCCGCCTGGCGGCCGCGCAGGCGGCGCTGGCCGACGCGAAGTAATCGCGGAACAACTCACCTTCAAAGCCCCGGCCGCAACGCCGGGGTTTTTTTACTTTTCGCGACCAAAGGAATTGGCCACGGATTTCACGGATGGGGTGGATTTCGAACCTGTAGGAGCGGTCTTGTCCTCCACTCGATCAGCTTGCTCGCCAGGAATGTGACTTTTACCCATCGCGCATTCGAGGCGACCTCCCTTCACGAATACATCGCGGCGTAAAGCCGTTCCCACAGCCGTCTTGTCCTGCACCCGATCAGCCCGCCGATTCTGTTCGGAGATCAGCTCCGCGGCTCGAATCCTCACCCCTTCATTGCGCGCTGCGCCGGGTCCGCCACAATTGCCAACCTGTCAGCATCACGGGCATCACCCAGCCCACGAATGCGGCCCACATGAAACCGCGCGCCACAATCGAGGAGAATTGAAAAAAAAGGTTGTGCTCAAAATAGGCCTTCGCGAGGGCGTCGCCTCCGTGCGCCGCGAAGGCCGAGGCTCGCGAGGTGAATTCGGGCGCAATCACGAACACGCCCCGTGCGGCGTATCCGCCCGCGGTGGCGAGTCCGACGCTCCACCAGCCGCCGGCCATCATGCCCATGGCACCCAGCCCCAGCGCCGCGATCCCGAAATCCAGGATCCCCGCGCTGGCAATCCCCATGGCAACCGGCGCCACCGCCAAAGGGCCGAAAGCGAAGAGGCCGCCCACCGCGCGACGGTCGCTGATCGCAATCCACGCCTTCACCGCCGGTGACCGCCGGTCCGGCCGGGTGCCGAGCCGCACATGATAAAGTGGCAGCCCGAGAAACCGGACAGAGCTGCATTGCTCAAACCCTCGCGGCGTTTCGGCTGCCGGGGCTTTTCCCTTCGTCAGCTTGTGAAGCCGGATATTTGCGCGGATAAAGAGTTGGATGGCCGCCAGCGCCAGCAATCCAAACGGCACATAAAGCCAACGGGAGATGTCGCGCGGCATGAGCTGGCTCGGAACGACGATGGCGACCATGAACAGCCCAATTCCAATGTGATGGGTGAGATAGGCCCAGGCCGCCCGGCGACGGTCGCGATCCGCGCCCGAGTCGGGATTGCGTTCGTTGAAGCGGATGAAGTCCGTCGCGCCCTGCATCATGGCGGGGAGGAATGCGACGGCGGACAAAAGTTTCAGCGCCACGCCACCCTTGGCGAGAATTCCACCCGCCATGCCCGCGGTGGCCAGCGCCTTCGGCGCGGATGCGCCGCCGGTCGCCTCGAGCAGAGAGGGGACCAGCGGGCCCGGAAGAAGGATGAGGACACTCGCGACAAATGCCGGCTTCGGCGCACTGCGCTCGAGCGTCTCCTCGACCAGCTTGGCCATCCGCTCGGTCAGCATCGCCCGTCCGCGCGCGAGACGCTGTTTGGCCGTGTCCTCGGAAATCTCCAGCGCCGTTGCGATCGCGGCGACGGAGTGGCCTTCGCGATAAAAAAGCACCATCGGCTCGCGATAGGATTCCGGAAGTCCGGCGAGCGCACCCCACATCAAACGGGATTCGTCGGATCCAATGGCACGTTCCCTTGGATCCGCCTCGTCGACGGGAATGTCCGCCGGCAACTCCGTGGCATGTGCCGTCGGATTCCGTTGTGCCTGGCGAAATGAATTGTGCGCGAGGTTGCGCGTGATCCCGCCGAGCCAGCCGCGCAGTTTCTCGGGCGCACGCAGCCGGGGAAGCTGTTTCCAGGCGGCCACGAAAACCTCCTGCGCCACATCCTCGCTGCGGGCGATGTCACCGCAGGCACTGTAGGCCAGCGCGCAAACCATTCCCTGATGACGCTCCACGATCCGGCGGAAGGCCTGAGGATCGCCCGCGAGGTGCTGGGCGACGAGAGCGCGGTCTTCGGGGGCCAGGGAATCAGACACGGTATTCATATTACCTATCAGTGGTCGCCAAGTCGACCGAGGTGACAGGAAATTTCGACGGATCGATGGGGACATCGATCCCTACCGAATGCCGTCGGCAGCAATGCATTGTTGCAATCTTGCTCCACGGCGCCACGCATCTAATTTAAAGCCCTTCCCCTCACTTATGCGCGTATTTCGTCATCTCTTGTTCGTCACGATTGGTTTGGTCGCTTCCGTCGGCACTCTCCCGGCCGCCGAGACGACCCACAACTTCGCGGTGTGGGAGAACGAAGTGAAGTCCTACGAGGCCCAGGACAAGGTTCACCCGCCGCCGCAGAACGCCATCCTCTTCGCCGGATCCTCCACCATTCGGTTCTGGTCAACGCTCGCGGCGGATTTTCCCGGTCAGGCTGTGATCAATCGCGGTTTCGGCGGAACCGAGATTGTCGATTCGACCCACTTCGCCGACCGCCTGATTTTTCCGCACGCGCCACACGCCATTTTCCTCCGGGCGGGCGTCAACGACATCCACGACGGGAAGTCGGCAGCCCAGGTCTTCGCCGACTTCAAGGAATTCGTCGATGTCATCCACGCTCGCCTGCCGGAGACCGACATCTATTTCATCGGCCTCTGCCCCACCATTTCCCGCTGGACCGAGGCCGAGGCCAATCACGAGACCGACCGTCTCGTGGAGGCGTATGCCCGCACCGCACCCCGCGTGCATTACATCGATGCGTGGGACATGTCGCTCGACGCGAATGGCCGGCCCCGCCCGGAACTGTTCCGCGACGACAAGCTTCACTTCACCACCGCCGGGTACAGGATTCTGGCCGAGCGAGTCCGGCCGTACGTGCATTGAGGCGGAAAGAGAGAGAGAGACCGGGTTGAGAGTTGAGGGTTGAGAGTTGAGAAAAGTTTTCCGGGCGAACATCAGCCGTCTTCAAATGATCTTTCGCGGTGCCTGTTTCGGCCAGGATCAAAGCACGCCGTGGGAGAACGCGAGATCGTGGAGCCGACCGCGCGTCCGGCTGTGCCGGGGCAGCCCGGCCTCTCAACTTTCAACCCTCAACTCTCAACTGTCTGCCCGTATTTGATTACGGTTCCCGGCACGTGTCGCCGGATGAATTGGGCGAGCGCCGAGATGTTGGTCAGCGCCTCGCTCAGCTCTTCGCCCCCCGCGACGATGATTCCGAATTCCTCCTCAATCCCCATGTAGAGTTCGAGGGCGTCGAGGGAATCCAAGCCGATGCGCCCTCCGAGGAGCGGCTCGTCGTCGGTGATCCGCTCGGCCCGAAGGTCGCGCAGATTGAGCCGCTCGATCACAAAATGCTTGAGGCGCAGGCGCAGCGGTTCGTCAGCCAATGAGTCTACGAGCATGGGCCCCACGATAGCGTGGTCCGTCCGGATTCGGGATAGGGTGAAACCCTCCGAGCCGGGGCAAAACGGGCCGGTGGGGAGTTGCCCCATGCCTTGGCAGGCGAACCAAGCGCCGCGGAAAAAGTCATAGTATCCTGGATCACGATACCGCCAAAACGTCTCCTTTTCATCATGCAACCGGTTCCCTTGCTGCTTTGTTTTGTCATCTT
Organism: Candidatus Didemnitutus sp.; assembly: GCA_036499305.1. GTDB lineage: Bacteria > Verrucomicrobiota > Verrucomicrobiia > Opitutales > Opitutaceae > Didemnitutus. The sequence continues at coordinate 11,011 of DASYDZ010000070.1, forward strand.
CGTCCTGTTGGGCGCGATGCCGTCCTGGCCCTATCACCGGAGCTGGAGCTTTCGCGAGGCAAACTGGTCCGGAGCCTTCCTGCTGATCGCGGCGGTGACCTTTCTCTTCAGCCACCCCTGAATCCCATGGCGCTGTCCCGCATCATGCTCGCCGTCTTCCTGATCGTTTTCGGCGGGAATATTCTCCTCGGCCTGGCGCTGCCGCTTTGGATCATCGGCGTCCTGGCGCTGGTCGCGGGAGTGCTGCTCCTCGTCGAAAATTTCCGGATTCGCGTGGACCCGAAGTAACCGCGATGCGCCTCCGTCTCCGCGGGATACTTCTGCTCGCCCCGTGGCTGGCCGCGGTGCTCCTGCCCCGCCTCGGCGCGCAGGAACTCACATTTTTCGGCGGTTATCTGCCCGAGGTCTCCCATGAGCGGTCGAGCTATGACTGGCAGGTGGACTATCGCCAGGACTTCTCCCGGTATTTCGCCGGATCGATCGCCTACATCAACGAAGGCCATCTGCGCGGCCACCATCGCGATGGCACCGCCGGGGAGGCCTGGGCGCGGATTCCGCTGGATCACGACCGCCTCATCATCGCGGTCGGGGCCGGCGGCTATGCCTATTTCGACACGCAACCGGCGCCGGGCGGCGACACCGTGGATGTGCATGGAACGGCCCTGATCGCCAGCCTGTCCGCCACCGCCTATTTCTCGAACCGCTGGTACGGCGAGGTGATGGTCAATCGGATCCTTCCCGATCACGATCTCAACCTCACGACTTTTGGCGCGGGCCTGGGGTTCTGGTTCGGCCGGACCACCAAACCGACCCCCGGAAAACTCGGGGACGCGCACGATGAGCAGGAGCGCGTGACCGCCAATGAGCTGACCATGTTCACCGGCCAGAGCGTGGTGAACACTTTCCTGAGCCAGAAGGCCGCCGCCTGGGCCGCGGAGTATCGCCGCGGGCTGATTCCGCATATCGATTGGACCATTTCGGGAATCCACGAGGGCGATCCGAAGATCATCCGCCGGAGTGGCGGGGCCACCCAGATCTGGGCGGTCAACACGTTCTTCCACGACCGGGTTTCCGTCGGCGCCGGCATTGGACCTTACGTATACATCGATCACAATAACCCGTCGACGACGAACCAGCGGATTCCCGCCGCCGTCGCTCCCCTTTTCTCGCTGACCTGCGCCTACCGGTTTAATGACCACCTGGTGGCCCGGTTGGTCTTCGACCGCGTCGTCAGCAACTATAACCGCGACTCGGACATCTTTCTGCTCGGGCTAGGCTATCGCTGGGGAAAATAGAGGCGGATGGAATGCGGGTAGGGTTTCACCTTATCGCCCGTGTAACGCATTCGGTGTTCAATAGAGGAGTCTGTGTGCCGTCCCGTCGCCACCGCACATGGTTCGAATTCTCCCGTCCCATGCCCTTCCGCCATTCCGCCCTTTCCTCGGAGCCGAAACAGGCGCCTCCGTGGACCGAGCGATCGGACGAGATGACCGAATCGGAGAACGGAAAAACGAATTGGTCGCTTCCGCCCCAACTGTGGAAGTCCGTCAACCGGCTGCCGCGCTCCTCGGCGTCAAGCCAGGCCCGCGGAGCATTTTTCTTCAGCCAGGCTCTTTTCCCCGGTGAGTCTTCGGAAAATTCGGTCGGCACGGCGCCGCCGCCGGCCGCCGCTGGCCCGGACTCCAAGACCAAGCTGGCGCACGCGACCGGGCAACCCCGACCCCCAGGGGGAAAGCGCAAGCGTCACTCGCCGGCTCGCGGCCATTTCAAACCCACGACGATTTCCGAGGATCGCCTCCGCTCGCTCGCGCACCAGATCATGATCGCGCAGGAGGACGACCGGCGCGATCTGAGCCGCGAGATCCTCAACGAAGTGGTGCAAAACCTCGTCGGCATCGAGGCCGAGCTGCTCTCGATCGCGACGGAGGCCAGCCGCGTCGCTCCGGGCGTTGGTTCCCGGGCCGCGCGGGTGCAGCGTCTGCTTGAAGGATCGATTGGCCTGCTGCACCGGCTCGCGGGCGACCTCCGCCCCACGGCGCTCGATGACCTCGGGCTGATCCCCGCCCTGCACGCCTACAGCCGGGACTTCGCCTCGGAGAACGACGTGCGGGTCCATCTCATCGCGTATGGCGCATTCACCGATCTGACCGAGGACGTGCGGACGACGATATTTCGTGTCGCCCAGGAAGCCCTGGCGGACGCGCTGCATCACGGACGGGCCACCGAGACGCGGATTGAGATCGTCGACACGGCCGGGCGGCTCAGGATGGACATCACCGACAACGGCGAGGCAACGGCATCCGCCGCATCCGGCGCCGAAAACCGCCACCAGCTCGGCCTCCTTTCCATGTCGGAACGCGTGGAAATGCTGGGCGGGCGCCTGAGCCTGGGGCCGCGCCCCGAGACCGGCCATGTCGTCAGCATCATCCTTCCGCGCGCCCGCGAGAACGCCGAGCGCTGGGAGGGGAATTAACCGGATCGACGCAGTAGGTGGGCGTCGGTTTCCATACCGACGCCTCTTGCCGATGGGGAAATCGGCGACCACCACAGGACCTGTCGATCCTGGAGCCAAACCAGCTTCTTCTGCCTCGTTCCGACTGAGCCGGACTCATGCAATTGAACACTCGATTGGCTCTTTGAACCTGCGAATCAGATGGTGGAGCGTGTTGTCAACGCGCTTCGATTCGCGAACGTGTTGAGACAACGCGTTCCACCTCCAACGGCATGAGTTCGGCCAGGAATCAGCCTCCGCGGGTGGCGTCGTGGTTTCCGCTCCCGCGACAGCACCCCGAGGGTCGCCGCTTACGTGCCGTCGATGCGAAGCGCGGAAACGAACGATTGTTGCCGGAGCCAGGCCACCAGCTCGTCGGCCATCGCCCGATCGTCCGCGACGCGAGGGTGAAGCTTGCTCCAATGCTGAAACACAAAGTGGCTGACGCCCGGATCGGATTTTTCCAGTTCAGCCACCGCCTCCTCCCAGGCGGAACGCAATTTCGGATTATTGGCGCCGCCGCCCATCCCGCCGCGCAACAGCACGAAATGCGTTTGCGGGAACGCCGTCCGCATGGTGCGCACGAGCGAGACATACCTCGGCGTGTAATCCGAGGGAAACGGCAGCCCGTGCGAGGATGGGTACCCCGAGTCGTTCTCACCATAGTTGATGAACACGAGGTCGGGCGGCCAGAGCGCGAGGTCATCCCGGGCGGCGTCCGCGGACGGATACATCCGGTCCCACGCCTCGGCGGCCACGATCTTCACGAATCCGATGGAAATCCCCATGCCACTGATCGCGATGCATTGGGTATCGGCGCCGAAAGCCGCCGCCGTCAGCGCGGTATAGCTGAGGGCATTGTTGTGGGTACGCCGGTCCTCCCATTGGTCGGCCGCTCCATCCTCATTGCACGCGCCGACCATGATCGAGTCGCCGAAAAAGGCGAAGCGCGGACGGTGCACGGGCAATGCCGTCCGGGTCACCGTCGCGCCGTCTGCCACGTCAATCCCGGTGAAACGGATTTGTCCCGCCGCCGCCTCGGAACGCTTGAACAGATCAAATGTGTGGCGTGAACGTCCCGCCGGGACGGGGACGGAAAGGCGGACCGGTCCATCGGCCTTCGGGCCGAGGACGGTCGTGACCCCGTCCACGGTCGCGTTGAAAAAGTTCTGGCCCACGCCCCCGTCGAAGTCCACGGCCAGCGTCGGCCCCTCGAAATCGATCCTCACCCGCGTCGCCGACCAGATGAGCACCGGCTCCCGGGGATTTGCCCGGTCGATCCGTCCCTCATAGGAGAAGCGCGGATCGTCGGCGCCGACGTGAGGCATGGCTGCCACGCTGGCGGCCCGGGCAGTCGCAAAACCCGCCAAAAACAGGAAGACCAGGCGCGCGGCAAACCTCCAGCGAATCAGGTGGAACATGAACTCCCTTGTAAGGTTTCGTCCCGAAGGAGCAAGCGCCTGACACCCGCCCGAAGGCCGCGCGTCGGGATAAACCCCATGTCCGACCCCGCGATTCGCCGTACCTTGCGGGCTCCGACAGGAGTCAACATTGCCATGCCCGCGAATCCCATTTCCCGCTTCGGCGCCATTCTGCCTTCTCCCGGCACGATCGTCGTGCTCGCCCTGCTCCTCGGCGCCGCCACGACCTGCCTGGCCGCCGGGCATACGTTTCCCGCCCTGGACGACGCGGGCAGTGGTGAACATCACCCGGGGAAAATCGTGTGGGCGGACCTTTTCACCGGCGATCCCGCAGCCGCCACGAAATTCTACACAGGATTGTTTGGCTGGACCGCCGAGCCGATTACGCAAAACGGACGCTCCTACACCGTTTTCAGCGCGGACGGCCACCCCGTCGCCGGCCTGGCCGTGCGCAAGAATGCGAGCCCGAACCGGCTTTCCCGCTGGATTGTCTATATGGCCGTTGACGATCTCGACGCCGCGGTGGCGCGGGTCGAACCGGCCGGCGGCAAAGTGCGGGCGCCGGCCCGCAATTTCGCCGACCGTGGTCGCCAGGCCATCGTCACCGATGGCGAGGGCTCGCCTGTCGGCCTTCTGCAGTCGAGTTCCGGCGACCCGGCGGACGAGGATCCCAATCCCGGCCAGTGGAACTGGTTCGAACTTTATGCCAACGATCCGCCCAAGACCACCCGCTTTTATCACACGATCTTTGGCCTCGAGGTGAAGCCCGATGACCGAACCACCCGCAAGAACGACTTCCTTTTGCTGACGTCAGACTACCCTCGCGGGGGCGTCGCCCCACTGCCCGCCCACCGGGATTCGGAAACCGGATGGCTCGGTGTGGTGAGGGTGAAGAGCATCGATGAAGCCACGGAGCAGGCGATCAAGCTCGGTGGCCAGGTTCTGGTCGCTCCCCGGCCCGCTGCCTACGAAAGCCGCTTCGCGATCATCGCCGACCCCACCGGCGGGACCGTCGGATTGGTGGAATACATCGACAACGCCAACCCCGCCACCCGCCCATGAAAACGTTGCTCAGAATTGCCCTTGGCGGCGCCGCCCTGTTTGGCGCCTCGCTCCTGTTTGTCGGCTGCGTGGCGGACGGCGGTGGCGACTACGCCGGCGGAGGCGTCTATTATGGTCCCGACGCCGACGAGGGTCCTTGGTTTTATGGCGGAGGCTGGCTGTATGGATCGCGAGGTTACCATGAGAGCCACGACTACCATCGCGGTGGAGACGTGTATGTTCATCCGCCGCGGGTGCATTATCCGTCCCGGCCGCAGAGATCCACGCCGCACGCCACATCGCATCCGGCGCCGTCACGACCCGCCAACCGGGACCACCAGCATTAAAGGTCCATCCCGGCTGGCCTGATGGCATCGGGCGTGCTATCCGACCCGCGTGCCAATCAAATCCTGCTGGTGGCGCCGGGGCGCCGTTCTGATTCTGGGCCTGGCCGTCGGTCTGGCCCGTGCGTCCGACAAGATTCCGGTCAAGGTGATTGTGCTCGCCGGCTTTGAGGTCGGTGACGACACCGGCGACGCCCCCGGCGAATTTCAATATTGGGCCGAGCGCGAACACCTGGACGGCACCCTCGACGTCAAGGGCGCACCCCATCCGCTCCGGTTCAATCGCGCCGGACTTTACGGCAGCGTGGCGGGAAACACGCGTGATCGGGAAATGACGACGGTGCCTTCGAGCGAGCTCATCATGGCCCTCTGCCTCGATCCCCGGCTCGACCTGACGCACACCTACTGGCTCATCAACGGCATCTCCGGCATCGATCCGGCCTTCGGTCCGATCGGAAGCGCCGTCTGGGCGGCCAACGTGGTGGATGGCGACGCCATGCGCGAAATCGACGAATCCGAAGTGCCGGCCGGATGGCCGTACGGACTTTTCGCCATCGGCAC
>DASYDZ010000071.1:0-17428 GCA_036499305.1 Candidatus Didemnitutus sp.
GATCGCGCCAACCGATCGCGGGATAAATCCTCTCCAACCCGTGAGGCGATCGGTTCTGTCTTTTGAGTCTTTTGCGACAGAATCGTGCCTCAAGTCCAACCGGACGCGCCCGCCTCCGGCCGCAGCGGGCATTGACAGGTCAGGGAGCAGAGACTATCAGGAAAGCACTTATGGAAGCCGCACTCGACCAGCCGGTCCTGGTGCTGAACCGCCTTTGGCAGGCGGTTAACGTCATTGGTGCGCGACGGGCCTTTGCCCTTCTGGCGCGGGAACATGCGCAGGTGGTGCATCACCACGAGGATGACTTTCGGACATTCAGCCTGGTCGATTGGATCGATTTTTCGAGCTTCAACCCGCCGATCGACGAGATGGACATCGTGCGGACCGTCACGCGCACCATCCGGCTGCCGCGGGTGATTCTGCTCACGTTTTTCGACAAGCTGCCGTGCAAGGAGCTCAAGCTCACGCGCAACAACGTCTTTGAGCGCGATCGCGACCACTGCCAGTACTGCGGCCATGCCTTTCCGCGCGAGCAGCTCAACCTCGACCACGTCATCCCGCGGCACTACGGCGGCAAGACGACGTGGGAGAACATCGTCTGCTCCTGCATCAAGTGCAACACGCGCAAGGCCAACCGCCTGCCGCACGAGGCGCACATGCGATTAATCCGGAAGCCGGTCCGCCCGAAATGGCGTCCGGTCATCTCGCTCGTGCTCGGTAACCACGGTCACGAGAAGTGGAAGGATTTCCTCGATCTCGCGTACTGGAACGTGGAACTCGAGGAGTGAACCCCTTCGTGCGCGTTCGCCTTTCCGTCCGGCGCCTGGCCGTGACGGGCCTCCTGCTGGCCGGGGTCTCGGCCGGGGCGCTGCAGGCCGCGCGCGACGACGATCGCCTGGCGCAGTTGCGGGACGAAATCCGCACGATCGAGGCCTTGGCGGGCGACCACGCGAATGCCGCCGAAAAGCCGGCGCTCGACCGCCGCGTGGTCGCGCTTCGCCAGGAGCTCTCCATCCTCGAGAAACGTCAGGCGCTCGAGACCCGCGACGTCGACCTGCGTGGCGGCAGTATGGCCGCGCCGCGCGAGCTGCTGCACGAGAAGTTGCAGGCCATCCCGACGGAAACATCCGCGGCGGAAACCCGGCTGCGGGATCTCGTGACCCGGCGCAACACGGTCACCGAGGATCGCGACAGCCTTCGCCGCCGGATGGAGGACATGCCAAAGGCGAACCCCGGCGATCCGGCCGCGACCGCCGCCCGCGCGCAACTGAAGGAGAAGCTGTACACCGCGAACGAACAGCTCCGCGCGATCGCATTGCAGCAGGGGGCGGTCGAGATTGAGATCGACCTGATCCGCCAGGCGGCGTCGATCCGGGACGAGTTGCGCGCGGCGGAGGCGCCGACGCGCCCGTCGCTGCGCCGCATTTTCCTCGACCGGCTGGACGAGCGGAGTGGTGCCGCGGCCGCGAGCAGCCTGGACGAACGGATCGCCAATTTCACGGACAGCATTCGCAACGGCGAAGCCGCGCTGACGTTCGCCCGGCAGGACATCGCCCGTCTCGACGAGGCGATCAAGTCGCAGGAACAGCAGACCGGTTTCCTTTCGCGCAACCCGCAGGTCGAGCAGCTTCTCGTCACGGAGCGCGCGCAGCGTGACATGCTTGGCGAGCGGATACCATTCCTCGCCGACCAGGTGGCGGCACTGCGGAAAGCACGCGAGCTCCTGCGCAACCGGCTCGACCTTCTTAATCTCGACCAGAGCTTCAACAACCAGCACACGGCGGAGCTGCAGGCCTCCTACCTGAAGCTGCTGACCGGTCCGCTCGTGGCGGCGCTCGCCATCATCCTCGCGTATCTTTTGATCAGCCGGATCATATTGCCGCGCCGCTACAAGCGGGAGGAGCTCTTCCTGGCCCGCCGGCTCGGCCGTTATGGTGTGGCGCTGATCGTCGCCATTGTGGCCGCCTTCTATCTCATCGACGACCTGACCCTGCTGGCGACCACGCTGGGACTGGTCAGCGCGGCGGTGGTGATCTCGCTGCAAGACATGTGCGCGGCCTTTTTCGGCTGGTTCGCGATCATGTTCGGGCGGAAGTTCACGATCGGCGACCGTCTCGAGATCGAGGGCGTGCGCGGCGATGTTCTGGACATCCAGATTCTGCGCACGACGCTGGTGGAGGTGAACAACTGGCTCGGGGTCGACCAGCCGACCGGCCGCGTGCTGTTCGTGCCGAACAACTTCATTTTCAAGAGCAAGGTTTTCAACTTCAACCACGGCCATCCGTACATCTGGGGGAAGATCGAGGTTACTGTCACGTACAGCACCCCTGCGGCGAGCGCCGCCGCGCTGTTCAGCAAGGTGCTCGAGGAGGAGACGCGGGATGAGTTTCTTGCCGCGCGCAACGCCGCCGCGGTGATGGAGCGTCGGTACGGCGTGGAGGACGCCGACTACCGGCCGAAAATCTACACGCGGATCGCGGACAGCGGAGTGCTGTTCAGCCTCATCTACGTGGCGCATTATCGCAATTCCTCGAGCACCCGCAACCGGATCAACCGGCGGCTCATCGCCGAACTCGAGACCCACAAGCACATCCAGCTCGCGTACAACACGCTTCAGGTTCTGGCCGGCAACCCGTCGGCCGACACGCCCTCGGCGGTGCTCGGCACGGACGCAACCACGGCGCCGTTCGCATTTTCGAAGGACCAGCGGTAGGCGACACGACGGGAGCGCGGCTCGCGCGCCGGGGATGCGGCTTGCAGGGCGGCATCTCCGAATGCGCCAAGGAATCGGTAAAGGCGGGCATTCGGTTGCGCGCTCCGGCCGGATGATTCCCCTCTGTAGCCGGGTCCGGAGGGCCCGGTGAAGAGCCTGGCTGCAAACGTTCCGGGGGTCTGGCGCCCCCGGTTACAGTCGTGCCGCGCGATGGATTGATGAGGACATCGATATGCATCGGCCTGTTGCGTTCAAAACAGGGCCTGTCCCTGTTCGCATACCCGGAAATCGGTGGGTGTTCCCTCGCGCCCTACGATGCGAGCGGAAGCGTCACCCGCATCGTGGTGCCGTCCGGGCCGGTGCCGACGAGAGCGAGTTCGCCGCGGTGGTCCTTGACGATCCGTCGCGCGATCGTGAGCCCAAGTCCGGTGCCGTCAGAACGGCCCGAAAGAAACGACTCGAAGATACGGGGCTGAAGGTCGGCCGGAATGCCTCCGCCGGTGTCGGCGAAGTCGATCGCGACGGTGTTTTCGGTGATCGAGCAGGTGAGGTAGAGCTTGCCGCCGTGCGGCATCGCCTGGAGCGCGTTGAGGGCGAGGTTGAGAAACACCTGCTGCACCTGGCCCTTGTTCGCTTCGACAAACACCGGCCGCGCGGGAGCGGAGTAGCGGAGCTGCACGCCGGCCTGCGCGAGCTTGGCGCGCAGGAGATGGAGCGTGTCCTCGATCATGCTGCCGAGCGGCCAGCGCGAATGCAGGGCCGCCGGCGCGCGCCCGAAGGAAAGGACGCGCGCCACGATGTCCTCGAGCTGCTCGATCTTTTCGGTAATGACCTGGAGGTCGCGCCGGCGCGGATCTTCGGGCGCGAAATCGGCGCCCAGCGGTCCGTGCAGGAGCTTGATCACGGTGAGCGGATTGCGGATCTCATGCGCGATTTCCGCCGCGAGAAGCCCGAGCGTGGTCAGAGTCTGGTTCTTGCGGAGAATCTCCTCGGACTGGAACACGCGGGCATAAAGCCGGGAATTGTGGAGCGCGACGGCGGCAAAGCTGGCGAGGGCGGCGAGCAGGCGTTTCTGCGCGTCGGAAAAACGATGCGGTCGCGCGGTGTAAACCGCCAGCACGCCGGCCGGGGCTCCGTCGACCAGCAACGGGGCGGCGAGGGCCGAGCACAGCGTCGGATCGGCGGGCAGGTCCACCGCATCGACGGCCCCGGTGGATTCCAGCGATTGGAATTCGACCACATGGCCGTTGCGAAGCGCACTGGCGAGGAAGGACTCGTCGGCGTTGAACGGATCACGGCGCAGCGCGCTTTCGGCAAAGTTCACCTCACTGCTCCACGCCTGCAGCTCAAAGATCGCCTGGGCGGGATCGCAGGCGTGAAGGGTGCACAGGCGCGCGTCGAACAGCTCGCGCCCGCTGCGCGTGAGAGTGGCGAGCAGGTCGCCCTCCTCGAGCCGCGCGACGAGTGAATGGCCGAGGTTGACCATGGTCTCGAGCTGCGCCGATTCGTTCTGCAGGCGTTCGAGCTGCCACAGGCGGTGCAGCGTGCGGCTCGCCTCCTCGGCGAACGCGAGCAGCCGGCGCAGGTCGCCGTCGCCGAACGAGAACGGACGATCGGCATCGAGGTTGATCACGCCGACGACCTGTCCGCGGGCGACGAGTGGCGCGGCCATCTCGCACTGAACCGTGGCCCGCGCCGCGATGTAGCGGGGCTCGCCCGCCACGTCCGGCACGAGCACCGGCTTGCCATGGAGAGCGACCCAGCCGGTCACGCCCTGGCCGAGCTTCAGCGCGAAGTCACCGGTATCCGACGGCAGCCCGATCTGGGTGACGATCTCGAGGTAACCTGTGTGCGGATTCAGCAGGGACAGCGAAGCGCTGTTCGCGGGAATCACCGACACGATCGCCTCCAGGACGGCGCGTTCCGCGGCCATGGCCGTGCCATCGCCGGCCGTGAGCGCGGCAATCCGATGGAGGACGGCCAGATCGCGGTGCTCGACGGGATTCATGACCCGCAAGCTCAACACGTCGGCTGCGGCTTGGGGAGCGAATTCTACGCGGTGGGACTGGCGGCGAGACTCTCCGCCAGGGTCGATTGAAGCTGCGCGAGGCGGGCCGCCGTGACCGGGCCGTGGTCGCCCGACTCCAGATAGAAACTGTCGATGGCGAGGCCCCGTTGCGTATGAACCCGCGCGGCGGTGAGGCTGAATCCCTCGTCCGTGAGCACATGACCGATGCGGTACAGGAGCCCGAAACGGTCGGGGGCGTGGACCTCGACGATCACGCGGGGCGACGCGATTTCCAGATAGACCTCGACGGACGGCGGATGGCCCACGGTCGGCGGCGACGAGTGCTTGCGTGTCTGCATGGCAATCTCGGCGCCCAAATCCTTGTTGCTAACCAGCGCTTCCTCGACCGTCTGCCCAAAGGCGGACCGGGCGTGGGCATCCCGGACCGGTCCGTTTCCCGGCTCGGTCACCTCGAAGGTGTCGATGGCGATGTGGTCGTTGCGCGTGGTGATGCGCGCGGCGAGAATGTTGAGCCCGACCACGCTGAACGCACCCGCGAGCTTGAAGAATAAACCGGCGCGGTCCCAGGTGACGACATGCACGACGCTGCAACCGCGCGTGAAGTCGTCGTGCCATTCGATAACGGGGCGGAGGGATCCCAGCGAGTCGGCGGCCGAGATCGAGTGGAGCAGGCGATTGACCATTCCGATGTGCAGGGCGACCTCGGCATCGTCCGTCTGCACAAAATAACGCTCCGGCAGCAGGTTGAAGTGCGCGCTGATTTCCTCGGCATGGATGCCCGAGACGGTGGCGGCAATTCGCTGTTGGCGGCTCATGTTGATCGTCGGCAAGAAAGCGTGTGCAATGCCAAAACCGTGCCAGCAAGACGCTATTTTCGTTTTCCGGGCAACGATTTATGCCTTCGGAGCCAGGGAAACTCGAAGCGGAATTCGTCGCGGCCCGGATTCATAAATTCCAGTTGACGAGCATTCGAGGCGACCAATACTCGCACCTCTTCTTTGCGGGCGTAGCTCAGTTGGTAGAGCACCACCTTGCCAAGGTGGACGTCGAGAGTTCGAGTCTCTTCGCCCGCTCCATTTTCGGTTCTTTTGCGAAAACCGCTGGTTTCCAGCGGTTTTTTCGCTATTCACGGCCCTGTGAACGCCTCGGAGTTCTTCATTTTGCCGGCGTCGTTGTCGCGATTTTCCGCGTTTTTCCATGGCAATGTCGCCCCGTGGGAGTGGCTGCGGAAGATCGGCCCGGCCATGGAGGCCGCAGCGGTGTCGGGTCCGCCTCCGTCGATTCCGAGCGGGGTGCATCTCGAGGGGCGGGTCTGGCTCGATGGGACCGTAAAACTGCCGGCGCACGCGACGATCATCGGCCCGGCCTACATCGGGGCCCACACCGAAATCCGTCCCGGCGCATTCATTCGCGGAAATGTCATTGTCGGCGAGCATTGCGTTCTCGGCAATTCGTGCGAGTTCAAGAACTGCGTGCTGATGGACGGCGTGCAGGTGCCGCATTTCAGCTACGTCGGGGACTCGATCCTGGGGAACCGGGCGCATCTTGGCGCCGGCGCGATCTGTTCCAATCTGCGTCTCGATCAGGGCGAGGTGATGGCCAAGCTGCCCAGTGGACCCGTGCCGACCGGACTCCGGAAATTCGGCGCAATTTTGGGCGATCACGCCGAGGTCGGATGCAATGCCGTCCTGAATCCCGGCACTCTTCTCGGTCCGCGCTCGCGCGTGATGCCCGCGATATCCTTCGGCGGTTATCTCCCGGCCGGGCATCTGGCGCGGGTGCGTTCGACGGTGTCGATCCTTCCCGCCGAGATCTGAGGCGGACACATGCCGTTGAAAGTTGGCGGTTGAAAGTTGAGAGGCTTTTGCCCGAGCAGGGGCCATTTGTGCCGCCCAGATTGGCCGGACGCGGAGTTGGGTATGGCTCTTCGGCATCGTCCTCGATTTTTCGACCGGGCCATTCCGGCTGAGACTGGCGGGGTGCGGACCGGACCAGGGGCGCATTTTCCTTTCCTCGGGCGGGGGATTCCGCCCCAATGACCCTTCGCGTCGACGACCCAATTTCCGCCCCATGCCCCGCGTCCTCACCGGCATCACGCCTTCCGGCACCCTGCACATCGGTAATTATTTCGGCGCCATGCGCCCGGCGATCGAGCTGCAGGCCGGCGGCGATGCCTACTATTTCATCGCGGATTACCATTCGATGACCGCGGTCACCGACGCCGAGGAACGCCGACGTTTTACGCGCGGCATCGCGCTCGACTGGCTCGCCTGCGGACTCGATCCGGCCAAATGCGTTTTCTGGCGCCAAAGCGACCGGCCCGAGGTCTGCGAACTCACCTGGATGATCGGCTCGCTCACGCCGATGGGCCTGCTGGAGCGCGCGCACAGCTACAAGGACAAGCTCGCCAAGGGCATCGCGGCGAACTTCGGTCTTTTTGCCTACCCGGTGTTGATGGCTGCGGACATTCTGCTTTTTGACACCCACCTCGTGCCGGTCGGCAAGGACCAGAAGCAACATCTCGAGATGACGCGCGACATCGCGATCAAGTTCAACCAGACGTACGGTGAAACCCTGGTCGTGCCGGATGCGGTGATCCGCGAAGAGGTGGCCGTGGTTCCGGGCCTCGATGGCCAGAAAATGTCGAAGAGCTACGGCAACACGGTGGAGATTTTCGGCGAGGAAAAGGTCCTGCGGAAAAAGGTCATGGGCATTGTCATGGACTCGCGCACCCCGCAGGAGGCAAAGCCCGACGCCGCGGACAACCTGGCGATCCACTTGTTGAGGCTCGTGGCGCCGAAGGATGTGGCGGCCGATTTTGAAGGTCGCCTGAAAGCCGGCGGGCTTGGTTATGGCGACCTGAAGAAGGCGCTGTTCGAGCACTATTGGAATTATTTCGCGCCCTACCGCGTGCGTCGGGCCGAATTGGCGGCCAATCCCGACTATGTCGATAAGGTGCTGTCCGATGGTGCGGAGCGCGCGCGGGTGGTGGCTTCCGCGACGATGACCCGGGCGCGTCGGGCGTGCGGACTGAGGTGAGGCGGCAACAGGCGCCGAGCCGGGTCCGGCAGAGATCGATCCGCTGAACAGGGACAGACCCTGCTTCCGGAGGTTTCAGGACGGCATGGGATCTATCGGCGGGCGGGATATTGGGCCACGGTTGTAGGACGTGATTTCCAAAACTCGCCAAGGCCGGCGGCATTTGGAGATGCCTCCCTCCATTGCGAGCGTGTGAACAGGGACAGGCCCTGTTTCGGGGCGAAGAGGGCGAACAGGGACGAGGGCGAACAGGGACAGGCCCTGTTTCCGGACGTGGCCGGCCGCTCCTGCGTTTCCCGACCGGTCGTCGGCATCCGGGGTGAATCCGCCGACGAAACAGGACGGTCCACCGCACACCGCTTGAGCGAGCCAGCCGAACCGGCATCCCGTGGAGTCGGTGTCCGCCGCCGCAGCCAATGAATCCCGCCCTTAACTTTAACCTGCCGGCGATCCTGCTGGCGACGCTCGCCGCGTTTGGGCTGGGCGCCGTCTGGTATTCGCCGTCGGTATTCGGCCGAATCTGGATGCGGGAGGCGGGGTTCACGGAAAAAACCCTGCGGGCGAAGGGCGGCGCGGCCCGGGTCCTCGGCGGCGCATTCCTGCTGGAACTCGTGATGGGATTCAACCTATCCGCGTTCATCGGCCCCAACGCCACGGTTGGGTTTGGTGTGCTGGCGGGCGCGGCCGCGGGTTTCGGCTGGGTCGCGGCCTCTTTTGGCATCACCTACCTTTTTGAGCACCGCACGCTCCGGATTTTCCTGATCAACGGCGGCTATCACGCCATCGCGTTGACGATCATGGGAACGATCCTTGGTGCCTGGCGCTGATTACCGGGCACGCGCTCGAAATGCCGAGGCCAAAGGTCGCGGGGCCGAACCGGTCAAGGCCTCCCGGCGAACCCGCCCGGCCGGGTCACACCACCGCGAATTCCGGCCGGGGAAGCGCCGCGATGTGGTCGAATATGCGCTGCGAGGCGAGTTGGTAGCGTTCCTTGCCGGCGGCGGGATCGTCGTAGTCGGAGACCGGAATCGGCCGGCCGAACACGATATCGACCGGCGTTCCAAAGAGCGGAAACGAGCGGCCCTTGCCGAAGGCCTCGAACGTGCCGAAGATGCGGCAGGGCACCACGGGCACGCCGCTCTTGCAGGCGATCAGGCCGACGCCCGCTTTTGGCCTCTGCAATCCGCCATCGAGCGTGCGCGTGCCCTCGGGAAAAACGACGACCGCGCGATCGTCGGCGAGCGCTTGCAGCACGCGTTTGATCGCACCGACGTCGCCGCCCTCGCGATCGACCGGAATCGTCTCCACCCGATCGAGCCACCAGCTCCCCACGCGGGTGGACCAGAGGGTCTTGCGGGCAAAGTACCTCATCTGGCGGGCAACATGGCTGCCGATCAGCGGCGGGTCGAGATGGCTGGCATGGTTGGACGCGATGAGGAACGGCCCTTCCAGCGGGATGTTCTCCGTGCCGGCGACATCGCCGCGAAACAGAATGTCGTAAAACTGCCGCGCGATATAGTGAAACAGCGCGTAGAAGGCCGTCATCCGCAGGTGATCGGGCGTGTGGGGCATTGGTTATCTCGCGGAATCGGGAGTGCGGGGGCGTCGGCTCACGGAAGTTTGGCCGCGATCAGCACCGCCATCTTCCCCACCACCTGCTCCAGCGACAGATGGGTCGAGTCGATGTCGATCGCGCCCGGCGGGCAGATGAGGGGCGAGGTCTTTCGCGACGAATCGAGGCGGTCGCGATCGGCCACCGAATCCTGCCGGCCCTCGGCGGCGCGGCGTTTGGCCCGTTCCGCCGGATCGGCATGCAGGAAAAAACGGAAGTCCGCCTGCGGAAAAATCACCGAGCCGATGTCGCGTCCCTCCATCACGAGGCCGCGAAAGCCGTGGGTCCGGGCGACCCCGACCTGGCCGCGCTGGTAGTCGAGCAGGGCGCCACGCACTTCCGGAATGGCGGCATAGTGCGAGACGTTGTCGTTGACCCGGCGGTCGCGGATCTGGTCGTCCGCGGGCCGGTCATCGACCAGCATCTGCGCGGAGCGTCCATTCAGGCGCGTGCCGAGCCGCAGCTGCGGGAGGGCCGCCTGCAATGCCGGCAGGTTGTCGTACGGCACGCCGCGCCGCAGCAGCTCCGAAGTCAGGTGGCGGTAGAAAGACCCGGTGTCGACGTGCAGCAGGTTGAACTGGTCGGCGAGGATCCTCGACGAGGACGACTTTCCGGACGCGGCGCCGCCGTCGATGGCGACAATCACGAATGGCGAGGGCGGGAGGGACATGCGCGGCGGGCGGGGAATCTCACCCGGAGGTGGCGGAGGGCACGAATGCTTTCAGCGCATCGGGGGAAGGCGGCCGGCGCAATCATGGAAACGGGGCGCTCGTCCGCAGATCCTCGAGGCGATCGAAGAAATCCGGAAATGTTTTCGCGCAGCAGGCGGGATCCTTGACGTGCAGCCAGGGCCGTCCGTCCCCGTCGAGGTCGTGGCAGCCGAGAATGGCGAAGCTCATCGCGAACCGGTGGTCGTGATAGGTTTCGATTTCGACCCCGCGTGCGAGCGGGCGCGGATGGATCTCGAGCGAATCGTTTTCCTCCACGACATGCTGGCCCAGCTTGCGCAGCTCGGCGGCCATGCCGGCCACGCGATCGGTCTCCTGCTTGCGCGTGTGCGCAATGCCCGTGATGCGCGTCGGGCCCTGCAGCAGCGGAGCGAGCGCCGCCAGCGTGAGAAACGTGTCCGAAAAGGAGTTGAAATTGGCGACGACGCCGTGCGGCGTAATCCCGGCCCGGCGGAACGATTCGGCACCGGGATGCGCGCGCAGCGGGCCGACCTGGAGGCCGGCATCGCGTAGGACGTTCGCGAAAGCCGCGTCGCCCTGGAGTCCGTCGCTCGTGAACCCCGGGAGCTGGACGACGGCCTCCGCGGCGACCGGGAGGGCGAGGAAGTAGCTTGCCGCTGAAGCGTCGACCTCGATCGCGTACGTCGCCGGGGTCGGCGAAAACTGGGCGAGCATGCCCTCCGTCATCGCCACAAAGGGGCGCGAGACCGTTTCGCCCTTGAGCACCACCTCAAGTCGGGTGCGGGCGCGCGGACCGACCAGGAGCAGGGCGGACAATAGCTGCGAGCTTTCGGAGGCGTCGAGCGTGACCACGCCGCCGGCGAGGCCCGCAGTGCGCAGGACAAACGGAAATGATTTCGCATTCGCGTGGGCGCCCTGGCTCTCGAGCGCCTCGAGCAGCGGTCCGATCGGCCGGCGGCGCATGGCCTCGTCGCCGTCGAACCGGTAAATGCCGTCCTCCCGCAGGCACACGAGCGCGGTCAGGAAACGGGCGGCCGTGCCGGCATTGCCGACGTGGATCTCTGCCTCGCGGCGGGGGATGCGGCCGCCCAGACCCGTGACCGTGATCGTCCGGGCCTTTTCGTTGGTTCGGACCGCGAAACCGAGGGCCTGCAGCGCGGCGACCATGATCCGGGTGTCGCGGCTGAACAGGGCACCGGAAAGTGTGATCTCCCGGTCGCCCAGCGCCGCGAGCGTCAGCGCGCGGTTGGTGATGCTTTTCGATCCGGGCAGGGCGACCGCGCCCACGACCGGACGGGCGAATGGCTGGATCGGAAGCGTGGGCGGAAGCGGGGTCATTCGAACAGGCTGGCGCGGCGGACCGATCAGGGAATCGTCCGGAATTGCTCGCGGTAGGCCTTGCCGCGCTCGAGGACGGCCTGCACCTCGAACCAGTCGCGGTTGGCGAGCGCCCGTTCGAGGCCGTGAAGCTCGTCCTGAAATGCGCGCAGTGCCCGGAGCACTTCGTCCCGGTTTTGTTCGAGGATGGTCTTCCAGAGCTTGGGATCGCTGCCCGCGATCCGGGTCGTGTCGCGCAGGCCGCCACCGGCGAAATTGCGCCATCCATGATCCCTCCGGGCAAGGCTGGCGCAGAGAGTCGAGGCGATCACCTGCGGCAGGTGGCTGATGTGCGCGACGATCTCGTCGTGCACGTCGGGTGCCACGGTGGCCACCTCGCCGTCAATCGCCGACCAGAAGGCAGCGATCCGCCCCACCGCGGGCGGGCTGCTCTCCGGCAGGGGCGTGACAAAGATCGTGCGACGCGAGAACAGATCCGCGCGGCCATGTTCCCATCCGGTTTTCTCGGATCCGGCCATCGGATGTGAACCGACAAACGCGGCGCGGCCCTCAAGAATCTGCGTTGCCTGCCGGCAGATTTCGCCCTTCACGCTGCCGACATCCGTCACCACCGCGTCCGTCCGGACCGCCGGCGCGATCTGGCGAACCAACGCAACGATCTGATCGACGGGAGCGCACACGATGACGAGCGTCGCATCGCGCGCGGCGTCCTCGGGCGAATCGGCCACGGCGTCGCACCACGACTGGCCTTTCAGCTTCAGGCGAACCTCGGGGCGGCGCGCCCAGACCACGATCCGGCCGGCGGCGCCATAGTGGCGGGCGGCCATCGCGACCGAGCCGCCGAGCAGACCGGGAGCGAGGATGGCGAGGGATTCGGGCATCCGGCAGTCGAAACCGCAAAGCCCGGCCTTGTCGAGCCCGCGGCGTGTCGTGCGGTCAGCCGGGATCATTGAACGCCGCCCTTTCGCCAGCGCCACTTCCGGGAGCAACGCCCCGGGGATTCCAGGCGCGGCTTGGATTGCCCTCCGCGCAGGGCAACGCCGGGCGCGCATCGCCATCAGGATTTGCGCAGCCTTGTCCGCGGATTCCCCCACAGGGCGATGCTCGCGGGCCGGCTGTCCTTTGCCCTGCATCTTTAACCCGCCAACGGGTCGAATTTTTGGCTCAGAGTCCGCCCAGTTCCAGCAGGCGGGCGTATTCCCCCGGGCGCAGCGGCATGACCGAAAGGCGGCTTTGGCGCACCAGTTCGATTTCCTTGAGCGCCTTGTCCGCCTTGATCGTGATGAGCGTCACGGGCCGCTTGAACGGGCAGACGGGCTCGAGATCGACGGCCGCCCATTCCTCGGCCGGATCGCCGGTGGGATCGAGGTAGGCCGCCCGTTTCACCCGGGCGACGCCGACGATCTCCTTGCCCTCGCCGCTGTGGTAGAAGAGCACCGCGTCGCCCGGCTGCATGGACCGCAAATGGAGCCGCGCGGCGTAGTTGCGCACGCCGGTCCAGGCGGTGCTGCCGTCGCGGACAAAGTCGTTCCACGAATAATCGGAAGGCTCCTGTTTGACGAGAAAGGCGCGGACGGGGGATTTCTTGGCAGGCATGGGAAATGGCTCAGCTTTCTCCGATCAGCCAGCCGGCAAGGAAGACGAGCGTGCCGCCGACGACAACCTGAAATACCGCGGACAGCAGAGGCGTATCCATGAACCGCCTTCGGATCCACGCGATCACCGCGAGTTCGATCACCACGACCCCGATCGCGAGCATGGTGGCGGTGTGGAACTGCGGGATGAGATACGGCAGCGTGTGTCCGAGGCCGCCGATCGCCGTCATCAGGCCGCAGATTGCACCCCGGACCCACGGCACGCCGCGGCCGCTGAGCTTGCCGTCGTCGGAAAGCGCCTCGGCGAAGCCCATGCTGATGCCGGCCCCGACGGAGGCCGCAATGCCAACCTTGAACGTGGCGCCGGTGTTGTTCGTGGCAAACGCGGCGGCAAACAGGGGAGCCAGCGTCGAGACCGAGCCGTCCATGAGCCCCGCGAGTCCGGGCTGGACGAAGCGCAGGATGAACAGCCGGCGCGCGGTCTCCTTTTCCACCTCGGCGGCCCCTCCGGCGTCCTGCTCATCCTTGAGTTGCTCCGCCTTTTTCTCGTGCCGCAATTCCTCGTGCGCGAGGTCGCCGAGCAACTGCCGGATCGCGACATCATCGGTGCTTTGGGCGGCGGTCTCGTAAAAGCGCCGCGACCCCATTTCCATGAGCGCGGCTTCCGTTCGCGCGCGGCCGGGCCGCAGGGTCTGCCCCAGCCACGAGGGCTGACGGGTGGGGAACCCCTTCACGTCCTGGCGCCGGATCAGTGGCAGGTGTTCGCCGAAACGCCTGCGGTAGAGCTCGAGCAACCGGTGCCGATGCCCCGATTCCTCGTCCGCCATCTGGACGAACAGCTCCGCGGTCGCGGGAAAATCGGCGCGCAGACGCTCGGCGAAGTCGCGGTAAATGCGTCCGTCCTCCTCCTCGGCCGAGATGGCGAGCGCCAGGATCTGCGGCGCGGTCAGTTCCCGGATGTGCATCATGGTCATGGGTTGTTCGCCGACGATGGGCCGTTGCGGGTTCGTTTCAACGGAAGATCGTCCCGGCCGTCCGGCGGGACAGTATTGCGTTGTCATGGGGGAACAGGATGCTTCTGTGGCAATCTAGTATGGAGGAACCCAACCCCGAAGTCCTCAAGCGGGCGCAGCGGCATCAGATTATTCTTTACGGTGTCATGATCCTGTTCGTGGTCGCACCCCTGGTGATAATCCTCTGGCTCCGCCGGCACGGCGTGGCGCATTGACCCGGTCATGAACAAGACACTGCTGGCCATCCGCATCGTTTTCCTGCTGCTCTGCCCGCTCGCCGCGGGGCTGGTCTGCTACACCATCACGGAGTGGGACCGCTATCTTCCGCTGGCGGTGTCGATCGGTTTGATGATCGGCGTGCTGATCGTCCTGGTCGACGTCATGCTGAAGGGCTTTTCCCTGCGCGGGCTGTCGGCCATCACCTTCGGCCTCGCCGTCGGCGCGCTGATCTCGTGGCTCGTCGGCACCTCGCCGCTGCTCGAGCAGGGTGATCCGCAGACCAAGTACCTCGTGCGCCTCGGACTGTTCGTGATCTCCATGTACCTTTGTGCGGTCATCGCGCTGCGCGGCAAGGATGAGTTCAATCTGGTCATTCCCTACGTGCGCTTCGTTCCACACGATGTCGATGTGCCGCTGGTGGTGGTGGACACGAGCGCGCTGATCGACGGGCGGATTGCGCGGATCTGCGAAACCCATTTTCTCAGCGCCGCGCTGATCATCCCCACGTTCGTGCTCGACGAACTGCAGATGGTGGCGGATTCGCCCGATCCGGTGAAACAGGCGCGCGGGCGCCGCGGGCTCGAGGTCCTGACCGAGCTGCGGCAGATCAAGAACCTCGACATCCGCATTCACCAGAGCGAGGTCGCGCGCCGGCAGGACATCGAGGCCAAGCTGGTCTTCCTCGCCCAGTCGATGCGGGCGAAGCTGCTCACGACCGACACCAATCTCGCCAAGATGGCGCAGTTCCAGGGCGTGACCTGGCTGAACCTCCACGCGCTCGAGAAATCCCTGCGGCCCGAGATGGTGGTGGGGGAGAGCATCGAGATCGATCTGGTGAAGCCGGGCAAGGAAGAGGGACAGGCGGTGGGTTACCTCGCGGACGGCTCGATGGTGGTGGTGAACAGCGCGCGGGCCTTCATGGGCAAGCGGGTGGCGGCCGAGATCATCGGCGTGCTGCCCACCGGTGGTGGCAAGATGATCTTCGCCAACCTGCTCGGCGAAGCCGGGTCGAATTGAGTCCGCGCGGGGTATAGGGCGAGATTTCCATATCCCGCCATTTTTTGCCCGCGGAACGACGCGGAATTTCCGGATCAATCCCGATCTGGATAGCCGCAAAAGAATGCAGGGACCGATCCTCGATTAGGACCTAGGCGATTGGCCCGCGCAACGCGCAAGGTCCACCAACGACACGGCATCCTGATTGAGACGTACGACCGGGCGTTTGATGTGGATGAACTAACGGGCGCTTGATGTCGGGCGGGATTTCCATATCCGGCCATTTTCTGCCCGCGGAACGACACGGAATTTCCAGATCAATCCCGATCTGGATAGCCGCAAAAGAATGCAGGGACCGATTCTCGATTCGGACCAAGGCGATTGGCCCGCGGAACGCGCAAGGTCCACCAACGACACGGCATCCTGATTGAGACGAACGACCGGGCGTTTGGTGTAGGGCGGGATTTCCATATCCCGCCAAGGCACGCGGCATTCAGAGATGCCGCCATACCTCGAACGTTGCCGCGGCATCAGTTGATGTTTGGCGCGTTTCCTGGATGCCGCTGCCTTCTCTTGCGCGGACCACCTGCATGGGGGTCACATGACATTTGAAAAAGCTTGCCATACCAGCCGTACTAGTATGGGTAGTACAGCATGCTTCCGTTTTCAATCATCCTGAAGCCCGGCCTGCCGATTGCGGAGCAGGTGATCTTTGCGGTGAAAAAGTCGGTGGTGACCGGGCAGATGAAACCGGGGCAGCCGTTCCCGTCCGTGCGGATCGTGAGCCAGGAGCTGCGCATCAATCCCAACACCGCGCACAGGATCGTGGCGGCGCTGGTGACCGAGGGCGTGCTCGTGACGACCCCGGCGGTCGGGAGCGTCGTGGCGGAGCGGATACTCGGCGACGCTGGACGGCGCGCCAGCCTGCTGGCCCGCGATCTCGAGCAACTGGCGGTCGAGGCGAAGAAACTCGGTCTTACCCTCGCCGAGTTGCAGGAAGCCCTGGCGGACCAGTGGCGGCGTCTTTCCCAACGTTGAAATTCCATGAATGCCATCGAAACCCACGAACTGACCCGACATTTTGCCCACACGGAGGCGCTGGCGGGGTTGAACCTCGTCGTTCCGGAGGGGGCGGTTTTCGCCCTCCTTGGTGCGAATG
Source organism: Candidatus Didemnitutus sp. (assembly GCA_036499305.1). Lineage (GTDB taxonomy): Bacteria > Verrucomicrobiota > Verrucomicrobiia > Opitutales > Opitutaceae > Didemnitutus. The sequence goes on from DASYDZ010000071.1 coordinate 16,403, forward strand.
GCGCGGGCAAGTCGACCGCCCTCAAGATCCTCATGAACCTCCTGTCCCCGTCGGGCGGTTCCGCAACGGTGCTGGGAGTCGAATCGCGCCGCCTCGGGCCGGTCGAGCGGGCGCAGATCGGCTACGTGTCGGAAAACCAGCGCCTGCCGCTGTGGATGACCGTGCGCCAGCTCCTCGATTACTGTCGTCCATTCTACCTGACCTGGGATCGAACCCTGGAGGCGAAACTTCTGGCCCAGTTCGATCTTCCGCCCGAACGAAAGCTGAAGCATCTCTCCCGCGGCATGCTGATGAAGGCGGCGCTCCTTTCGTCACTCGCCTACCGTCCCCGGCTGCTGGTGCTGGACGAGCCGTTCAGCGGACTGGATCCCCTGACCCGTGACGATTTCATGCAGGGCGTGATCGAGGCTTCGGATTTTGGCCGGTGGACCGTGCTTATTGCCTCGCACGACATCGAGGAGGTGGAGCGGTTCTCGGACCACGTTGGCTTGCTGGAATCGGGGCGTTTGCGCTTCAGCGAAACGACCGAGTCGTTGCTCCGCCGGTTTCGTCGCGTCGAGTTGCGGAGCGCCGGTTCGCTCACCCGCCCGGCCCCGCTGCCCGCGCAATGGCTGGATTGGGAGCAGAGCGGCGAACTCGTGCGGTACGTTGACACCGCTTACGACCCGGTTCGATCAGCCTGGGAGGCGTTCCCGGGCGCATCCGTGGCCGCATTGCCGATGACGCTGCGGGAAATCCTTCTTGTCCTTGCCCGGCAGCAGCGCCGGGACCGGAAAGGGGTGGCCGCATGAATCTCACCTGGCATGTCGCCCGCAAAGACATCGTTCTCCTCCGGTATTCTCTGGTCCCATGGCTGGGGATGACGGTCGTACAGGTATTTTTGAGCGCGCGGCTTCTGTCCCCGGCCAGCGCCTACTGGAACCGATTCGAGCAGACCGGGATGTATTTCAACCTCGCGGCAGGGATAAGTCTGGTCCTGACCTTCTTCCTGGCCGCCATGCTCGTGCGCGAGGACCCGCTCGACGG
>DASYDZ010000072.1:0-21083 GCA_036499305.1 Candidatus Didemnitutus sp.
CGGGCGAGTGCCTTCAGCCCCCGGCGGGATTGCGCGCTGACGACCTGCACCGGCACCTGGGGCGCGACCTCGGCAATCCGGGCGACAATGTCGTCCGTGTCGTCGTTGAGATCGGCCTTGTTGAGGATGACCACCGGCTCCGCTCCGCCCGCCCAGGCCGCGGCGAGGTAGCGCTCGAGGCGGTGCCGGTTGTAATTTCCGTCGAGGGAGCTCACGAGAAAGAGCGTGTCGATGTTGGCCGCGACGACCTGCTCGGTCACGTGGTCGCCGGCCGCCTGCCGCGAGAACCGGGTGCGGCGCGGAAGCACGGCGTGGATTGCGGCGCGGCTGGGATCGCCGGGTTGCGGACTTACCGCCACCCAGTCGCCGATCACCGGATAGCCGGAACCCTGGCGGAAGTCGTGGCCGAACTTGCCCGTGCATTCGCCGAGCCGGGCTCCCTCGGCGTCCGTGACCTCGAAAAATCCCTTCAGCTCGAGGGTGACGCGCGCCGGCGTCCACCCGGCCCCCGCCAGTTGGGCGAAGGGCGCCGCAAAGAATTCGGACCACCCCAGTTCGGCCAGCGTCATTCGGGCAGCAGCCTGGACTTGCCGGCGGGCGGACGCCAGAACAACGCTGTGTGGCCGACGGCGCCCACCTCGAGGGAACGCGAGGTGGCCGCAATCTCGTCGCACAACCGGCTGCGTTCGTGCCGGTCCTGCCCGCCGGTGAAGCGCAGTTTGACGAGTTCGCGCGCCCCGAGCAGCCGGTCGAGTTCCGCCGCGAGGGCCGGTGTCAGTCCGTCACGTCCGAGGGTGATCAGGTCGGGCATCGTCTGGCCCAAAGCGCGCAGGCGTGATTTCCGGGCACCGGTGAGTGGGGGAAGGGAATCGCTCATGGGAAACAGGGCTAACTGGCGCCGACGATCCGGGTCCACGCTTCGTCGTCGATGTTGCGGCCCGTGAGGACCACGCCGATGCGGCGGCCGGCGACCGCGGCCTTGTCCTGCAGGATCGCGGCGAGGGCGGCTCCTGCGGCGCCCTCCGCGATCGCACGGGTATCGGTGAAATATGCGCGGATGGCAGCCTCGATCTCGTCGTCCGTCACGGTCACGATCCGCTCAACGCCCTTGAGCACGTGGCCGAAGGCCTCGCGGTCCGGGGTGGAGCAGGCCATGCCGTCGGCGATCCGGGTAGTCGCCGGGTGCGTCCGGATCTCCTGCGCGGCAAAACTCAGGCCGATCGCGGGCGCGGCGGCGGCGGCCACGCCGACGATCCGCGTGGGGAGGCCGAGCGCATCGCGCGCGGCCATCAGGCCGCAGACGCCCGAACCAAGTCCGATCGGCGCATAGACGGCGTCGAGCGGCGGCGCGGTGCGGAGGAAATGCAGCGACGACACAGCATTGCCGAGCACAAGGTCGCGATGGAAGGACGGGATGTAGTGCGCCGCGCGGTCCGCGGCCAGCTTCGCGGCGTGTTCCAGCGCGGCCTGAAAATCCTCGCCCGCCTCAACCAGTTCCGCGCCGAGCGCGCGCATGGCGGCATTCTTCATCGGGCTGTTGCCGACGGGCACGACGATGATCGCGGCGATCCCCTGCGCCCGCGCGGCATACGCCACCGCCTGGCCGAAGTTGCCGCGCGTGGCGGCGACGACGCAGCGGAAGTTTGGCGATTGCTCGCGCTGGCGGGCCAGGTACGTGAGCGCGCCGCGGATCTTGAACGAGCCGATGGCGGTCTGATTCTCGTGTTTCACCCACAGTTCGCATCCGGCGCGCGCGCTGAGGAGCGGCCAGCGATACTGGGGCGTGGGCGGCACGAGGCCGTCGACAAACGGCGCAACGGCTTCGATTTCCTCAAGGGTGGGGAGTCCGGACATCGTTTTGGTTGAAACCATTCACCACGAATCAACACGAATAAACCCGAACAAGCCAAGCGGTTGATGGCAAACGGCGGCAAATTCCCGCCGGCCGGTGGGTTCCGGCGGAGTTTTCAGGAAGTTCATGGCGAGTCTCCGATCGAATGCGGGCGGCGAGGGAAAACGGAAGCGTGCCCGGGGTCAAACCCGGGGAGCAGGCTCCGGTGTCGAAATGCCGGTGTGCGGCCGGTCGAAGAAATCCAGCGGCAGCTCGCGCCAGGCTCCGGGCGCCAGGTCATTTGTTTCCAGCGGTCCGAAACTCCGGCGATGCAGGGCGAGAACCTCGCAGCCCTGGCTGGAGAACATCCGGCGCACCTGGTGATAACGCCCCTCGGTGAGCACGAGCTCGGCCGCGCGCGGGCCGGTCACCCGAAGCTGCGCGGGCGCGCAGGGCTCCGTTTCGCCCGGAAGGACGAGTGTGCCGGCTGCGAACAGCGCGCCCAATCCCGGCGGAAGATCGGCGTCAACCGTCGCGCCGTAGGTCTTCGGGACCTTGTGCCGCGGGGAAGTCAGGCGGTGGACCAGCGCGCTCTGATCGGTCAGCACCAGGACGCCGCTGGTTTCCTTGTCGAGCCGGCCGACGCTGACGACGGGCGGGTGGCGCCGGCGCCAGCGTTCCGGCAGGAGGTCGTACACGGTCGCACCCTCGCGATGATCGTGGCTGCACACGAGGCCGGGGGGTTTGTGGAGCAGGAGAAGAAGCCCGTCCGGATGATCGAGTGGTTCGCCGTCGACCCGAACGGCGGCGGCATCGACCTTGCGGCCCGGGTCGCGCGCCTCCGTTCCCTCGACCGTCACTCGTCCCCCTTCGAGCCAGTCACGCGAGGCCCGGCGCGAACAGTAGCCGAGGTTGGCGAGCAATTGGTCGAGGCGACGCATTCCCTCATTCATGGCGTGGCGCAGGGGGCGTCCGCAACGCTATTGGCACCCAATGATGAATGCCGACCAGGCCGATCCGCCGGGCCGCGGAGTGGTCCTAGATGGGTGTCGTCCGGCGCGCGCTCGCGGAGGAGCGCCGCCGGCGAAATCCGGCGATGGACAGGACGGCGAGTCCCATTCCGAGGAGAACCGGCGTCGCGGGTTCGGGGATGGATTCGAACGTGATGCGATCGGACAGGTACGTGACGTCGAAAGTGTAGGGGTTGCCCAGATAGTCGGCCGTGATCACGCCCCCGGTGGACGGCAATCCGTTCAGAAAGCCGGAGAATCCGCTGCCTCCGGCGGAGATCAGGAAAATATTGTAGGTCGTGGCCGGGGTCGGCGCGGCCAGAAGGGTGATGTTTGGGACCAGCAGCCCGTTCCCCAGACTGATGACCCCGGTTGGATTCTGAAACAGGATCTGGTCCGCCGACGCGCCGGAGATGTCGATGTTGAGCGTCGACGAGCCGGTGACCGAGAAAGCGCCGTTCGCGAAGGTCAGCGTACCGACGGCCGGTCCCGGGTCGATCGTGCCGCCGGCAACGACGAGACCGCCACTGACCACGCCGATTCCCCCGATCACGCCGCCCGCCGCATTCGTAAGGAAATTATTCGTGTTCAGCGTGCCGTTCTGGAGGCTGATCTGACCAAGATTGGTGGCGGCCGATTGCAGGTTGAGAGCGCCGTTGTTTTGCGCGGTGAGGGTGCCCTGGTTGACGAGACTGGTCAGATAGACGTTGGAGCCGGAGCCATTGGCGGTGATCGTGCCGCCGGCGGCATTGGTCACGGACTCGCCGGCGTAGTACCCGAAATAGAGGTGGGAGCTGGCGCCGGCGGAGATGGCCCCTTGGTTGATGAGGGTCGGAGCATAAAGATAGCCCGTGCCGTAGGTATGGGAGATGGTGCCTTGATTCGTGACGGTGGCCCCGACATTGCCCGCCAACTGGACATCGCCGGTGAGGCTGGTGGTGCCGTCGAGGACGAGGCTGTCGCCACTGCCAGCGTAGATCGTGCCGTAGTTGCTGCCCGAGCCCATGGTGATGGCCTTGCCGGACAACGTTCCGTTCTGGTTCCAATAAAGCGTGGAGTTGTCCGCGATGCTCCCGGTGGCGCCGGTGAAGGTCGTGCCGTTCGTAAAGGTGACCACCGTGCTGGCACCGAGAACCAGGTTGTCGTTGAGGGTGACATTGCTGAGAGTGCCATTCGAATTGGTGAACGTCAGTGCGCCGGGCGCTACCGTGCCATTGGTGATGGTGCCACCCAAGAGCTGAAAGACGCCTCCGCTCGGGGCGGTCAGGGTCGCGGAAGTGTTGTCGAGTGTGCCCTGCAGATTAGCACGGCCGCCGCCGGTCCCGATCTGGACCGTGCCCAGGTTTGCGGTGGTATAGGAGCCGGTGAAAAAGAGCGCGCCCCCGTTCTGCGCCGTGACGGTTCCCAGGTTTGCGGTGGTGAACAGGTAGAGGTTGGCGTTGGCACCGTCGGCCGTGATCGTGCCGCCCGCGGCGTTCGTCACCGATTCGCCGCCATAGTAGCCAAAATAGAGGGTGGAATTGGCGCCGCCGGAAATGGCGCCCTGGTTGATGATGGTCGGGGCATAAAGATAGCCCGTGCCATAGGTGTGGGAGATGGTGCCTTGATTCGTGACGGTGGCCCCGACATTGCCAGCCAACTGGACATCGCCGGTGAGGCTGGTCCCGCTGTCGAGGACGAGGCTGTTGCCACTGCCAGCGTAGATCGTGCCGTAATTGCTGCCCGAGCCCATCGTGAATGTCTTGGCGGACAGCGTTCCGTCCTGGTTCCAATTAAGCGTGGCATTGTCAGCGATGGTCGCCGCGGTGCCGGTGAACGTCGTGCCGCTCGTGAACGTGGCCGATGTGTTCGCTGCAATCGCGATGTCACCGGGAATCGTCGCTCCATCATAGGGGCCGGAAATCACGGTCTGCCCCAGCACAACGGTGTTTCCGGCGACGACGACGCAGAGCAAAAACCCCAGCCGAAGAACGCGATCGTGCAGCATGCGATTCACCGGGACCAACGAATAAGCGAAGTCGGCCCACCGCAGCAAGGTGATTGCGGATGACCGTTGCCGGCAATCGTGGCACCGACTGTGGATTGCGCGGCCGAAAATGGCCCCCAGCGGGACCTCCGCGTTGAATATTCCCGGAGAGGCCAGCCCGTTGGCGGTCGGTATAGCGTCGTGATTTTCGCGGATTCCTGTCGCCCGATACGGCCGTGCCGTTGCGGATTGGGGCACGAGACTTTCGAACGGCCGGAAATTGGCCGGAGATTTCATTACCTTTCGGGCGGACGTCGCGTAAAGTGATCACGTGAAGAGTGTCCTGTTTTTCCTGGCGGCCGTCGGGCTCAACGCCGTGGCGGCGCTGACGGTCGTCATGGCGCCGCCCTGGACGTGGGCCTGGAAACTGGCGATCGGAGGCGCAGAATACGGTCACGTGTTTGCATTGCTGGCGCTGGCCGAGCTGGTCGTCGGAGTCGCGATCCTTCGCGGGACATGGCGGGTCGCGGTCGTGGCGCTGGCGGGGTGCGCCATGGTGGCGTTTCTTCGGCCGATCGTGGAAGCCGTGCGCCTGTCCCGGGGGTTGCCGGCGCAAATGCAGGCCGCATTTGGCCGGCCGCCGCTGGCGGAGCCGCCGTTTCGATTCACCCGGCTTTTTGTGGGGACGGCTGGCCCGTCGTCTCCGATCGCGACGGAGATTTACCGTGTGGTCGACGGACAGGAGTTGAAGCTGGATTTTTCCCGGCCGGCGCCGGCGGATGGCCGCATTCCCGCCTGCGTGATCGTCGTGCATGGTGGCGGTTGGGATGCGGGCGACCGCGCGCAAATGCCCGCATTGAACCGCCGGCTCACTTCGCTGGGTTACGCCGTGGCGTCGATCGACTACCGGCTGTCGCCGCGCTGGCCGTGGCCCGCGCCGCAGGATGATCTCCGGGCGGCGATTGCGTGGCTCAAGGCGAACGCCGGGCGGATGGGGTTCGATCCCGGCAACCTCGTGCTGCTGGGCCGCTCGGCCGGCGCCCAGATCGTGCAGGTCGTCGGTTTTGCCGACCACGATCCGGCAGTGCGCGGCATCATCTCGTTTTACGGGCCGTCGGACCTGGATTTCGGCTACCGCCACACGGTCGAGAACGATACGATCAGGTCGCGGTCGCTCCTCCGCGGATACCTTGGCGGCACGCCCGACGAACAGCCCGGCAGATATCGCGACGCGTCGGGCCTGAATTTCGTGGACCGGCGGAGCCCGCCGACCCTCCTGCTCCATGGGGGGCTGGATACGCTGGTCTGGGTCCGCCACGACGACCGGCTGGCGGGCCGGCTGCGGGAGGCCGGAGTGCCCCATTTTTTCCTGATGCTGCCATGGGCGACACACGGCTTTGATTTCAACCCGGACGGACCCGGGGGCCAGTTGGCGGATTATGCGGTGCGGGACTTCCTGGCGGCGGTGACGACGGGCCCGGCGCCGCGCTGAGCGTCATCCGGCTGCAGGCAAGTTTTGTCTCGCGTCAGGCCGGGGGTTCCGGAATGCGTAGACCCCTTATGGGAAACTGGGAATACAAGGTCATCAGCAGCGGCAAGGGCGGCTTTGCGTCGCCGGCTCTGATGGAAAAATTTATCAACGACCTCGGGCAGCAGCAGTGGGAAATCATCTATTTCCACACCGCGCCGGAGAATGCCCTCGCGTTCAACGGCCTCGCCCGCCGCGCGACGGAGCGGGACTGGACGCTCGAGGACGCCGCGGCCGCCGCCGCCCGCACGGAGGCCGACAAGCTCCGCGCCGAATTCGAGGCCAAGTTCAAGGCCGCGACCGGCAGCGCCCCCGTCGAGGACGACAAGGCCGAGACCTTTCTCGCCGAGGAAAAGGCGGCGACCGACAACGGCCTGCGGCGCCTGCGCGATACCTCACGCGATGCCGATCCGGACGCACCGGAAGAAGACACCGGCGGGCGCGATGAGTGGGACAAGCTCGCGGTGGAGGACGAGCTGCCGACATTCTTCGACGCGCTGCGTCCGCACATGCGCCGCAACCAGCGTGGTCCGGGCATGAGCGTGGGCGTCGACTACCTCGCGAAGAAATGGCATTTCGAGGAGTCCGACGTCAAGACGGCGCTGGTCGAGTGCGGCATGCAGATTCCGGCCGACGAAAACGCCAAGCCGGTCTACGTTGAGTACGAGGGCGATCTCTTTTGGGTGAACATCAATCGCCGGGGCGAGGTCTGGATCAACACGCGCGAGAAGCCCCAGCCCGTGTTCCGGGTCATCCAGGCCAAGCGCCTGACCGAGGAGGAGCTTCCGGTCGCCGACGTTCCGCCCGCCGCGAGACATGAATCCGCGCCCGCTCCGTCCGCCCAGGCCAGTCCGGCTCCCCAGGCGGAAAGGCGCGCGCCGGAGCCCGCGACCTTCCTGACGAAATTGCGCGGACTGATGCGGCGCAATCGCCGCGGCCATGGCTGGTCGGGCAGCTTCGGTTTCCTGACCAAGGCGCTCAAGCTCGACGAGCCCGCGCTCCTTGCGCAGCTCGGCGAACACGGCATTCGCCCGCAGACCGAGGGCGAGTCCAGGCCGCAATTCCACGAGGAGGGCGACTTTGTTTACTGGCTGAATCGCAACCAGCGCGGAGAGACCTGGATCAACGCGCGCAAGGGTCGCGCGCCACATGCCGGCGAAATGGCGGACGAGGGGGACGACGAGTCGGCATCCTCGGGCGAAGCTCCGGCTCCGACAACCGCTCCGGCCCCGGCCGCAGATGCAGCCCCCGCTCCGGTTGCATCCGGCGCTCCACTGCCCAGCGCCGACAACACTCTCGCGGCCGTCCGCCTGCTTTTGCAGCCGAAGAAGCGCGGCGAAGGCGTCGCGGCCCTGGTCACCGACGTTGCATCCCAGCTCGGACGTCCGCAGGAGGATCTGCTCGCGGCGCTGGCCGGCGCGGGCGTGACCGTCCCGGCCGACCCGAAGGCGAAGCCGACCTTTGGCGAACACGGCGGCGAGATTTTCTGGCTGAACCAGAATGCGCGCGGCGAGCTGTGGCTGAACGCAAAGCCATCGATGGCCACGCGCAAATCCCGTTCGCGCAAAACCGCGAACGAGGGCGCCGGGTCGGAAGAGTGAGCTTGCGCGAGGTGGCGCGTCGGTTTCCACACCGACGCCATGGGTCGCCGATGGGGACATCGGCGACCACCCGCTCGGTGTAGCCGGGGGCGATAGAACGCGGTGCCCTTGCGGCGCGACGCCTCAACGCACCAGCACGGGCGACGCGGTGGATGCGTTGTGAAAACGGGTCAGGGCGGCAAGCTGATCGGCGATGAGCCGATCGGGGCGGCAGCACGGGATGCGACTCGACACCGCGCCGGCCTGTTGTCCGCGGGTCCATTGGTCGAATACCCCGGGCATGACCAGCCGTACGCCGGGCGCCTCCAGCCCGCGCGCGTTCCGCCGGGCGGCGTAGTCGGGATTGCGCTCCGCGAGCACGCGATCGAGTTCCTGGGCCAGAAAAGGCCCGGTCGGTGTCTTGACCGTGCCGGGTCGCAGCTCGATCCACCACTCGTGTCCGCCGCGCGGCGCCGGCACCGGTTTGGTGAAGAACGGGGCGACGTGGAAATTGACGGCCACCCATTCGTGCTGCTCGCAGACCGCGAGCAGGGCTTCCGTGAGCTCCCGTTCACTGACCTGTTCGCCGAACGTCGAGAGATGGAGGCGCGTGCGGCCCACGAACTGCAGGCGGGGCGGATCGACGGATAGGAACCGCACGACGTCGCCCACGAGATACCGCACGAGGCCGGCCGGGGTCGTGACGACCAGCGCATAATCGACGCCGGCCTTCACCTCCGCGAGCGGCACACAGCGGCGGCCGAGATACGGCGGGAGGTCGTCCCGGTATTCGCGCATCGGCAGGAATTCGAAAAAGATCCCACCCTCGGCGAACAGGCGCAGCCCGCGGGCCGCATCCCCATCCTGAATGGCGAACCAGCCCTCGGCGGCCGCGTAGACTTCGTGGAAATTTGCCTGGGGACCGAGCAGAGCCCGCAGTTCGGCGCCCAGCAAACCGAGCGGCTCACCGGTGTGAAGAAAGCACTCGAGGTTCGGCCACAGCGCCTGGATGCTGGTCAGTCGCACCTTGCCGCGGCTTCCGCGGGCGCGCACGGCGTCGGCGAGCATGCGCAGGGCCGAGGGCGTTCCCCCGAGCAGGGTGACGTCCTCACCGCGCATGTGATCGGCGATCGCGACCGCCTTCTCCGGTCCGTCAGGCAACTGGGCCAGGGTCGCGGGCGGCGCGTGGAGATTGGACTCTGCCCAGGAGGATAGCGACAGCGCCGTGATGCCGTCGAAGTTTCCGATGAAGCTGCCCTTTTCCTCCTGCAGCGCGGTGCTCGCCCCCGCGTGCAGATGGCGCCCGAGAAACACGCCCGGATGTCGGGCCCGGGTGGCGTAATGCAGCAGGGCGGCTCCGATGCCGGCCCGGTAATGCGCGAGCAAATCGTCCGTGACCGGCAGCCGCCGGGGACGGCCGGTGGCTGACCCGGCGGTTTCGACAAAGAAACGGCACCGGCCCGGCCAGATGACATTCTCCTCGCCGGCGGCCATGCGCTGGACGAACGATTCGTAATGCTGCTGTTCGACGAGCGGCTGGCCCAGGCGAAAGGATTCATAATCCATCGCCGCCTCGATGCTCTGCTGGCGGCCAAGTTCCGTGCCGGAAATCTGCTGGACGAGGTGCCGGAACGCCGCTTTCTGCGCGACGACGGCTCCGCCGGACGCCGGCAACCGCCGGGCAAACCGGGCGACGCGCCATCCGGCCCAGAGGCTGATTAGAAATCGGGGAGCAAGTGTCATCGTTTTCCGCTGCAATGACTGAATTGATACGGACGGCGAATGCGACCCGCGATCGCGCTCCGGCCGGCAAAAAACGGTAAAGTTGCCGCGGTCCGGCTGATCGACCAGGGCCGAACGGCACTATCGGGTGGCATTGGTCCGTGCGTCTGTGGCGAGCCGTATCGCGATCACGCACCGGGCCCTGCGGACCCGGCTACATCCGCGTTGGGATGCAGGACGGCATCTCCGAATGCAGCCAAGGCCGTGTACTTCGTTTCCTTCGTGCGTTTCGTGGGCATATTCCGGGAATCCTCGTCTGTAATGGCCATGCCGTGGAGGCATCCCGCCGATCGCAACCGGTTCGGGATTGCGCGCCGTCGCCTTCGCCGCGAAAAGTCGACGATGCGACCCGCCCTGACGATTGTCCACGAGGACGAACAACTCGTCGCGATCGACAAGCCGGCGGGCCTCGCGGTCGGACGCGACCCGCGTGCGCGCAGCGCGCCCAACCTCACGGACGAGGTTCGCGCGCGCTGGGGCGCCGCCGCCGCGATCGTGCACCGCATCGACGACGAAGCCAGCGGACTGGTGCTGTGTGCGAAGACGAAACCCGCGCTCGATGCGCTCACCGGTCAATTCCAGTCGAAGACCGCGCGCGCGGTTTACCTCGCGATCACGGCCGGCTGCCCGCTGATGGATTCCGCATCGATCGACCTGCAGTTGGAGACGGACGCGTCGGATCCCCGCCGGATGCACGTCGTGAAGCGCCACGGCCTCAATGCCTCGACGGAGTTCGCGGTGCTTTCGCGCCTCGGGCGTTTTGGCCAGCTTGAATGCCGCCCGCGCACTTTTCGCCGGCACCAGATTCGCATTCATCTCGCCGCCATCGGGGCGCCGGTGCTCGGCGACGCGCTTTATGGCAACGGGGCGGAGCTGCTCCTGTCCGACCTGAAGCGCGGCTACAAGGGGCGGGATGAGGAGCGTCCGCTGATCGCGCGCCTTGCCCTGCACGCGTCGGCGATCACGGTGGCGCATCCGCGGGACGGCCTTCCGCTCACGTTGCAGGCGCCGGTCCCGAAGGATTTCGCCGTCGCCTTGCGCAATCTCGAGAAGTTTTCACGGTAGCCTGCATGCGGGTCACGCGGAGAGGTTTTCGGGAACAATGGTCGGTGGAACCGATGTCCATGTTCACCCCGGTTGGGTCGGCTGATAATCATTGTCGGCCCGGCTCCGGGCGTCTACTCACCTCTTCCGCCGGGCCACGTCCGGCTTCCACCCCCTGATGAGCACCGCGGTCAATCATTCGGTAGATGGCGATGGAATTGGCTGGATCGTCCTGGGTGGAGAGGACGACCGGCCCAACCTGATCGGCCCGGCGATGCAGGCGGCTTTGCGGGCCTCGCTCGAGGAACTGGCCGGCCGCACGATCCGCGCGATCGTGGTCACGAGCGCGCGGGAGCGCATCTTCGTCGCGGGAGCGGACCTGAAATGGCTCGGCACGCTGTCCGACGAAGCGGCGGCCCGCGAAGTCGGGCGCGCGGGCCAGCAATTGTTCGCGGCCTTCGCGAGTTTCTCGGTCCCGATCGTGTGTGCGATCCACGGTGCCTGCGCCGGCGGCGGATTCGAACTCGCGCTCGCGTGCCAGTGGCGCATTGCGACGGACGCGGCGGAGACGGTGGTCGGACTGCCCGAGGTTGGACTTGGCTTGCTCCCGTGCTGGGGCGGCACGGTGCGGCTCACGCGCCTCATCGGCGCGGAGGCGGCCGCGGAGCACATCCTGCGCGCCGGACTGGTTCCAGCGGCCCGGGCGCTCGCGGCGGGACTGGTCGACGAGCTGGTGCCGGCGGCACAGTTGAAGGAACAGGCGAAGGTGGCGGCCCTGCGGCTGGCGGCCGGGGGTTTCCCGGCACGCAGCGCCCCGGCGTTGGCGCCGGCGGGATTCCTGGCGGCCCAGCGCGAGGCCGTGTCCGCGCGCCGGAATGGAGCCGCGGCCCGCGCGGCGCTCGATGTGATCGAGCGCGCCGCGACCGGTGACGTCGAGGGCGCCTTTGCGCTGGAATCGGTGGTATTCGGCGCGCTGGCCTCCAGCCCGGCCGCACGGAATCTCATTCGCGCGTTTTTTCTGAGGGACCGCCTCAGGAAGGCCACCGTCGATGCCTGGCTGCCACCGGTGCCGGGCGAATCCCCGGTGACCGCGCCGCTGCGCCGCATCGGGATCGTGGGTGTTGGAGTCATGGGTGCCGGGATCGCCCAATGGTGCGCCGCCCACGGACTCGGGGTGCTGATGAACGATGTCGACCCGATCGCGCTCAAACAGGGTGTCCAGAGGGTGCGCGAACTTTTTCATGAGGACGAACGCCGCGGCCTCACGACCGCAGCGGCAGCGCACAAGGCGATCGGCGGCATCGGCATCACGACCGACCTGCGGGATTTCGAGGACTGCGAGATCGTGATCGAGGCGGTGGTGGAGAATGTGGCGGTCAAGCGGCAGGTCTTTTCCGACCTGGCGAAATATCTCGGCCCCGACTGCATCCTGGCTTCGAACAGCTCGGCGCTGCCGATCGAGGAGATCGCCGGTGCCATTGCCCACCCGGGCCGCGTCATCGGGCTGCATTTCTTCAATCCGGTCGGTCGCATGCCGCTCGTCGAGGTCGTCATCGGCGCTCACACCAGTCGCGAGACCGCGCGGCGCGTGTTCGCCCTGGCGCAGTCGCTCGACAAGATGCCCGTCGTGTGCAAATCGGCGCCCGGCCTGTTCGTGACCCGCGTGCTCTTCTTTTACCTGAACGAGGCCTGCCGGCTGTGGGAGCAGGGCGTGCCGACGGATGCCCTCGATCGCGCGATGCGCGATTGGGGCTGGCCGATGGGTCCCCTGCGGCTGATCGACGAGGTCGGGGTGGACATCGCCGACTTCATCTTTTCCGAACTCGCGCAATATTTCCCCGGGCGCTTCATCCCGACCACCCTCTGCAGCCGCATGCTTTCGGCCGGTCTGCGCGGCCGCAAGAACGGCACCTCCGCCGGTTTCTATCTCTATGGTGATGGCAGGTCGCGGCTGAATCCCGCCATGGCGGCGCTGGCTCCGGCGCCCTCGGTGGCCATGGAGGCATCGGCCATCGAATCCCAACTCACCCGCATCCTGGTCGACGAAACCCAGCGTGCGCTGGCCGAGGGCATCGTGAAGACTCCGGACGAGGCGGACGCCGCATTGATGCTCGGTGCGGGTTTCCCCGCCTTTCGCGGCGGGCTGATGCGTTCGGCGCGCGCCCTCGGCCTCGTCAACGGCTGATTTTCGGGCCCGCCGCGCGGACAGAAAGCCGTTGCGGTGGCCGTTTTTTTCGCATCACCTTGGCGTCCGTTCGCAAGACATGGCTTCCGCCCAGAACCCGACCCTGAACCGAGAGCAGCGCCGCCATCTCCTGCGCACGATGCTGGAGAGCAGGCATGGAGATCTGCGCGAGGAGAGTCTTAACCGACAGGGCAAGGGGCACTTCCACGTTTCCGGGCGCGGCCATGAAGGCCTGAGCGCGATCGGCGCCCAGTTGCGGGACGGCGACTACCTCGCGCCCTATTACCGGGACCGCGGCCTTTGCATGGCGCGCGGAATGACCACGGCGCACCTGGCGCTGGAGTATTTCGCCAAGCGCACGTCGGCCTCGCGCGGCCGCATGATGCCGTCGCACTTTTCGTCCAAGGACCTGAACATCGTCAGCGTCCCGACGCCGACCGGTTCGCAACTCATTCCCGCCTGCGGCATTGCGTGGGGATTGCAGTTGGATGGCAAGGATGGGGTGGTCGTGACCAATATCGGCGATGCGGCCACACGGCAGGGCGACTTTTTCGAAGCCGTGAGCTTCGCCCTCGAACGCCAATTGCCGATCCTGTTCGTGGTCGAGGACAACGCCTACGGCATTTCGACCCCGACCCGTAAGACCAACCCCCTTTTCCTGCAGTCGCTCAACCCGGCGCAATGGCAGGTGGTGGACGGGTCGGATCCCGAGGCGGTGCATGCGGTGGCCCATCGAGCCCTCGCCCGCGCGCGGGCCGGGGAAGGTCCTGCTTTCCTGTGGGTGCAGGTCGAACGTCTGTCGAGCCACACGAGTTCCGACGACCACACCCTGTACCGGTCGAAGGAGGACATCGCGGCGCTGGCCGGTGCCGACCCGATCAGCGTGCTGAAAAAGCGCATGATCGCGGCCGGGGAACTGAGCGAAAAGGAATTCGGCCAGCTCGAAACGGAAATTAAGGAGAAGGTCCGCGCGGATTATGCGGCGGCGGAGGCGGTGGAGAATCCCCGCCCGGACGACCTGCTCGTCGAGTCAATGGGCCCGGACGGCGCGGATCAGCACGAACTGTTTCCGCCCGGCCGATACCGGATGGGCGACCTGATCAACCGCACCCTGCGCGCCGGTCTCGAGGACAATCCCGGGCGGATGATCTTCGGCGAGGACGTCGAGGATCCCAAGGGCGGCGTGTTCCGCCTGACGCAGAAGTTGTCCACGGATTTCCCCAAGCAGGTCTTCAACTCCCCGCTGGCCGAATCGACCATCATCGGCCTTGGCGGCGGCCTTGCGCTTTACGGACGCCGGCCGGTCTTCGAGATCCAGTTCATCGATTTCATCTATCCGGGATTCAACCAGCTCGTCTCGAACCTCGCGAATCTCCGCTGGCGTTCGGGCGGCTCCTGGACCGTGCCGGCAGTGTTCTACGCGCCGTACGGGGCCTACCTGCCCGGCGGCGGTTTGTGGCATTCGCAGGCGAACGAGTCCGTGTTCGCGCATTTTCCGGGCATCAACATCGTGATCCCGTCGACGCCGGAGGATGCCGCAGGCCTGCTCTGGACGGCGATGCAGGGCAGCGACATCACGCTTTTTCTCGCGCCCAAGCACATGTTGTGGGCCGAACACGATGTCGCGCATCCGGTGGTGCCGATCCCGTTCGGCCAGGCCCGGAAGCTGACCGAGGGCTCGGACGTGACCGTCGTGGCCTGGGGCAACACCGTCGAAAAAGTCCAGGAGTCGCTCGCGGCGCTGCAGGGGAGGGTATCGGTCGACTTCCTTGACCTGCGCTCGATCTCGCCCTGGGACAAGACCGCGGTTGAGGAATCGGTGGCGCGAACCGGCCGCCTGGTCGTCGTGCAGGAGGACACCGAAAACTGCTCGGTTGGCCAGATGATCATCCAGCACGTGAGCAGCCAGCAATCAACCTGGTCGCATCTCGTCGCCCCGCCGGTCCTCGTTTCGAAAGGCGCCGTGATGATCGGATACAATCCGATTTACGAATACGCGGCGCTCCCGGACGCGAAGCGAATCACCGATGCAATCCGGCGGACGGCCGCGATCAACGTGATGCGCGGTGAATCGATGCCGCCGATGGCCATCGAGTCGCACGGGACCGACGCCGGCCACTCGATGCCGCCGATGGTGCAGTCCCATGGTCCGCAGAACACCGTCGTGGCCGGGACGAGCGACATCATCGTTCGCGTGCCGATCATGGGTGAGGGTCTGCGTTCGGCGCGCGTCGTGTCGCTGAACAAGAAACCCGGCGACGCGGTGAAGCACGACGAGGTGCTTTGCGAGGTCGAGACGGACAAGGCCGTTTATCCGATCGAAGCCTCGTTCGCGGGCAAGTTGAAGTCGTGGCAGATCAAAATCGACGACACGGTGCTGATCGGCCAGGAAATCGCGCTCGTGGCCGGTGACCAGGCCAGCGTCGCCGCACTTCCGGTTGAGCGCCCCGTGTCCGTGCCAAGCGCGGCGAAGTCCGTGACGCCCGCTCCCTCCGTGTCCAGCCGTCCGGCGACCCCGTCTCCGGCGTCGCCCAAACCCCTTCCCGCCATGAGTGGTTCCGTTCGCCAGCCCGCCCTGCATCCCGCCATCACCAAGCGCCTCGGCGCCGTGGTGCCGGCCAACATCCTGATGGATTGCCGCTGGGACCCGATCCGGCAGGCGCGCGATGCGGCGAAGGCGAAACAGGCCGCGGCGGCGCCGTCGCCATCCGCGATGATGGCCTGGTGCGTGGTCCGGGCGATGGAGAAGCACGCGGCTTTCCGCTGCGTGGTCGACAAGGACGGCGGCATCGCGGAACAGAAGGACTTCGAATTTGGCGTGGCCGTGGCGCTGGATGGCGACCGGCTGGCCACCGCGGCCATCGCCGGCGCGAACAAACTCGCCTGGCCGGCGTTCACGGTGGCCTATCAGAAGGCCGTCGACGACACCCGCGCGGGCAAGGTCTATGAAGTGCAGGCGCCGCTGAATCTCACCAGCCTCGGCGCATTCGGGGTCGAGTGCGCCACGCCGATCGTCGTGCCGCCCGCCGTGGGCACGCTGTTTGTGGGCACGGCGCACGAGCGCATGATCAACGACGGCGGGGTGATCCATCCGGTGGAGGTCGTGACCCTCTCGCTCACCTTCGATCATCGCGTCGTCAACGGCGCCGGAGCGGCGGCCTTCATGATGGAACTCCGGCAGCAGTTCGAGGGCTTCAAGCTGCCGTCCTGAATTTAGGAACGCGGTTGAAACCACCGCTTTCATGGATCGGCACGGATGCTCAAAATCCTGCGCGATTGCCGGTGCCAAACGCCCGAGCGTTTGTGCCTTTGGCGCGGGAGCGCCGATAGAAACGGACTCGCCGGGCCATCCGCGAACACTCGGCCGGCGAGACTATTCGGTGGGCCGGCCTTTGGATATTTGTAGCCCAAATGGCGGATCGATGAGGACATCGATCCCAGGCCCGAACGGAGCGAGACGGACGGTTGGATGCCGAGCCCTTCCCTCGGCAGGACGCGTTCGGGTCCGAACGCCGCATGGGGCGGCCTGCCGGGATGAACGGCCACGCAAACGAAAAAACGGAGACCGGTAAATTCAGAGAACGAATATCTGCCAGCGGCTGTCAGAGGCAGAATATTCCATCATGAACACGACTGAAATTGCCAAACGCCTGGTCGACCTTTGCCGCGAGGGCAAGTGGGGGGACGCCCAGAAGGAACTGTATGCCCAGGATGCGGTGAGCATCGAGCCGCAAGCGGGGCCGGCATTCGCGAAGGAATCCAAGGGACTCGCCGGAATCCTGGAAAAGGGACGGAAGTTCGAGGCGATGGTCGAGAAAATACACCGGGCCACCATTTCGGACGCGGTGGTCGGGGGCAACGCGTTCGCGATCTCGATGGTGCTCGACGTGACGATGAAGGGCCAGGGCCGCACGACCCTCGCGGAGGTGTGCGCCTATACCACGAAGGATGGGAAGATCACCGCCGAACAGTTTTTCATGTAGCGGAGCGACTCGAAGATTTTGCGGGTTGATTGTTGCTCGCGGCCGGCGGGTTCGAGCAGGGAGCGGCCTGGTTCGAAGATGGCGTTCGGAGATGCCGCCCTGCCGCGTTGGCATTTCGACTGGCCAGTTCCCGATCGGGGTTGCGTGTTTCGTGGGCAATCCCCACCGGGCCCTGCGGACCCGGCTACATTCTTAAGGAGGGGAATCGATCAGGAGACAATTCGATGGGGTCGGCCTTCGGGGATGTTCCCCAAAGGTCAGATTGGCGGCATCGCGGCGCTTTCGCGAATTTCGTGTGTTTCGCGGGCAAGTCCGATGTCTTGATCGGCGGATCGATAAGAACATCGATTCCCACCCGCGGCTCCTCAGGCGGAGATGAGGCCTTTGCGGATCGCGAAGCGCACGAGGTCCGTTTGCGACTGCAGGCCGAGCTTGCGCATCAGGTTCGTCCGGTGGGTCTCGGCCGTGCGCGGGCTGATGAAGAGTTTCTCGGCAATTTCCTGATTGGCGAAACCCTCGACGGCGAGCTGGAGCACCTCGCGCTCGCGGGGCGAAAGCGTCGCCAGCCCGTCGCCGGTTTCCGGCGCCTTCGACGCGAGATTGTTGATCGCCCAGTCGGAAAGTGGCGCGCTCAGGTAACGCCGTCCGGCCAGCACCTCCTTGAGCGCCTGGCCGATCTCCTCCGATTCGGAACCCTTCAGCAGATAAGCCGCGGCGCCGGCGCGCAGGGCCTCGATCACGTAGGGCTCGTCGTTGTGCATCGAAAGCACGATCACGCGCGTCGCGGGACTGCTCGTGCGCACCTGCTTCAGGACCTCCAGCCCGTGCAGGCGCGGCATGTTGAGGTCGAGGAAAAGCAGGCCGGGTTTCAGCTTCTCGACCGTCTGGGCCGCGGTCAGGCCGTCGGCGGCCTCGCCGATCACGCGCAGCGCGTTCGCTTCCAGCAAACTGCGGAGGCCGCGACGGACGATCTCGTGGTCGTCGGCGATGACGACGGTGGTCATGGCGCGGCGGTGGGTTGGACGGCGAGGGGAAGGGCGGCGTGGAGCCGCGTGCCCTGGCCGGGCTGCGAGAAGATTTCGAAACGGCCGCCCGCGAGATTGACGCGTTCGCGGATGCCGGCGAGCCCGACCGCATCGCGACGGGCGAGCACGGGATCGAGATCGAAGCCGCGGCCGCGATCGGAAATCTCGAGCAGCAGGTGGCTGGAATCGGTGGTCACGGTGACGTCCGCGGTCTTGGTGCCGGCATGACGGGCGATGTTGGTGAGGGCCTCCTGCGTGATGCGGAAGATGACGGTTTCGAGTTCGGGCGGGAGACGGTCGGGCGGCAGGTTGAGGTCGAGGGAAACGCTGATCCCGGTCTGGCGCTGGAAGAGGGTGGCGTGCCACTCGAGCGCCGGGCGCAGGCCGAGGTCGTCGAGAATGCGCGGACGGTAAAGCTGCGTGAGCTCGCGCACGTGGTGCATCAGATCCTTGGCGGTGGCCTGCGCCTCGACGAGCTTCGCGCGGCTGGCTTCGCCGTCGGAGCCCGCGGCGGCTTCGAGCTGGAATTTGAGTCCCGTGAGCATCTGTCCAACCTGGTCGTGCAGTTCGCGCGCGATGGCGCGGCGCTCGTCTTCCTGGATCTTGAGCAGGCGCGACGAAAGCGCGCGAAGTTCCGCCGTGCGCTCGGTGACCTGCAATTCGAGCGAATGGTTCAGCTCCGCGAGCTCGCGCGCGAGCCGGACGTTCTGCCGCTCGATGTCCACGCGCCGGAGCACGCTGTTCAGCGAGAACACCATTTCCGTGAGATAGTCGTCCTTCTGCAGAATGTAGTCCTGGGCGCCGAGCTTGAATGCGGCGACCGCCGCCTCGCCGTCGGTCGTGGTCGCCAACATCACGACGGGCAGATGCGGCGCCTCGGAGTGAAGCTGGCGCATGACGTCCAGCGGCTTGGTGAGGGCCGGATGCGGTCCGATCAGGATGGCATCGGCGGCAAAACCCCCGCGGATGAACGCATGGTATTCCCCGGGCGTGCCGATGATCTCGAGCGTGATGTTGGGCGCGTTGCGGTTGATGAAGTCGCGGATTTCGGC
Organism: Candidatus Didemnitutus sp.; assembly: GCA_036499305.1. Classification (GTDB taxonomy): domain Bacteria; phylum Verrucomicrobiota; class Verrucomicrobiia; order Opitutales; family Opitutaceae; genus Didemnitutus. The sequence goes on from DASYDZ010000072.1 coordinate 18,987, forward strand.
GCCGGCGGCCGGCGCGCCCTCGATCAGCTTGGCGCGATACGGGCCGGTGGCGGCGGGCGGCTTCGCGATCGGCCGCGTCGCGCGGTGCGCCGCGTGCACGCGCTTCACGATGTCGACCACCTGCAGGAACTGCGGTGTCGATTTGTCCACGCAATCCACCGCGCCGGCCCGCAGGGCGCGGACCGCAAGGTCGTTCTGGCCGTGGCCGCTGATCATGACCACGGGAGTCGGGTCGTGGCGCATCGCGAGTTCGCCGAGGATGTGGAGGCCGTCGATGTCCGGCAGCCGCAGGTCGAGCAGGAGCACGTCGACGCCGCCGGTGCCCATGCGTTGCAGGCATTCGTTGCCCGTCGTGACGACCTCGAGGGTGCAGTCTTCTCCGAAATGGTCGAAATAGCTGCGCACGACGGAAGCTACGTTCGGATCATCCTCGGCATAGAGCACGCTGATCATGGCAGATGTGGTCGGGTTGGGAAGCGACGGGCGGCGCCTCCGGAATCGGCCTGAACGGGGTTGGGATTAACTATTTTAAAAAGTTAATCAAGAATAAGTTGCTTAATCCAAGGGATTATACCCAGCGGAATTCACGAGGCGACGATACGGGGTGGCCCGGATATCGGGATTTTGGCCATTTTGAGACAGTGGGGGCATGCAATCCGCCCGGTCCAACCGCCTCCTCGCCCGCCTGGTCACCCTGGCGGCGTCGGCCTTGGCTCTGGCGACATTCGCGAATTCGGCCCACGCCGGCATCTCGTCGCGCCGGCAACTGGCGGCCATCCTCTCCCAGACTCCGGCGGCCCAGATCGTGTGCGAGGGCCACCAGATGGAGCAGGCGGAGCAGGCAGCCGCCCAGATTCCCGGCGCCCAGACCTTCTGGGGCGTGGGCCAATCGATGCAGCCGCTTTACACCCCGAACACCGCGCTCGTCGTGAAGTCGGTTTCCTACGCGCAGATCAAGAAGGGCATGACCATCGTGTACGTGAGGAAAAACGGCCGCGTGGTCGCCCACTCGGTGGTCGACGAGGATGCCAAGGGCTACGTAGTGCAGGGCGTGAACAACGACGAGGCCGACGGCGAATCAGTGAACGAGCGCAACATGATCGGCGTGGTGGTGGCGGCGTACGCTTCGGCTGACAATCCGCTCCGCGCCGAACTCGCCCGGACCGTGGCCGCGCACTCGCGGCTGACGGCGGCGAATCGCGGCTGAGTTGGCCGACAAGAAATTTCTGGGGCGTCCCCGTCCGGCGGGTCACCAGCGGCGTCACATGATGCCGCGCCAACCGGACGGGGGCAACCCCCGGAGCGGACGTTCGCGCCCGCGAGGCGGTTCGCGCTTGCCGGCTCCCGAGGCGGCGCCACGCTGGACGCCCAATGGCTTTCAGCCCCGAAATCCAATGGGTCGCAACGCTGGGTGCGGAGAAAGGCCTGTTCACCTTTGCGCAGTGCGCCGGCCTCCTGAAGGTGCTCGGTGAGGGCGCGGATGGCGTTTCCTTCGCGCAGAAGCTGATCGACGCCGGCATCGCCCACGATCTCGACGCGCTGGAGGTGGTCCTCGACGAAGCCATGCGCAAGGCCGCCGAGGGGCCGCCGGCGCGCGATCCGTTCGCCGGCCCGTCCGCGAGGGTCGAATCCCGCGGGGGTGGCACGGCGGAGGAGGCGGCCGCCTTGCGCGCGAACCTGCCGTCGTTCCCCTTCGATCGCGTGGCCACGATGAACGATGCCGAGTTGCGCGACGCCTTTCGCGGGCTGCTGGTCAACTGTGCGCGCGGCGGCATCAGCGATCTGCACCTGTCGGCCGGTTCGCGCCCGTTTGTCCGCAAGAACCGCGAGCTGCTCATGCTCGGCCAGAAGCCATTGCCCGCCGACGACTCCCTGCGCCTGAACACCATCATGCTCTCCGACGGCGAGCGGCAGAATTTCATCCAGCGGCGCGATCTTGACTACGCCCTGGCGGTCGACGCCTCGAACCGTTACCGCGTCAACCTGATGGTGCACAAGAACGGTCCCGCCGGCGCCTATCGCATGGTGCCCGCCAAGGTGCTGACGCTCGAGGAACTCGGTTTCGGCAAGCACGTCGACACGATCCGCAAGCTCCTC
>DASYDZ010000073.1:0-19419 GCA_036499305.1 Candidatus Didemnitutus sp.
TGATCTGCTCTATTATTATCCCTACGGCTACGATCGCTCGGCCGAGCGCCGCCAGCGTGCGCAGGACCGGGCGGCCCGGGCCGCCAGTCTGGCGCCCGATCTCTTCGAGGTGCGGGTCATCCAGGCGGCGGTGTTCGCCCATGCAGTGGGTACGCCGGCCATGTTGGCCGAGGCCGAGAAGACTTTCCGCACTCTCGCGCAGGAGCATCCCGATGACAAGGAGCTGCGCCGCCAGTTGGCCGAGGTTCTGCGCGAGGAAAAGCGTTTCGACGAGGCGGCCAGGCTGTTCGAGAATATCGGAGACTTTGAGGTCGCGGGTTGGAGTTATATGCAGGGCGGGAATCTACGCCTGGCGCTGGCCGTGGCGGGCCGCGCACCGCGCACGATCGGCAGCGTCGAGCTCCGGACACTGCTGACCCTGGCGGCGGACGAGGATCTGGACGCGGCCCAACGCGTGATCGACGAGCTGAAGCCGTCGGAGCTGGTCACGGAAATGCCCGCGACGATTGCGCTTCGCGTCGCGGTGTGCCGGCGCGACTCCGGACGGATCCTCGAGCTGGCCGCGGGCTTGAGCCAGGATTATCTCGATTCCAACGCGTTCAGCGGTCCCCGCCGCTACTTCACCGGATTGGCCTACGACCTCTCCCGCCGTCCGGCGCTGGCCGAGGTCGAGTGGCGGGCCGCCCTCGCGACGGTCGAGCAGCGCCTGCAGGCCGCTCCGGACGATCGGAATCTGCTGCTGTGGGCTGTGCGTTTGCACGCCCGGCTGCACGACATGGCGGAGGCTGGCCGGCTTTTTGCGCGCAGCCAGGCCATTGCGGGGCTGCGGGACGATGAATCGGATCAGGCGAACTCCGTGGCGTTGGTGGCTTTGGGGCGGCCCGAAACGGTCCTGCCGGCAGTCGAAAAGTTCTTTGCGGCGCGTCCCCCGGATTGGCAGATGGCCCACGTGGAATTGCGGTACAACCCGCTCTACGACTCCCTGCGCGCCGATCCGAGGTTCGACAAACTGCTGCGCGACAACCTGCCCACGGCCGCCAGGCCGTTCGATGAACCAAAGGCGGCCCCGATCGAGACCAAGGCCGACGCCAAGTCCGTCGCGGTCCTGGCTTTTGCCAACCTGAGCGACGACAAGGAAAACGAATATTTCTCCGACGGGATCAGCGAGGAGCTGCTGACCGTGCTGCAAAAAATTCCCGGCCTGCATGTCGCCGCGCGGACGTCATCGTTTTATTTCAAGGGCCGCAATGCGACGACCCAGGAAATTGGCCAGAAACTCGGCGTCGTTCACCTCATCGAGGGCAGCGTGCGCAAGGCGGGCAACCAGGTGCGGATCTCGGTCCAGCTTTCCCGCACCGACAACGGCGAACAGCTCTGGTCCGAGAGCTACACGCGCGATCTCAAGGACGTCTTCGCCCTGCAGACCGAGCTCGCGCAGACCATCGTGGAGCAGCTCCGCAAGCAGCTCGGAGGCGAGCCCGCCGCCGACGTGGCGGCGCAGGTGGAGGCCGCGGAGAAGGGCGGCACGCGCAACGCGGATGCCTATCAGCTGTACCTTCAGGGTCGCTATTTTGCCGTGCGCTTCTCGCTCGACGATGCCAACCAGGCCAGGGCGCTTTTCCAGAAGGCGGTGGACCTGGATCCGGGGTACGCGCGAGCCTGGGCGGCGATGTCGGGCGCGGCCTCGCTCGTGGCCGGCTACGCGAATACCCGGGAGGAGTTCGATGCGGGCAATACGCTCGCCGCCAGGGCCGCCGATCGCGCCCTGTCGCTCGAGCCGGATCTCGCTGTCGCGCATCTGGCGAAGGGCGATCTTCAATTGGGTCCGCAATTCGACTGGGCGGGTGCGGCCAAATCGTACGGGCGTGCCCTCGAGCTGGCGCCGAACGATGCCGACGTGCTCGCCGGGGCCGGCCGGATGGCCTACGCGCTCAACCGGATTGCCCCGGCGATCGACTACCTGACCAGGGCCGAGCGTCTCGACCCGGCGAATCCCGGCGTGCGCACCTATCGGGCGTTTGCCCTGATGGCGGCGAACCGGATGCCGGAAGCGAAGGCGGAATTCCAGGAGGTGATCGCCTTGAATCCATCGTCGCCCTGGAGCAACGGCGGGATGTGCTGGGCGCTGGTGCTGGAGGGCAATTTTGACCTGGCACTGCAATTCGGCCAGAAGGCGTCACTGGCCTGGGCGCGCAATTTTGCGGTCGCGCTCGCCCAGTCCGGAAGGCACGAAAACGGCGCGGCCGAGGCGGCCCTGGCCGAACTGATCAAGTCCGACGCCGACGTTGCGGCTTACCAGATTGCCGAGGTCCATGCCTTTCAGGGGAACGCGGATCGCGCCTTCGAGTGGTTGGAACGAGCGTTCCGGCAGCGTGATCCGGGACTAGCCTGGATCCGACCGGATCACCTGCTCGATCGGATCCACGATGACGCCCGGTGGCTGCCGTTCCTGCGCAAGGTCGGGCTGGCGGACGACCAACTGCCCTGAGCGCGGCCGCAGGCCGACTCTTGGCCGGACTCATGCAGTTGGATGTGCTCTGGCGAGTGACAAGACGTGGACTGAATGGTGGGACCCGACCTCCGGGCGGGTTCGCAAGACTTCATAGGAGAACCGGCCCGGAGGTCCGGTTCCACCATGGTTCAACCGCATGAGCCCCGCTTAGCCGTAGCGATGCAATAGAAGCTGGTTTTGCTCCAGGATCGACGGGTCCTTTGGTGGTCGCCGATTTCCACATCGGCGACAGAGGCGTCGGTATGGAAACCGACGCCCACCCACGGCATCGTTCCGGCTTAGCCTTCGCGGACGCGCGACCGGGTCCATTCCAATCTTGTCCCGGGCGTCCCTCTCGGAAGAATCAGGTTTTCATGCCTGACACCCAGAACGAGGGACTGATCGTAGCCGGCCGCGGCTCCATTCCGTCGGGGATCGCACTGGATCAGGCCGATCCGGCCCCGTGGTCAGCCCGTTCCGGCGCCTCGCTCGACGCCGCCCGGAACATTTTTCCTCGGTCGACCGATGAGTGACCCCTCGAAAGCGGTTTTTCTTTCGTATGCGTCCCAGGATGCAGAGGAGGCGCGGCGCATCTGCGAGGCGTTACGCGGGGCCGGCGTCGAGGTGTGGTTCGACCAGAGCGAACTCGTGGGCGGCGACGCGTGGGACGCCAAGATCCGCCGGCAGATCAAGGACTGCACGCTGTTCCTGCCGCTGATCTCGGCCAACACCAACGCCCGGCTCGAGGGATATTTTCGGCGCGAATGGCGGCTGGCGGTCGAGCGAATGCACGACATGGACGACGATGTCGCGTTTCTGCTGCCGATCGTGATCGACGACACTCCCGATGCGGCGGCGCGGGTGCCGGAGCGTTTTCGCGAGCGGCAATGGACGCGGCTGCGGGGCGGGGAAACGCAGGCGGCGTTCGGTCAGCGGGTGAAAAAGCTTCTGGCGGGAGATGTGGGGCGGGATTTCCAAGTCCCGCCGGGCGCCAGGGAGGGATTTGGAAATCCCGCGCTACACCGGAGGAAGATCCGCTGGTGGTGGTGGGTGGCCCCGATGTTCGGCGTGATGATGGCCCTTCTGCTCCTCTTGCGGGAGAAACACTCGGCCGAATCCAACGCTCCCGCCACCGCAGTCTCTCCGCCGGCGGCTTCCGCGTCGCCGACTTCCGAGGCGCGCGACCTGATCCGCCGGGCGAAGGCGCTCACGGTCGAGAAGTACGACTCGACGGCGGACGATTATGCCGCCGCCGAAGCGATGATGAAGAAGGCCCTCGAAACCGATCCCAACGACGGCGAAGTCTGGGCGTTTTCGTCGATCCTGAACAAATCCTTCGTGTCGCGCGGATTTGATCGTTCCTCGGCGCGCTCGGCGGCCGCGCGCGAACAGGCCGAACGCGCGCTCACCCTGGCGCCTGATTCCATCGAGGCCCAATATGCGCTCGCCTATTCGGAGCGCGAGATCGACCCCGCCGCGGCCGAAAAAACCTTCCGGAAGATCCTCGAACGCCAGCCGGATCACCCGGGGTCGCTGCTCGGCATGTCGAATTTGGCGTTTCGCGCCGGCCGCATCGCGGAGTCGCAGGAATACCTCAAGAAAGTGGCGGCCAATCCGACCTATGCGCCGCTGGCCGGCTATCTTCTCTATCTCGGCTATTTCCACGACGCGGAGTTCGACGATGCCGAGAAGGCCGTGCGCGGCTCCATTGCGCTGAAGTCGTCGGCGAATTCCATCGCCGGGTTGGCCATGGTGCTGTTGACCGCGAAAGGCGACGCCGACCGGGCGGCGGAGGCGCTGGCCTCCGCGTCGGCCTCCCGCAACGAACCGCGCACCGTCTGGATGACGGCCCAGGTCGAACTTTGCCGCCGTCGGCCGGACGACGCCCTGAACGCGCTGGATCGCCTGACCGACGATTTCATTCACGACAGCTGGTTCGCCGGGCCGAAGGCCTACTGGGTGGGCCGGGCGCAGGCGCTGGCGGGACGCCCCGAGGCGGCGCGAATTGCCTGGCAGGCCGGCCTGGCCGTGACGGATTCCCGTCTCGAGAAAACGCCCGAGAATCGCGACCTCCATTTGATGCGGGGAGAGCTGCTCGCTTATCTGGGGCGCAGCGACGAGGCGATGCGCGAGGCCCGGGTGGTGACGGAACTCGATCGCGGCAAGACGGCGCCGTGGTTTGTCTCGCCGGCCCGAATCTACGCCGTGCTCGGTCGCGCCGACGACGCATGGCCCTGGTTGGCAAAATTGTGTCCGCCGAAAGTGGGCGACGACAAGGGCTGGCCGCTCACGCCGGCGCTTTTCCGCCTCGATCCCTTGTGGGACAAGATCCGCGATGATCCGCGGATTCGCGGGCTCACCGAGCCCGTCGTTGCCGGGGCGGCGATGGTCGCTCCCGAACCCGACAAGAAATCCGTCGCGGTGCTTCCGTTCGCCAATATGAGCGACGAGAAGGACAGCGAGTTTTTTACGGACGGCATCCAGGAGGACATCCTGACCAACCTCTCCGGCGTGCGCGAACTGCGGGTGGTTTCCCGCACGTCCGTCCTGCAATATCGCGGGACGACGAAGCCGATGCGCCAGATCGCATCGGAGCTTGGCGTGGCCTACATCCTCGAGGGCAGCGTCCGGCGCGTGGGCAACAGGGTCCGGGTCACCGGCCAGCTCATTCATGCGGCGACCGACGAGCACGTGTGGGCCAAGGCCTACGATCGGGACCTGACCGACGTCTTCGGCATTCAGTCCGAACTGGCGCAGGCCATCGCCACCGCGCTGCAGGCGGCGATTTCACCGGAGGAAAAGGCCGCGCTCGAACGCAGGCCCACCACCAATCCCGCGGCCTACGACCTCTACCTGAAGGCCCGCTCTCTCCGGCATGTTCGCTCGGGCGAGGCGAGGATGAAATCGACGGAATCCCTGCTCGCGCAGGCGGTGGCGCTGGACCCCAATTTCGCCGAGGCGTGGGCGGAGCTGGGGGACTGCCGGGCTGACATGTTCTACCTCGATTACGACGACACGACTGAGTTGCAGGCGGCGGCCAAGGCGGCGGTGGCGCAGGCGCTGCGCCTGGCCCCGGACAACCCGACCGTGATTGGAATGGTCGGCGACTACTACATTCACTCCAGCCGCGACTACGCCCGCGCCACCGAACAGTACCTTCGTCTGGCGCAGCAACAGCCCAACGCACCCCAGGTGTTCCTGTCGCTGGGTTCGGCTCAGGTCAGGGAGGGCCGCTGGGTGGAGGCGCTGGCCAATCAGCGCCGGGCGCACGAACTGGATCCGGGCAATCCCGATGCGACATTCTCGCTGATCGACACGCTCGTCAACGGGCGCCGTTATCAGCAGGCGGAGGCCCTGGCGCGGGAGCAAATCGCGGTGCGACCGGACGATCCCATGTTGCGTTACCTGCTGGCGGTGGCCGCCTATCTCGGGCGCGGCTCAGGCGCCGAAATGGATGAGTTCAACGGGCGGACGTTCGATCCCCACGGCGATGTTCCGGTGATCGATCTCCGGAAAAAGCTGGCGCGGATGCGCGGAGACTATGCCGAGGCGGTGCGCCTGGATCGGGAGTTGGCGTACGATCCGAATGCCCAAACGCGTTACTCGCAGGAGATGGATGCGGCCCTGGACCTGTTGAACACTGGCGATCTGGCGGGAGCGCGCGCCCGGGCCGGGGCCACGCTGTCCTCGATGCAATCGGAGCTGCTGCGGCAACCCAACAATTCCTGGCTGCAAAGCTGGCTGGGGCAGGCGTACGCCCTGCTGGGAGACAACGCGCGCGCGCTCGAACACGCCCAACGGGCGACGGAGATCGTGCCGGAGTCGCGCGATGCCCTCATAGGCGTCGAGAACGCCGTCCAGGCGGCCGCCGTTTACGCCTGGACCGGCCAGCGGGACCACGCCCTCGCGGAGCTCGCGCGGCTGCTTCGCACCCCGCATGCCGCTCTCTCCATCCGTCCCCATGGAGAAGGCCTCTTCAGTTGGGGCTCATCGTGGAAGCCGCTGGAAAACGATCCCGCCTTCAAGGCCTTGCTCGCCGATCCAGCCAATCGTGCGCCATTGTTCTAGACGATGAGAGCCATCTCAAGAGCCGGCGGGAAACAATGAACAATCGCTTTTCACCGGACACTACAGAGGGAACGGGGAATTTGCTCCGAATTCTCTTCGTCTCATTCAGTGTGTCCGGTGAAATCGTTCACGGGGTGCGCCCAGCATGAGCGATTCTTCCCAGGCTGTTTTTCTCAGCTACGCCTCGCAGGACGCCGAGGCGGCCAGGCGAATTTGCGAAGCGTTGCGCGCGGCCGGAGTCGAGGTCTGGTTCGACCAGAGTGAGCTCGTCGGAGGCGACGCCTGGGATCAGAAGATCCGGAAACAGATTCGCGATTGCGCGCTGCTGATTCCGGTCATCTCGAAGACGACGCAGGGACGGCGGGAAGCCTACTTCCGGCTCGAATGGAAGCTGGCGGAAGAGCGCACGCACCTCATGGCGAAAGGCACGCCATTTCTTTTTCCGGTGACCATCGACGACACGTCCGATCGCGACGCGCTCGTGCCGGACTCGTTTTTCGCCGTGCAATGGACCAAGGCGCCGGGCGGGGAGATTTCGCCGGCCATTTGTCAGCGCGTGAAGAAATTGCTGGGAGGCGAAGATGTAGGGCGGGGTTTCCGAACCCCGCCTCCGTCGGGATTGGCGGGATTGGGAAATCCCGCCCTACACCCGACCCAAACCCGCTGGCTCCGCCCGGTGCTGGCCTCCGCAGTTTTGGTGATCATCGCTCTGGCGATTACATTGATGAAAAAAGGCGCCGGCATCGGCGCCGCCCACACGGAAGGCGCGATGAATCCGCCGGCCGCCCGAAGCACCTCCCGCCCCGAGGTGGAGGCATTGCTGCAGCGCGTGCGCGCGGTGACGGCGAAGACCGACGCCCTCCGCACCGAGCTCGATTCCATGGAAGGATTGCTGGGTGAAGCGACGAAGCTCGATCCCGCCGATGCGTCGGCGTGGGCCACGTGGGCGATGCTGGACTGCCGCTACGTCTTGAAGAATTACGACACGACCCAAAGTCGCCTCGATGCGGCCCGGACCCACTCGGCGCAGGCGACCGGGCTCGATCCCGAATCGCCCGAGGTGCGCCTGGCGCAGGCCATGGTAATGGGCCTGCTCGAGGACAACGACGCCTCCAGGGCTGCAGCGACCGGGATTCTGCAGCGTCTGCTGGTCGAGACGCCGGCGGACGGCCGCGTGCAACTGGAGCTCGGTCGCATTGCCTACGATGGCAACCACCCGGAAGAGGCCTTGGACTGGTACGATCGCGCGGCCCGCTTGCCGAACTTCAGCGCCGTCGCGCACTTTACGAAGGCCAAGATACTCTTCCACCTCGGACGGGTGGCGCAGGGTGTGCCGGAGCTCGACCGGTCGCTTGCCTTCGAGCGCTCGGCGGAAGTCCTGCTATGGAAGTCCTACCTCCTGACGATCTGGAACGGAGATCTCGCGGGCGCCCGGCGCACCTTGGACGAGGTGCCGCCCCAATATTTTGTGGAGGATATGCCGGCGATGACCCGCTCGTATGTGGAGTTGCTCTCGCGCAACTACGATCGTGCGCTGGCGGCCGTGCGTGCCGTGCCGCACAACTACCTGCAATCCGGGGCGATCTCCGGGCCGAAGAGTTACTTTGCCGGCAATGTCCTGGCGCTGGCCGGAAAAATGGAGGCCGCCCGGCTCGAATGGCAGTCGGCACTGGCGACCGTGGAGCAACGCCTGGCGACGGAACAAAACGATCGAACTCTCATGGAATACAAGGCGCTCCTGCAGGCGGATTTGGGCGACCTTCCTGGCGGGCGGAAGACCTATCAGACGGTGCAGGAGCTTTATGGGACGCTCGATGACCGGCTCCGGGATTCCCTCATCATGAAGCTGCTGCCGGCGTCCGAGGGGTTTGCCTGGGTGACGAAAAAACTGGCCGACGGCCCGCCCGATATCACCGCGGCGACGCTGAGATTGGATCCGGTCTATGACCCGATCCGCTCCGAACCGGGATATCCTGCCCTGCTGGCGCGTGCCGAATCCGATCCGCGGCTCTCTCCCGATGCCAAGGTGCATCCAGCGGACTCGGCGGTGACGAAGAAATGAACCGTTGCTTTTCACAGGGAACAGAGGAAACGAAGAGGTTCGTCTGAATTCGGCCTGATGGAGGAGAGGGTGACGAGCGAACCCGCCCTGGCCGATCTTCAGCGACGGGCGGCCCCGGCGGGCCGACGAAATCGCCCGCGATCCGTTTCGGGCAATCGACGTGGCCGGTTCCGCCGGCACCGGATGGCGAATCGATGAGGACTCGATTCCTTCCGACAAAAAAGGCGCGGCGATTTCGCGCCGCGCCCGAAGGTTGATTCAACGCCCGGAAACTATTTCTTCTCCGGCGCCGCGGGCGCTGGCGTGGCGGCGGGCTGCACTCCCGGCACGGTGCCGGCCTCGATCAGCACCATCTTTTCCGGATCAAGGTGCTTCTTGATCGCACCGTTGACCTGGTCGAGCGTAAGCGAGCGGATCACCTGTGGATATTCGTCGAGCCAGGCGGCATCCTTGCCGCGCTGGACCGCGAGCAGGAGCGACTGGGCGATGCCGTTGGTGGTGGCGAGGCTGACCTTGAAGCCGCCGATGAGGTTGTCCTTCCGCCGGTCGAGTTCGTCCGCGGTCACGCCGTTGTTGTACCAGTTCGTCAATTGCCGCTTGGTGGACGCGACGCCCTTTTCGAGCAGCGCCGGCGCGAAGGTCGCGGTGATCGACCAGTCGCCATCGGTGAAGGAATCGTGGTTGAGCGCGGACCCGATGCCGTAGGTCAGGCCTTCCTTGTCACGCACGTTGCCCATCAGGCGGCCGGTGAAGCCGCTCCCGAGGATGGCGGTGCCGGTGCGAAGCGCGAAATAGTCCGGATCGCCATAGCGGAGGCCGGTGGCCTGGCCGAATGTGATGCTGACGCTCGTCTTGTCCGCGAGGAACACCGTGGTTTCCTTTGGCGCATCCGTGCGGAGCGCGCGAGCGGCATGAGGCGCCGCCGATCCACCGGTCCACCCCTCGAGCGCCTGGCCGAAAGCCTGGTCGAGTGCGGTGAGATCGACATCACCCGCCGCGACGATGGTCAGGTGGTTGGGGCCGTAATTGTCGGCATGGAATTTTTTCACGTCGTCGAGCTTGGCCGATTCGATGGCGGCAATCTTCTCGTCGGGGGCGGCCTGCCGGTTCGGATGGCCGGGTGCATAGACCGCCCGGGTGAACTCGTCGGTGGACCGGAAATCCGTGCTCTCCAGCGCCCGCTTCCAGCCGCCAATCTGCTGCTTCTTCAGCTTGGCGAACTCCTCGTCGGAGAAGGCCGGATGCCGGAGCTGCTCGACGAGGAGCGACACCACCAGCGGCACGTCCTTCCTGAGGCACTTGGCCGTGAAGCCGGCGGCGTTGGTTTCGTTCGAAAAGGTGATCTCGGCGCCAACCGCCTCGAGCAGCGACGTGATCTCGGCCTTGGTATGCGTCGTCGTGCCGCGATCGAGCATCGCGGCGGTCAGGTCCGCGAGAACGGGATTGTCCGCCGGATCCTGGTCGTCGCCCGCCGGCAGCGAACCGCGCAGATAGACGACATCGTGGACTCCCGTCTTGTAGGCGATGAGGTCGACGCCGTCGATTCGCGTACGGACGACGCCCGCGGCGATGTTGCTGCCTCCGCCGGAACCGCCGGCGGGCGCGGAGCCGTCGAGCGACTGCGGAGCCGGCGCCTCGTCGTCGCGATAGAAATACGGACGATCGAGCTGCGGATGGTCGTCCGCGCGCTTAGCCGGCGCGGCCGCGGCATGCGGTGACGCGCCGCCGGGGACGAGCGGGATGAACCAGCCGACGGTGCTCTGGTCGACGTTGAAATACTTGTTGGCCACGCTCTGCACCGATTCCGGCGTGACCTGGCGGAACTTGTCGCCGAGCAGCACGAAATTGCGCCAGTCGCCGGTCGCGATGTGCTCGTTGAGCTGGCCCGCGATGGCAAAGGAACCGTCGCGCTGGAACGCCATGTCGGAAATCTGTTTGGCCACCGCCGCCTGGACCTCGGCCGCGGTCACCCCGTCTTTCTTCAGTTTTTCGACTTCCTCGTACATGATCTTCTCGACCTGTTCGTGGGTCGCGCCTGGGGCGAGGGCGCCGAACAGGATGCACAGCGAGGGATCCCGGAAGTAGCCATTGAAGGCGACCGCGTTCGTCGTGAGGCCCTTGTCGGTGAGCGCACGGTAGAGGCGGCTGTTCTTTCCGTCGGTCAGGATGTTCGAGAGGATCTCCACGGAGGCCCAGTCGTCGTGCAGGCCCGCGCAATTCTTGAAGCCCACCGAGACCACGCCCAGTTGTCCGGCGCGCTTGACGGTGACGCGGCGCGGACCGGTCTGCTCGGGTTCCTCCGTGTACATTTCCGGGTAGGGATGCGGCGCCTTGGGGTACACGCCGTAGAATTTTTTGACCAGGCCGAGCGCATCCTCGGTCTTAAAATCACCGATGATCGTCACGGTGGCATTGTCCGGCCAGTAAAAGGTGTCGTAGAAGGCGCGCAGCTTCTCGATCGGCACGCGCTCGATGTCGGACCGCCATCCGATGGTGGAGTGATGGTACGGGTGGGCGACATAGGCGGCCTGGTAGGTTTCCTTGATCAGCGCCTGGAACGGCGAATTCTCGCCGCGCTCGAATTCGTTGCGGACGACGGTCATCTCCGGCTTGCGGTCATTGTCGTCCAGCTTGAGGTTGCGCATCCGGTCGGCCTCCATCTCGACCACCATGGCGAGATGCTCGCTGCCGAGGGTCTCATAATAATTGGTGCGGTCGAGGTAGGTCGTCGCGTTGTACTGCGCGCCGGTGCGCTCCAGCAGTTGGTCGACGTTGTTGCCCTTGGCCCGGTCGCGATTCGTCGTGCCCTTGAACATCATGTGTTCGAGCAGGTGGGTCGCGCCGGTCGTGCCGGTGACCTCATTGCGCGCGCCGACATGGTACGTGACCATGAAGGTGAGCACGGGCACCGAATGGTCGGGCATCAGCAGGACCTGGAGTCCGTTGGAATCGAGGCGGTATTCGTTGATGCCGCCCAGCGATTGGACGTAGCTGAAGCCGTCGATGACGGGCGGGGGAGTCGCCGGCGCCGGATCGGCGAGGGCGACGAGCGGAAGGCCCAGCAAGGGCAGGAGACATTTGATCATGGAGCGAAGGAACACGGGAGACATATGACACCGGGGTTTGAGCCGCGGGGCAATAGGACAAATGGACAATTTCATGGGATGGATGGCAACCGGGCCCGCCGGTGCAGTCTTTTCATTTTGAAATCGCTTGGGTTAGCTTGACCCAGCTCCTGGAGAATTTCCACCCGATGTCGTCCCGCCACGTCCTGATCGTTCTTGGGTCCATGGTTGTTCTTACGACCGCGTGGCCCCGCCCGATGGGGTTGGAGGATTTCTTCCACCTTCATCATGTGTCCGACCCGCAGGTCGCTCCCGACGGACGTTCGGTGGCGTTCGTGGTCACGGACACGCTGGTCGCCGAGAACCGCACCAACAGCGACCTCTGGGTCATTTCCACGAGTGGCGGCGAGCCAAGGAAGATCACGAGTGCGATCCGGTCGGACCAGCATCCGCGCTGGTCGCCGGACGGGCGGTGGATCGCCTTTTCATCCAATCGCGACGGCCCCTACCAGGTGTGGGTCGTGTCGGCCAGAGGCGGGGAGGCGCGCAAGCTCACGTCGATTTCCACCCAGGCAACCCGGCCCGAATGGTCGCCGGATGGCAAAGCGATCGCGTTCATGTCCGAGGTCTATCCCGAGTTTTCGAGCCGTCCCTTCGCGGAATCCGACGCGCTCAATGCCGGGCGCAATGCGGCGAAGGCGCGCGGTCCCGTGCGGGCGCGGGTTTTTGATCATCTGCTCTACCGGCACTGGGATCACTGGGTGGATGGAAAGCGGAGGCACCTGTTTGTCGTTCCGATCCGCAACGGAGGGCGGGGATTGTCCTCGATCACGGCGGGGGAGCCGCGCGACGTGACTCCCGGGGACAACGATGCGGTGCCGACGTCCGACACGTTTACCGAGGACGACGAATATTCATTTGCCCCGGACGGCCGCAGTCTCGTCTTTGCGGCCCCGCCCGAGCCCGTGGACACGCAGGCCTGGAGCACGAATCACGACCTGTTCCGCGTGGATCTCGCGTCCGGACGCAAAACCCGGCTGACGGACAATCCGGCGGCTGATTGCTCGCCGCTATTTTCCCCGGACGGGCAGTTGCTGGCCTATCGCGCCCAGCAGCGGGCGGGCTTCGAGTCGGACCGGTGGCAACTCATGCTCCTGGAGCTGGCTACCGGCCGGCGCCGGAGCCTGACGGCGGGGCTTGATCGTTCGGTGGAGCATTTCGCGTGGATGCCGGACGGCCAGAAGATCTTTTTTCACACGGCCGATGACGGGGGCGAGAGCCTGTGGAGTGTCGCGACGGAAGGCAGTGCCGCGCCCGTTCGCATGCTCGCGGGAGGAGCGAACAATGAAGTCAGCATATCGTCCGACCGCCGGACGCTCGCATACACCCACCAGCGCATGAACCGCCCCGCGGAAGTGATGCTTTGGCGCGTGGGCGAATCCACGCCCCATGCCTTGACGCACATGAACGATGCGGTGCTCGCGAAACTGGATCTCCCGGCGCCCGAATCGGTGACGGTTGCCGGCGCGGGCGGAACTCCCGTGCAGATGTGGATCCTGAAGCCTCCGGGCTTTGTCGCGGGTCGGAAATA
Source organism: Candidatus Didemnitutus sp. (assembly GCA_036499305.1). Lineage (GTDB taxonomy): Bacteria > Verrucomicrobiota > Verrucomicrobiia > Opitutales > Opitutaceae > Didemnitutus. The sequence goes on from DASYDZ010000073.1 coordinate 13,278, forward strand.
TCCGTTGGTGTTCTGGGTGCATGGCGGACCGCAGGGCGCCTGGAGTGATTCGTGGTCGTCCCGCTGGAATGCCGAGATCTGGGCCGCGCAGGGCTACGTCCTGGCGCTGCCGAATCCGCGCGGGAGCACCGGTTTCGGACAGGAATTCACGGACCAGATTTCCCGCGACTGGTCGGGCAAGGTCATGGGCGATCTGTTTGCCTGTCTGGCCTATCTGGAAAAACAGCCGTATATCGATGCCACGCGCATGGCCGCGGCGGGCGCGAGCTACGGCGGATACGTGATGAACTGGTTTGAGGGACACACCGACCGGTTTCGCACGATCATTTGCCACGACGGCGTGTACGACCTGGCGTCGATGTATGGAACAACGGAAGAGCTGTGGTTCCCCGACTGGGAGAACGGCAAGCCGTGGGAGACAGCCGAATCGACGATTGCCGCCTCGCCCAGCCATTACGCGGCGAATTTCCGGACTCCCATGCTGATTTTCCACAACGATTTCGATTTTCGCGTGCCGACGGGGCAGGGGATGCAGCTTTTCACGGCCCTGCAGCGTCAGGGCGTGCCTTCGCGTCTCGTGATGTTTCCCGATGAAAGCCACTGGGTGATGAAACCCGCCAACAGCGAATTCTGGCACCGGACGGTATTCGACTGGCTGGCGGATTATCTCAAATAGCGGCGGGCATCGGGGGCCCAGGCGGGTCGGCCTTCGCGAGCGAAGGCCCTACGAGAGGCCGGCCGTTCCACCCGCGAATACCGTGAAGCGCGGGTTTCAATCGTTCCCGTAGGGCCTGCGCTCGCGCAGGCCGCTCCAATATCGCGCGTGCGTCGGCCGCCGGTTCTTATCGCGCCGGCGCGGCGAGAATCTTTTCCTTCAGATGTGTGCAGCGAAGCTTCGACTCCGCGTTGCGCACGGCCATGCCATAGGCCGCCACCTCACCAACCAGGAACACCTTTTTTCGTCCGCGCGTGATCGCCGTGTACAGCAGATTGCGCTGCAGCATCATGAAATGGCCCTTCAGCAGCGGCACGATCACGGCGGGGTACTCGCTGCCCTGCGACTTGTGGATGCTGATCGCATACGCCAGGGCCAGATCACCGAGTTCGCCCCGTTCGAAGGCATGGCGGTCGCCGTCGAAATCCGCGACGAGCGTGCCCTTGGCGGGATCGACACTCAGCACGATGCCAATGTCGCCGTTAAAGAGATTCTTGTCGTAGTTGTTCCGGAGCTGGATGAGCTTGTCGCCCGGCCGGAACTCGCCGGCGGGCGCCTTGATTCCGCGAGCGTTCGGGTTCAGCGCTGCCTGCAGCTGCAGGTTGAGATTGGCGACGCCGACGACGCCCTTGTGCATCGGCGCCAGGACCTGTACCTCCGCAACGCGATCGAGCCACGCAAACTGTTGCGGGATGAACTTCGTGCAGAGATCGATGATCTTGGCGAGGCAGTCCTCGGCGCTGGCGGCCTGAATGAAGTTAAGGTCGCTCCACGCCTGCGCCTTCGCGACCTCGCTCACGAAGGGCGGCGGGTTGGTTTCGCCGCCGTTGATGGCGTGCGCGGTGGTGACAATGAGGCTCTCCTTTTTCTGGCGATAAATGAATGAAAGACGCGTGACGGGGACGGAGGGGTTGAGAGTTGAGGGTTGAGAGTTGAGAGAGCGAACGCCGTCGCTCACGGCGATCAGGTCCTTGAGCACGTTGCCTGCGCCGACGCTCGGAAGCTGGTCGATGTCGCCGACCAGCAGGAGATGCGCGCGCACGGGAACCGCGGAGAGCAGCGCGGCGGCGAGCCGGGTGTCGAGCATCGAGGCCTCGTCGACGATCAGGAAATCGGTCGCGAGCGGCTTCGATTCGCCGTGCTCGAATCCGCCCCGGGCGGCGTCGTAACCGAGCAGACGGTGAATGGTTGAGGCGAAGCCGCCGGTCGATGCGGCCAGCCGTTGCGCGGCGCGGCCGGTGGGAGCGGCGAGCGTGACGCGTACTTTCTTGGCCTTCAGGATTTCGACGAGGGCGCGGAGGATCGTGGTTTTGCCCGTGCCCGGGCCACCGGTGAGAATGCTCAGCTTGTTCGCCAGGGCATGGCGGAGCGCCGCGGACTGGAGCGGGTGGAATTCGAATCCGGCCTGCGCCTGCGCCCAGGTTACGGCCGCGTCGATCTTGATGGGAGGAAGACCGGACGGAACGGACCCGAGTCGCCGCACCGCTCCGGCGATTTTATCCTCCGACCGATCATTGAGCGGGAGCTGCAGGATGGTGTCAGGGGCACTCGAGGTGCCGCCCGGTGGCGGGTGCGCGACGAGTGACTTGGCGGACACAAGAGCGTCGATCCGCGCCGTGAGCCGCTCGGACGAGGTTTCCAGCATCGCGGTGGCCTGGTCAACCAGTTGGCCGCGCGGAAACGCGGTATGGCCGTCCTCCTGCAGGACCTCGAGCGCGTAGATCAGGCCCGCGTCGAGTCTTGGAGGCGCGTCGTTGGCGAATCCGAGATTGATGGCGATGCGGTCGGCCGTCTTGAATCCGATGCCGTCGATTTCGCGTGCGAGCTGGTACGGCTGCGACTGGATGATCGACTGGGTCTGGGCGCCCCATTTCTTCACGATCCGCACGCATTGCGACGTCGTGACACCATATGTTTGGAGGAAAATGTGCACCTCGCGCAGCGTGCGCTGTTCCTCCCAGGCGGTCTTGATCGACGCGGCCCGGACCTTGCCGACGCCCGGCACCTTGCGGAGTTTTCCGGACTCCTCCGTCAGGATGCGGAACGTGTCGGTGCCGAAGGCGTCGACGATCTTGTTGGCATACACTTTGCCGATTCCCGGCACGAGGCCGCTGCCGAGGTACTTGCGGATGCCATAGACCGAGGCCGGCAGCTCGCTCTTGAACGACTGGATCTTGAACTGGGCGCCGTGCTGCGCGTGTCGTGTCCATTCGCCCGTGAGCTGGAGTGTCTCTCCGCACTGTACGCCGGGCAGGGCGCCGACGATCGTGACCGTGTCCGCCCCTTCGCCCGGTCGAAGCTCGGCGATCGTGTAATGGTTGTCCTCGTTGAGAAAGATGATGCGTTCGAGGACGCCGCTGAGGTTCTTGGAGGCGAGGGACGGCACGGAGACCACGGATAGGCGGCCCGCCGGGAAAGGGAAGTGCGGATACTCGTGCACCCGCGGGATCCGGAGGATCGCGAAACGGGGTGGGGTGGGGCGGAGCGAACGAGGCGCCTCAGGTCCTACCGGATCCGACCGGCGGCGTTCTCGAGCACGACCCGGGAAAACACGGCGGCGTCGATCGTGGCCGGCTGGTGCGAGCAGAAGCCGAGGCCGACGCAGAACGGCGCCTCGAGGTGCAGCGTGATGGGCGGCCCGAACGCATGCATCGGTTCACCTTCCAGGCTCACGAATAGCATGAATTCATCGCCGTGTTTCTCAAGGAGCGCCACCAAAGCCTCCGTGGCGTCGTCGTCGAGATTCTGCCGGATGACGAGCACCGCCTTGCGATCGCCGAAGCCCTCGGGGTTGGGAAACGCGATGTCGGCGGCGAGCGAAACATCGCCGGCCATTTTCTTCCAGAGGTAGCGAAACTCGTCGCGCGTATACCAGACGTTGTAACCGGCGGACCTGACGGTGTAACGGCCCGCCGCCGCGTCGAAGCTTGCACTGCCCGGCACGACCGCGCCGCCGATGTCGGACTGGCCCTCGAAGATTCCAATCGGAACGGCGAAATTCACACTCGGGCGATGAAAGTCCGGCGGCGGCGCCACCTGCTTGTGCGTGGACGAGCCCGGCAGCGCCCAGTCGGGCACCGCGGGCGGCGTCGTGGCTTTTCCGGAAGCGACGGGCTCCTGGCCGCGGAGCGCGAGCGCCGCCAGGCCGGCGAAAAGCAGGGGCAGACAACGGAGTTGCATGATCAGTCGACCGTATGAACGCCCAGGGAAAACACAACGGCAGGGCGCCGTTAGGCCTTGTCTCTTGTCCATTGGGAGCGGCCTTGCGCCGCGATCAGTCGACGAATCGCGGCGTAAAGCCGCTCCCACTCAGTCCGATCAGTCCTCAACCGCATGATCCCTGCTCAGAGCCTGGCGTAGGGGCATCGATGTCCGATGAGGGAATTCGGTGTGTTCCGCGGGCAGACTCTGATCGTGATCGGAGCGATCGGTGGCATGCCCACATGGAACCGGTTCAGTGCAGCATTGGTATAACACGAGCGGAGGTCGACTCACCCGCAATAACGGATCGATGAGGACACCGATCTCCGCCGGCTTGGTTCAGTCGAGCTGCAAGATGACGACGGATTTCGCCGGCAAATCGACCGAGAGATTGCCGGCCGCAAACTGCGCGCCGGTGAAAGCGGCAGGTTCGACGGCGTGCGGTGCGGCGAAGGTGTTGCAGGTATTGATCGCAGCCGCCGTGAGGACGCGGCCGGAGACGGATTTCGTCGCCAGACCGACAAGGTGGCAGATGAGGTGGGCGTCGTGATGCGGATCGACGTTCACCAGCGAAATGTGCACGTGGCCCGAGGAATCGCGCGAGGCGGAGGCGCTGACGGCGGGAATCTTGTCCGGCCCGAACACGTAGTCAGGCGTCGTGAGCTCAAGGGGCAGCACAGTCGCACCCTGATGGACGTTGAGCATCTCGAACACGTGATAAGTCGGGGTGAGCAGCATCTTTTCATTGTCGGTCAGGATCATCGACTGAAGCACGTTTACCAACTGGGCGATGTTTGCCATCACAACGCGGTCCGTGTGCCGCTGAAAGATATGCAGATTGAGCGCGGCGACGAGCGCATCGCGCAGGGAATTCTGCTGGTAGAGGAAGGCCGGGTTCGTGCCGGGCTCGACGTCAGTCCAGACGCCCCATTCGTCGACCACGAGGCCGACCTTCCGGTCCGGATCGAACTTGTCCATGATGGCCGCGTGGTGCGCGATGATCTCATCCATGCGCAGCGTGCCTTTCATGGTGGCAAACCAGTCGGCCTCGGTGAAGCCGGTCGCGGAGCCCTTCTCCTTCCAATTGTTATGCGGCAGAGTGTAATAGTGGAGTGACAGGCCGTTCATGCGCCTGGCGGCCTCGCCCATCAGCACTTCCGTCCAGTTGGTGTCGGAAGCATTCGATCCCGACGCGATCTGATAGACGTGGTTGCCGGAGAAATCCTTCACAAATGTGCCGTAGCGCTTGAAATTGTCCGCGTAGAATTCCGGCCGCATGTTGCCGCCGCAGCCCCAGCTCTCGTTGCCGACGCCGAAATAGCGGATCTTCCAAGGCTTCTCGCGGCCGTTGGCCCGGCGCAGGTTTGCCATGGGGGAGTTGGCGTCGGAGGTCATGTATTCGATCCAGTCCGCCATCTCCTGCACCGTGCCGCTGCCGACATTTCCACAGATGTAGGGCTCGGCGCCGATCAGCCCGCAGAGGTCGAGGAATTCGTGCGTGCCGAACGAGTTGTCCTCCACGACGCCACCCCAGCTCGTGTTGACCTTGGTGGGTCGCTTATCGCGCGGGCCGATGCCGTCGCGCCAGTGGTACTCGTCCGCGAAGCACCCGCCCGGCCACCGCAACACGGGCACGTGGAGCCCGCGGAGCGCGGCAATGACATCGTTGCGGATGCCGCGCGTGTTCGGAATCGGCGAATCGGGCCCGACCCAGATGCCACCGTAGATGCAGTGGCCGAGGTGTTCCGAGAACTGGCCGTACAGGTTGGGATTGATGACCGCGCCGGGTTGGTCGGCGTGAACAACGAGCGAGACGTCGAGGCCGTCGGCCGCGAACGCCGAGGCGGCGCCGAGCGTCGCCATGACAGCAAGGATAACGGATCTCATGGGGGCGAAGCTCACGCTGTCACGGCCGGGCCGGGCCATCCAACGGTTCGCCATTGGACCGTCAAGTAACGCGAGGATGAAACGCCGTTGCGCCGTACCTGGGAATGACCGAGCGTCAGGTTTGTCCCATGGATAATTTTCGTCCCCCACGAAACGGAAGCGCCACGCAACTTCGCCCGGCGCTCGGGCGAGGAATCGCCGCGCTGTCCTGTGTCATCGGTCTGGCCGCCGGAGTCGCCGTCCGCGCCGACCTGCCCGACTTCGATCTCGGCGTGCCCAGTCCCAACCGGCACCTGACGGTGGATTTCGAGGTGAACGCGTCGGGGATGCCGGAGTATT
>DASYDZ010000074.1:0-30133 GCA_036499305.1 Candidatus Didemnitutus sp.
GCGTCCTATGGCACCGATGCCCCCGCGGACGGAGTCGACGACGACCTCCGCCAGGGCGCGGCGTTCAACGTCTACAACCAGCGGCTGGAGATGTCGCTCACGCCCCTCCCCGGCACGGGCGACCGCAACCGCGCCTTCCTGCCCATGCTGGAGCTCGGATCAGGGCTCGGCGTCAGCGCGCTGCTCGGACTCGTGGTCAACCTGGCGCAGGCCGCGCGCCGCCGGCAGTCGGCCGCCGAGCGCAACGCGTCGATGCTGCGGGCGGAAAACGACGAGCGCCGGCGCGTCGAGGCGCAGTTGAAGACGACCGACGACCGCCTCAACCTCGCGCTCGATGCCACCCAGGTCGGGGTTTTTGAATGGGAGGTCCCGTCCGGACACGTGATCTACAGCCCGAGCGTCTGGACGTCCCTGGGGTACGATCCGGCGGAAATGGCGCCCGACATCCGCTCGTGGCTTGAACTGATGCATCCCGACGACGCCGGGGCCTACCATGCCGCCGTCGATGCGCACTTCCGCGGCGAGACGCCGTTCATCGAGCTCGAATACCGCATCCGCCATCGCGATCGGTCGTGGCACTGGTTGTCCGCGCGGGCCAAGTGCGTCGCCTGGGACGACCTCAACAACCCGCTCCGCGTGACCGGCACCGGCCAGAACGTCACGGCCCGCCGCAAGGCCGAGGAGGATCTCCGGGCCAGCCAGACCGCCACCCGTCTGCTCACCCACGTGGCCCGCCGGACGGCCAACCTGGTCGTGATCACCACGCCGGGAGGAAACATCGAATGGACCAATGACAGCTTCACGCGCCTCACCGGCTACGCGGCGTCCGAGGTGGCCGGCGGCTACCTGCTCGACCTGCTCGCGAGTCCGGACCACGCGCCGCAGGCGCTCGACGAGATCACGCAGGCACTGCTGAAGGTGGAGCCCCTCACCAACGAGGTGGTGGCGCGGACCCGGGAGGGCGACCAAAGCTATCATCTCCGCCTCGAGCTGCAGCCGATCAAGAACGACCGCGGCGGCGCCGAAAACTTCATCGTCATCGGCACCGACATCACCACGAACGTGCAGACCGAGGCCACGCTGCGCCGCGCCAAGCAGGAGGCCGACTCCGCGTCGCGCGCGAAGTCGGAGTTCCTCGCCACCATGTCGCACGAGATCCGGACCCCGATGAACGGCGTGATCGGCATGACCAGCCTGCTGCTCGAGACGCCGCTGTCGCCCGAACAGCAGGAGTACGTGAATACCATCCGCACCAGCGGCAACGCCCTGCTCGAGATCATCAACGAGATCCTCGACTTCTCCAAGGTGGAGGCCGGAAGGATGGAACTCGAACAGCAGCCCTTCGAGCTGGCGCAATGCATCGAGGAGGCCCTGGACATTTTCGTGCTGCAGGCCGCCGCCAAGAACATCGAGCTCGCCTATCGCATCGACCCCGGCGTGCCGGCGTGGATCATCCAGGACGCGACCCGGGTGCGGCAGGTGCTGGTCAATCTGGTCAACAACGCCGTGAAGTTCACCGTGCAGGGTCAGATCACGGTCGAGATCATGCCCGCCATGGTGCCCAGCGCCGACCGGACCCGTCCGCCCATGCCCCATGAAGAGGCCGGACGGACGATGCTCGATTTTGCCGTGCGCGACACGGGCATCGGCATTCCGGCCGACCGCCGGCACCTGCTCTTCAAGCCGTTCAGCCAGGTGGATTCCTCGACGACGCGGAAATATGGCGGCACGGGCCTCGGCCTCGCGATCAGCGATCGCCTGTGCCAGTTGATGGGCGGCACGATTTCCGTGGACGACAATCCCGGTGGCGGATCCGTTTTCCACTTCAGCATCCTGGCGGCGCCCGTGGATGCGCCGGCCAATCCCTACGGCCCGCTGCCGGACAAGCTGCGGCATGCGCCGGTGCTCGTCGTCGACGACCTTCCTTTCAACCGCGTGACGCTGCGCCAGGCGCTCGCCCGCCTGCAGCTCGACGCCCTCGAGGCCGCGCACCTGCACGACGGCACCGAGATCGCCATGGAACGCCCGATCGTCGCGGCCATCATCGACAACGATCTTCTCGGCGAATCGGGCGCGACCCTCGCCGAGGAACTGCGGACGCGCCATCCGGACATGCCCGTGATCCTGTTCATGAATCCGCTCGAGAGCGCCCGGGTCGCCGCGGCGACGGATCCGCTTTTCATCCGGCTCCCCAAGCCGATCAAACCCGACACCGTGCTGGCCGAGCTCCATCGTCACCTGTCCGGGCGCGGCCCCGCCGGCGCGACCACGCCGACGGTCACCTCCGGCACCGTGGTGCCCAACCTGGCGGCGGCGGTTCCGCTCGAGATCCTGGTCGTGGAAGACAATCCGGTGAACCAGAAGGTGGCCCTGCGCACGCTCGAACGCCTCGGCTATCGCGCCGATGCGGTCGGCAACGGCCTCGAGGCGCTCGGCACGCTCGACCAGCGCAAGTACGATCTCGTCCTGATGGACCTGCAGATGCCGGAGATGGACGGCCTCACCGCGACCCGCGAGATCCGCATCCGTTATCCCAAACACCGCCAGCCGCTCATCGTTGCGCTCACCGCCAATGCCGTCGCCGGAGATCGCGAGCGCTGCCTGGAAGCGGGGATGGACGATTATCTGACGAAGCCGGTGAAGCTCGAAGGGCTGCAGAAGCTGATCGTCACGCATTTCCCGCCGAAAACCTAGAAAAGGCCGATTGGACGGGGTCAGGCTGTGGGGGTTGTGGTCACCCTCTCGACGGCGATCGCAAATACATCGCGGACGCGGCCGAGCCGCACACGCCATTGTCCGAAGTTGCGCGGTTATCGCTCGGGTGGTAACATCCCTGCATGACCAGATGCCGCAATGTCGCCCGTGTCTGGCTCGCTCGATGCTTTCGATTAGACCACAACCCCCAAAGCCTGACCCCGTTTGCGTAACCCGCTCCAATGCCAACTATAAAATGGATAGTGATTTCGATAGCGATATTGATAGCGTGTTACTTTGCATATGACGTGTATGCGTATCGTCAGTATGATCTCCGCAATGCGCCTACATTTAGAATTGAGGACGCAAAGTGGCTCGATTTGTTTGTGACTCGATTGGACTGTGCGCCAAAAGATTTTTTCCTGAATCATACCAAGTATACAATCGGAGATGCCTGGATTGAGAAAAGGGTAGATATTCAAAGAAATACGCTTCACGACCGAAAGTGGGCTTATGTGATCTGTTTGGATTTGGCGCCAGGACTGTCGAAAAAATCGGTTACCAAATTTCCATTGGTTATTGCCAATGGGCGAGATTACGAGTTGCTTGGCGAAAGTAAGAATTTTGTTCTTTATTGTTTGATAGAGAGCGTGGGAACCACAGAAATCTTGCTCAAAGACAAAGAGACAGGAGAGGTTGTGCCTATTTTAACAAAGCCGTCCAAGGCCGCTATGCGACGCCGTTGCGGGCCGATCCAAAGACATGTCTCGACTCTGGACAGAAGTGGCACTCTGGAGCGGAGTCGCGGCTATTGCCCGAACGTGGCGCGTTGAATTCCCGCACGCCAGCCTTCACGTGATCAACCGGGACAACCGATCGACGGTGTCGGAGCTCTTTGGCGGGTTTCGTGTGTTTCGTGGGCCAATCCGATGTCTTGATCGGCGGATCGATGGGACATCGATCCCTACCGGATCGGACGAAGACCGGACCTGTTTGGAGGATTCGTACCTGGGGAGGTTTTTTTGCGGGGCATCCGTGTGTTCTGCGTGTTCCGTGGGCAAATCCGGTGTATTGATTGGCCAATCGAATGGGCGGCATCGTCTCGGGCGTGGATAAGACTTGTACCGGTTTGTGAGTTCTTTCGGGTATTTGGTGTGTTTCGTGGGCAATCCGATGTCTTGATCGGCGGATCGATGAGACATCGATCCCTACCGAAACGCGTGCCTGGGCAGCGGTCTGCTGCGGGCTTCCGTGTGTTCTGCGTGTTCCGTGGGCCAATTTGATGTCTTGATTGGCCAATCGAACGGGCGGCATCGTCTCGGGTCGTGGATAAGACTTGTACCGGTTTGTGAGTTCTTTCGCGTATTTGGTGTGTTTCGTGGGCAATCCGATGCCTTGATCGGCGGATCGATGGGACATCGATCCCTACCGAAACGCGTGCCTGGGCAGCGGTCTGCTGCGGGCTTCCGTGTGTTCTGCGTGTTCCGTGGGCCAATTTGATGTCTTGATCGGCCAATCGAAAGGGCGGAATCGTCTCGGGTCGTGGATAAGACTTGCGCCGGTTTGTGAGTTCTTTCGCGTATTTCGTGTGTTTCGTGGGCCAATCCGATGTCTTGATCGGCGGATCGATGAGACATCGATCCCTACCGAAACGCGTACCTGGGCAGGAGTCTGCTGCGAAGCTTCCGTGTGTTCTGTGTATTCCGGGGGCAACCCGATGGACCCGCCTGAGGGCTTCGCCGGCGGGCCGCTCCTATTCGGGCCAGATAAGCTGTGCGATCTGGCGCAGTTCCTCCGCACGCGCCGGGTCCGCGGCCAGGTTGTCTTTTTCCAACGGATCCGCGGCGAGGTCGAAATAAAGCCACGGTGTGCCGTCGGCGTTCAGAACGAGCTTGTGCTGCGCGGAACGGAAGCCCCGCCAGGCGCGATCGCATTGCCGGGGAATGACGGTCGCCACGGGCATGCTGATCGCGGCGTGATCACGCCGGCAGCGCCAGTCCCGGCCGTCGGACCACGCCACCGCCATGTGCGACAGGTCGGCGAGCGACACGGTGTCGTCGTTCAAACCGACCGGCCGCTGCGGATGGGCCGACGGGAAACGCACCAGCATCGGCACCCGGACAGATTCCTCATAAGGCCATGCCTTGCGAAAGACCCCGTGCGACCCGTGCATATCACCGTGGACGGAGCAGAAGACGACAATGGTGTCCGTCAGATCGATCTCCGCGAGCAGCCGGCCGAAGGCCCGGTCGGTCGCCTCAATGTGCGCATAGTAGCCCGCGAGGTCCGCCCGCGCCGTCCGCTCGACCTCGCCACCGGTCGGGACGTTCGGCCGCAGCGTGATTTCCGCCGGCGAGCGTTCGTGTACGTGCGGGGCCGGGGAATGATAAGGCGGATGCGGCGGCTCCAGGCTCACGACACAGAAATACGGGCGCGTGCTTTCGGCGGCGCGATCACGCAGCCAGGCGGCGGACCGTGTGACCAGAACGTCGGATTGATAGCCCACGAATCGCCGCGGGGCCTCCAGTCGCGTGCCGTGCAGCCACGGGTCATGGAGCAGGAATCCGCCTTCGAAGCCCTCCCAGAAACCGAAGCCTCCGCGACGATCGGGCGGCACGACGGTCAAGGCATGAGCGTCGCCCACCAGCGCCACGCTCCGGTCGCGTTCGCCGAGATGCCATTTCCCGAAAAAGGCGGTGTCGTAGCCGCGGTCGGAGAGCGCGTGCGCCACGGTCCGTGCATTCACCGGCAACGGGTCGAAGTAGTCGCTCACCCCGTTCTCCGGACTCAGCCGACCCGTGAGCAGCGCGGCCCGCGCCTGTGGCCCCAGCGGGTGCGGCGTCACGGCCTGGTGGTAGTTGACCGCCTCGGACGCGAAGCCGTCGGCCCATGGGGTGCGCGCATTCGGGTCGCCGGCGTAGCCGCAGGCCTGGGCGCGCCATTGGGTGGTCACGAACCAGAGGATGTTCGGCAGACGCGCCATTTCGCAACGTATCCAGGTTTGGACGAAAGCGCAGGAAAAAGATGCCGGCCGAGGCCGCGGGAATCCGGATTGAATTCCCACCGCCATCGGAGCACACCAATGCCATGAAGATCCGGGTCATCGCCGCCGGCGGCACCATCGACAAGGTCTACTTCGACGCCGCCAGCACCTACGATGTCGGCGAACCGCAGGTCGGACCGCTGTTCAAGGAGGCGAACGTCACCTTTGAGTATGCGATCGAGCCCGTGTTGCAGAAGGACAGCCTCGCGATGACCGACGACGATCGGGCGTTGATCCGCGAGCGGGTCGAAGCCTCGCCGGAGCGGCTCATCCTGATTACCCATGGGACGGATACGATGACCGAAACCGCGGCGCGGCTCGCCGGGATCAAGGACAAGGTCATCGTGTTCACCGGATCGATGCTGCCGGCGCGGTTTCGGACCAGCGACGCACTCTTCAATCTCGGCTGCGCGGTCGGCGCCCTGCAGGTGCTGGCTTCGGGAGTCTACATCGCGATGAACGGCCAGATCGCCCCCGCGGAAGCGGTGAAGAAGAACCGGGCGATGAGCCGGTTTGAGCCGAAAGATTGAGAGGCGGTAAGCGAAAAGCTTTAAGCCTTAAGCTGTAAGCTGTAGGTGGTGAGCGATCGGCCATGAGCTGAAGGTCGAAGGCGGAACGACTACAAAGGTACGTGCCATGTCTGCCAGACCGGCTACCACGCCTCGGCGCTGTGTCTGCTTCAGCTTACAGCTAAAAGCTTACCGCTTATCGCTTATAGCTTATCGCCTAAAGCTCCCCCTCATTCGAACCTCAGCGCCTCAATCGGATCGAGTGATGCCGCCTTCCAGGCCGGGAAGAAACCGAACCCGATGCCGATGCCGCCGCAGATGATGAGGCCGATGGCCGCCCAATCCCACGGAAAGACGATCGGCGCGCTGAGCAGGTGCGCCACGAAGTTGCCGGCGATCACACCGAGCAGGATGCCGAGCAGGCCGCCGGCAATGGAAATCGCGACCGCCTCGATCAGGAACTGGATGAGAATGTTTTTCTTGCGCGCGCCGATCGATTTCCGAATGCCGATCTCCTTCGTGCGCTCCGTCACGCTCACCAGCATGATGTTCATGATGCCGACGCCCGCGGCGACCAGCGCAATGCCGCTGATGACAAACGAGCCGGCGGCCACGATGTCGGCGATCTTGCCGAATGCGGAAATAAGCGAATCGTTCGAGTAGATCTCGAAATCGTTCGGTTCCTCGGGCCGCAGCCCGCGCACGATGCGCATGGCGGTGACCGCCTTGTCGAGCGTGTCGTTGTAGACGACCTGGTTCGGCGCCTGCGTGGCGATGTTGATCGTGCGCTTTTCGGCGCCAAAATCGCCGAAGAACCGCGTGATCGGAATGGCGGCCACATCGTCGCCATTGCCACCGAATGAATCTCCCTTGTCGGCAAACACCCCGATGACGGTGTAGGTGCGATCCTTCATCTTGATCACCTTGTTGAGGGGCGACTCGGAAGGGAAAAGTTTCCGGCGGATATTGCCGCCGATGATGATGACGGGCCGCGCATCGTCGATGTCGCCCGGACTGAAATTGCGACCCTCGGCGATCGAATACTGGTTGGCGACGAGGAAGTTCTCGTTGGTGCCGAAAAACGTCATGGCCGGTGGAGTCTTCCGGCCGTTGTAGACGGCGCCGCCCTCGTCGATCACCTTGAGCGTGATGACATCGGCCTTGCCCTGCATCAGGCGCTGGTAGCGTATCGACTGCGGCAGCGTGATGTCGCGCCGCATGTCGAACTTGCGCCGTCCGCTGCCGTCGCCCGGGCCGCCGCCGATCGGATACTTGGCGAACTGGAAGATGTTCGTGCCGAAGATGGTGAGACCCGTCTCGATGGAACTGCGCAGCGCCGAGATCACGGTCATCACGGCGATGATCGAGAACACGCCGATCGTGATGCCGAGCATGGTCAGCCCGGAGCGAAGCTTGTTCACCCCGAGGGATCCGAAGGCCATCTTGAAGATGTCGGCGAAAAACATGGTCGTTATTCGTAGCGCAGGGCGACCACCGGGTCGAGGCGGGCCGCGAGCCAGGCCGGCACGAAACCGGAAAGCACGCCGACGAAAACCGAAACCACCATTCCCACCACCACGATCAACAGCGGAAACTCGACCGGGAGATTCGGCATCATCGAGGCCACGACGCGCAGGAGAACAAAAGTGAAGACCAGTCCCGCGAGTCCGCCGATGCTGGAGATGGAGATCGCCTCGATCAGGAACTGCATCAGGATGCTGCGGCGGCGGGCCCCGAGCGCCTTGCGGGTGCCGATTTCCTTGGTCCGCTCCTTGACGCTGACGAACGTGATGTTGGCGATGCCGATGGCGCCCACAAAGAGCGAAAGGCTGGTGATGATGAGCCCGGCGGCGAAGATGGCGAACTCGACCGGGTCGAGCTGGCTGCGGATGGCCGCGGATTCGTTGATCGAGAAATTGTCCCGCTCGCCGGGGATCTGCCCGCGCGCCCGGCGCACGGCGCCCGCGAGTTCCTCCTTCGCCTCGGCCATGCGATGCTTGTCCTTCACCTTGACCCGCAGCTCGGCATTGTTCTTGGTGCTGAAATATTTGGCAAACGCCGCCAGCGGCAGCACCGCCTGGTTGTCGAAGCTGAACAGCCCGAGAAATTCGCCCTGCTTCGCGAAAACGCCGACCACGCGGAACGGATGGCCGTCGATAAACACCGTCTCGTCGATCGCGCTGCGCGTGGGGAACAAGGCGTCGGCCACATCGCAACCGAGCACGCAGACGGCGGTGCCGCTCGTCGCCTCGGAATCGTTGAACAGGCGGCCCTCGCGATATTCGGCCGCCGAAAGGCGCGCATAATCCGCCGTCGTGCCCGTCGTGTAAACCCCGCTGACGCGGGCGTCACCCACCTTCACCGTCGCGGCGCGACCCGCGACCGGCACGGCGATGTCGAGCAGCGAATTCGGCGTCTGGCTGATGATCCGGTTGACCTCGTCGGCGTTGCGCGTGTTGATCACGGGCCGGTTGGCATAGTTCCACCAGTCCTCCACCGGGCCCCACGGCCATTTCTGCACGTACAGGACGTCGTCGCCCAGCATAGCCAGGCTGTTCTGCACACCGTTCTTGATCCCGTTGATCGCGGTGAACATGAGCGTGATCGCGACGATGCCGATGATCACGCCCAGCGCCGTCAGGCTCGAACGCGTCTTGTTGGCACGGATCTGGGAGAATGCGATCCGGAAAGACTCGATGAGCTCGTAGAGGAATCTTTTCATGGTTCGGGCGGAATTGCGACTGAGGATGGTGGAGTCCGGGCGCCGCTCCGGATGTTCTTGATGGAGCGCACCACGACGGCCGTCATCTCATCCGATTCGCGCTGCCGATTCACGCGTTTTGCGGCAGACCGCACGGCCACGGCGGCAATCGACTCCCGTCCGCGGCCGGTTTCATCCGTCCCCTTTTCGACTGGTTGATCCGCCCACGACCTGGCCCGGCAGGCGGAATGATAATTGGCCGCGACCGAAATGGCCGAGCGCACGATCGGACTTGCCGGGATTTCGCCGGCGCTGCCACGCGGCATCTCTTCGGTCATCCGCATGGTGCGGATGGCCAGGTGCCTTCTTCGATCCCATGTCTCCACTGTCGTCATGGCTCGTTTCCGCAATTCTCGCTCGGCCATCCGGGTCAATGGTGAAGCTGGTCCGACTCGATCAACCCGTCGCGCAGGCGCACGACCCGACGCGCGTGCAGCGCGACCTCCTCCTCGTGGGTGACGACGATGATGGTGTTGCCCGCCTCGTAGAGATCCTCGAAGAGATGCATGATCTCCTCGCCCGTGCGGGAGTCGAGATTGCCGGTGGGCTCGTCGGCGAGGATGATCGAGGGATTGTTGACGAGGGCGCGGGCGATGGCCACGCGCTGGCGCTGGCCGCCCGAGAGCTCGTTGGGCTTGTGGCTCATGCGGCTTCCGAGGCCGACATTGTGCAGCGCCTGCTCGGCCATGGCCCGGCGCCTGCCGTACGAGACGCCGGCATAGACCAGCGGGAGTTCGACGTTGGCCAGCGAGGTCGAGCGGGGAAGCAGGTTGAACGTCTGGAAAACGAAGCCGATCTCGCGGTTGCGGATGTCCGCCAGTTCGTCATCGGTCATTTCCGAGACATTCTTCTCGCTGAAGAGATATTTGCCGCTCGTCGGGGTGTCGAGGCAACCCAGCATGTTCATCAGGGTCGACTTGCCCGAGCCGGACGGGCCCATGATGGCCAGGTACTCATTGCGGTGGACCTTCAGGTTGACGCCCCGCAGTGCATGGACGATCTCCTCCCCCATGTGGTAGAGCTTGGTGACATTCTCGATGTCGATGACGATCGCCCCCGGCGTCCGGTATTCGCGGGGCGCAGTGGGAGCGGCGGGAGCAGGAGAAGACATGGGGGCCGGCGCGGGACGACGGGTTACTTCTTGTCGCCGGTCGTCGGGGGTTCGGCCATGACCTTGGCGCCATCCTTGAGGATGCGGCTGATCGCGGCGTAGCTGCCCGACACGACCTCGTCGCCCGCCTTCACGCCCTTCTTGATCTCGATCTGCGTGTTGTCGGCGATGCCGGTCTCCACCCTGACCATGCGGACCTTGTTGCCGTCGCGGATGAAGACGACGCGTTGGAGAAGATCGCGATTGCGGCGGGCTTCGTCGCGTTCGGCGGAAACCTCGAGATCGTTGCCGGAGCGCTCCTTGGCCTCCTTGGCTTTCTGCTGCTGGAGTTCCTCGGTCGTCTTGCCGCCCGCGGCGCGCACCGTGACGCTCTGCACCGGAACCGCGACGACGTTCTTCACGGTCTCGGTCTCGATGTCGACCGTGGCGCTCATGCCCGGGCGCAGCTCACCTTCCACGTCCGAAATGCGGATCTTCACGAGAAAGTTGGTCACCTCGTCCGAGGCGGAAGCGGCGAGCGAGGCGGAGCCGCTGCCGGTCGCGCCGGTCGTCAGCGCGGAGCTGCTGATTTCGCGGACCGTGCCGTCGAACTTGCGACCCGGCATGGCGTCAACCGACACGAGCGCGTGGTCGCCGAGCTTCACGTTGACGATGTCGTTTTCGTTCACCTTGACGCGCACTTCCATTTTCGTCAGGTCGGCGATGCGCATGACTTCGGTGCCGGCAAACTGGCCCGTGCCGACGACGCGTTCGCCCACTTCGCTCTCGAGGGCGCTGATGGTGCCGTCCATCGGCGCATAAATGGTGGTCTTGCTGAGGAGGTCCTCGGATTGGCTGAGGTAACCCTCCATGCTCTGAATCTGGGCCTTGGCATTGTCGTAGTTGGCCTTGGCGACATCCAGCGCGGTTTTGGCCACGGTGTAGTCGGAATCGGAGATCAGCTTCTTGGCGTAAAGGTCCTCGCTGCGTTTGTCGTCCTCCTGCGCCTTGAGAAGCTGGGCGTTATTCTGCACGGCCACGGCCTTGGCGCCGACCAGCGCCGCCTTCTGCTGATCAACCTGCGCCTGATAGAAGTCGGGTTTGATCTTGCAGATGACCTCTCCCTTCTTGACCAGAGCGCCCTCCTTGAAAGGCATGGCGATGATTTCGCCGGCTACTTCCGGGGAAATCTTCACCTCGATCTCGGGCTGGACCTTTCCCGTGGCGGTCACCAGATGCGTGATATTCCGCGTGACGGCTTTTTCAAACGTCACCGGAGTTGGCTTCACGGTGCCGCGATTTTTCGCGATGGCGGCCAGTATCAGAATGAGAACTGCCACAACCACCACGATCACAATGATTAACGTTTTGCGCGATTTCTTGCGTCGGGGCGCCGGACTCGAGTCCGATGCGAGCGGGCTGGATACGGTCGTGGAGGGCATGGTCATCAATTGGTTGAAAGACAGGTCGTTCGGATAGGAAGGCATGTTCGGCGGCACCCGGTCAACATTTTGCCGCACCGCACATTCGCCCCCTAAAGCACACAGAGGGGCCCCTGCGGACCCCTCTGCAACACAACTGATAACTACGAACGTGAAAAGGAGTGGCGGAAGGCCGGGAGAGAGAAAACGGCATTGCGATGAATGCCTCAAACTTTGCGGCGAGACGCATTGCGGCCGGGCCTAACGCTGGCAAGGCCCTGGGCCGGGTGCCAAAGAACTTCGTGACCATCGGCGGTGCGGACGCCCGTCGCACTTGCATTTGGGATAAGCGGGCCGGCGACGGGATGGATGGCGGCAAAAAAAAGGCCCCGCCGAAGCGGGGCCCGGGAGAGCGCCAAAATCGGGCTCAGAACATCTTTTTCAACTCCACGAAATAAAAGCGGCCGATGATGTCGTACGCGCTTTCAACCGTGTTGTTTTCACCAGGAGGATTGCCATCGACCGGCACGTACGGCGCCTGCTTGTCGAGCAGATTGTTCACGCCGACCGTGATGGTCGTGCCACGGGCCCACTGGTGCCCGAAGTTGGGCAGCTCGTAGGTGACGGCCGCGTCGGCGCTGAAGTAGCTCGGGATGTGGTACGCCTTGCCGTCGATGCGGTCGCTGTTCGGATCTTCGGGATCAAGAAGCAGCGAACCAAGGGCGGGGACGGAGGGGATGTAATTGAGGTAAACCGAGGTCGTCCACCGGCCGACCGACTGCGTCACATAGGGCTTGATGATGTAGCCCGGCAGCAAGCCGTTCGGGAAGGCGCCACCGTTGGTCCCGTCGGTGTAGTTGCGCGCGTACTGCAGGTAGGGATCGTCCGACGTGGCGCGGGCCTTGTAGTTGAACAGGATGTTGGCCTGCGCGCCGATCGCCCAATGTCCGAGGTTCTGGGTCGCAAAACGATAATCGACGCTGACGTCGAGGCCGTCCGTCCACTGGTCGCCGGCCGGGTTGTTCGCGATGGTCAAGGTGCCGAAATTGGTCGAGTTGACCTGATTCGGCGTCGTCGCGGTCAGGTGCGATCCGTCGGCGAAAACCATGCCGGGTGCATAGACCGAGGCGGAGCCCTTGGCGTTCAGGTCGCCCACAACCGTGGTGTAGTCGATCGTCCCGACCTTGTCCTGGAAGATATGGTAGTAATCGAGCGAGAACGTCAGGCCGCGGACCTGTTTCGGCGAGTACACGACTCCGAGGGTCCACGATTTCGAGGTCGAGGCCAGCAGGTTCGGGTTGCTGAGCTGGTTCGTGTTGCCCTGGATCGTGACCAGATTGGCGTGCGAGCCACCGGACCCGGCGCTGCCGTCGCCCTCGAGGATCTGGAAGGTCGGGCTGTTGCCGGCCGCGGGACCGAACAGCGCGAAGATCGACGGCGCGATGAAGCCCTTGGCGTAGGTCGCGCGGAAGGTCAGGGAGTCGTCGAAGGGCAGCCAGCGGATCCCGAATTTCGGCGAGTTGGCATTGCCGCCCGGTTCGATCTTTTCGTAGCGGTCGGCCACGTTGAGATCGAGCGTATGCAGGCCAGCGATGTTCTGGCTCGCGTTGGTCACCGGAATGCCGACTTCGATGAACGCGCCCTTGGAGCTGCGCGTGCCGCCCGAGAAGGTCTTGGCGGGATTGTAGCCCAGGGCGAGGCCGTTGGCGAACAGGGCGTCCACCGAGGCGGTGGTGTCCTCGGAACGTCCCTCGAGCCCGAGCGCGAAGTTCACGTCGCCTGCGGGCAGGGCGAACGGTTTGCCGTGGAGGATGACCTGGATGTTGCGCAGCGACGCATCGCCGCTCTCGAAGAGCGTCGTGCGGAGGGCCTCGATGGTGGCCGGGGCGTTGAAACCCGGCAGCGCGAAGAAATTATAGACGGGCAGGTTGGTGCCCTCGGAGTCGGTGAGGATGGACAGCGGCTTGCCGGCCGAGTTGTACACGTAGTTTCCGCCGGCATCGAGGAGCGGAATCATCGCGGAGTTCATGTTGGCGCCATTGGCGCCGCCAAAAACGCGCGAGAGCAGCGAGGCCCGCGAGTAGTTGTAAACCGCCTCCCAGCTATACTGGTCGTTGATCTCTCCCTTCAGGCCGGCGACAAAGCGCCAGGTGTCCGTCTCGTTCAAACTGCTGCGGGGGCCGAATTCCTCCAGGCGCGAGCGCGCCGCCAGCGGTCCGGGAAAATCGACGCCGAACACATTGTAGGGATTGTTGGCCGGGATGAACAAGGCGTTGCCGCCGCCCGGGCCGACGCCCGGGATCGGAGCGGGGGCGAGTCCGCTGCCGGCGTTGGTGGTCTGCGAATACAGGAAGTCGCCAAAGAGCTCGAGATGCTTGCCGTAAAGCTGCTTGGTGCCGTTCATGACGAAGTGATTTCGCTTTTCGGATTCGATCAGCGGCGTACCGAACAGCGTTGTGTTCAACGCGGTGGCGCTCCCCGCCGCCTGCCCCGCCGGCGTGGTGCTGACCGGAAGGTAGATGCCGGCGGCTTCGAGCTGCGCCAGCGTCATCGGCGGAGCATTCGGGCTCGCCTTGATGCCCGGGGAGGTGATCGCCGAGTTGAAGCCCGGCGCGCCGATGGCGATCTCGGTCGAGCCCGCGAGGACGTCATTGCCTATCCGACCCGTGTAACTGCCGCTGAAGACCGCGCTGGTCGGCAGGAATCCCATCGCCTCCTCTTCGGTCGGCGTGAGGGTGGTGAGCGGCCGGTCGTTCGTCTTGAGCGGCGTGTTTTCGAAATGCTCGGCGGCGACGGTGATGGAATATGTGTCACCTGTCGTGCCCCCGATGATGTATCCCTCGCGGGTCTTGTAGTCGCCGTCCTTGGTCCCGCCGAAGCGCACGCCCGCCTCAAAGCCGTTGAAATCCTTCTTGAGGATGATGTTCACGACACCACCGATCGCATCCGTGCCATAGATCGTGGACGCACCGTCCTTGAGGATCTCAATGCGGTCGATCATCGCGGTCGGGATGATGTTGAGGTCGACGTTCGGGGCGAAACTCGCGCTGAACGGCGACGTGGTGATGCGCTGGCCGTTGAGGAGCGTCAGGGTCGTCAGGTTGCGGAGGGCGACGTAGGACTCGCCCGCCAGTCCGTTGTTGGACTCGGTGCCGATGTTGCCGCTGCCCGCAAAAAACGGCGTGAGCTGGCGGAGGAGCCGCATCGGGTCGGTGGCGCCGGATTGCCCGATGTCACTGCTTTGGATGGTGACCACCGGGCTGGCTCCAACCGTCACGGAGGTCGGCAGGTACGAGCCGGTGACAACGTAGTTTTCCATCTTCACCGTCTGGTCGGCATTGGCGGCGGCATCGGTGGTCGCCTGGCCCAGGGCGGACCCCGCCGCGAAAAAGGGAAGGCCCAGCGCCGTCAAAATCAGGGCGCGACGGATCTTCCCGGATACAACTGCATGCGAGTTCTTCATGGTTGGGTGTGTTTGTGCATGGACCCGGGTTAGGCGCCGGGTCTCGTGTGCTCGTGAGCAACTGCACTCCCTCCGCACCCTCAACGGCTTTGCGACCGATCAACGGCGGAATGCGCCGGACGCGCCCCACCCTGCGACCGGCAAACGCCGGCCGGACCCCGTGTCATACCGCGCCGGGGGACGTGTCATAGAGATTCATGTCCGCGAAAATCATCGCGGGATCCCCCGGCCGCCGTCCCATCCGCGGGACATCAGAGCGCGTCCTTGAGGAGTTCCTGCAGCCGACCGTGATAGCCGCGACTGAGGCGCAGCTTGGTGCCGTCGTGCAGGATCACGGCGTATTCGCCCGCGAAGGACGGGCTGAGTTTCTTCACGCGGCTCAGATTGACGATCGTCGAGCGGTGGATGCGGATGAACTGTTGGGAATCGAGCTTTTCCTCGAGCCTTCCCATGGTCTCCCGCAACAGGTGCGTGCGGCCACCGGCGTAGAATTTCATGTAATCACCGTCCGCCTCGATCCAGTCGATCTCGTCCGCCTTGAGGAAATAGATGTCGCCGCCGGATTTCAGGAGGATGCGCTCGCGCGTGATCGTTTCGGTGCGGGGCTCGGCGGAGCCGGGGCCCGGCACGGTCTGCAGGTAGGCGAGGAGCTGGTTCAGCTTGGCCCCGATCGACTCGCCCTGCTGGCGCTGGAGCTGGGCCTTGGCCCGGCGCACCGCGGCCGCAAAGCGCTCGTCCTCGAAGGGCTTGAGCAGATAATCGACGGCGTTCACCTCGAAGGCCTGCAGCGCATGCTGGTCGTAGGCGGTCACGAACACCACCACCGGGGCGTGGCGGGTGCCCACGGCTTCCAGCACCTTGAAGCCGTTCAGCTCCGGCATCTGGACATCGAGAAAAACCAGGTCGGGCTTTCCCTCCACGATCTTGGTCACCGCCTCGTTGCCGGAGGCCGCCTCGCCCATGAGCTCGATCTCGGGATCGCGTTCGAGCAACAGGCGGAGGCCGCGGCGGGCGGCGGGTTCATCATCGACGACGAGGGCACGGATCTTCGGGGTGGTCATGGCTCAATCGGAATGGGCGGGCCGGACTTGAAGCGGGAGCACCATCGCCACCGTGACGCCGCGGCCCCGCTCGCTGCGCAGCACCATCTGAAAATCCGTCCCATAGTGGCGTTCAAGGCGCACCCGGGTGTTGGTGAGGCCGATGCCCTCGCGGCCGGCTTTTTCGGCCGTGATCTCGAAGCCCGGGCCGTCGTCCTTCACCTCGAGCTCAAGCCGCCCGTCGCGGACCCGCGCGGCGATCTCCACCAGACCGGGCTCGGTCTTCTGCGCGATGCCGTGGAGGATGGCATTTTCCACGGCGGGCTGCAGGATGAGGTTGGGGATCATGGCGTCAAATGCCGCCGAGTCGATGGCCGTGCGAAACTTGAGCTTGTCGCCGAACCGCGCCGCCTGGATCTCAAGATATCGGCTCAGGAACTCGAGCTCCTGCCGCAGCGTCACGGTCTGCACGCGGGTGTTCTCCAGCGTCATGCGCAGCAGCGAGCTCAGGCGCGCGATGAGCTGCACGGCCTCGTCGTTGCGCGCCTCGCGCACGAGCACCGCAATGGTGTTCATCGTGTTGAACAGGAAATGCGGGTTGAGCTGGTGCTTCAGGG
This sequence comes from Candidatus Didemnitutus sp., assembly GCA_036499305.1. Lineage (GTDB taxonomy): Bacteria > Verrucomicrobiota > Verrucomicrobiia > Opitutales > Opitutaceae > Didemnitutus. Next base: position 16,639 of record DASYDZ010000074.1, read on the forward strand.
CCTGGAGTTCGGCCTCGACCAGCTTCGATTCCAGGCGCGCCGAGCGCAGGGACTCGCGCTGGAAGCGCTCCCGGATGTGCAGGGCATACGCGATGCCGATCACGGCCCAGTAGTACAGCATGTCGATCAGGTTGCGGCCGTAGAAGCTGCGGTACGCGTACCCCCAGAAATCCGTCATGCCCTTCTCGTCCGACGCGTAGATCCACATGATGCGGACCAGATAGTACGCCGCCATCACCACGAAGCTGGTCGCGAGGTGAAACGCCACCCCGCCGATCCACCGGCCCGAATTGAGGGGCACCCGGCGGCGCAGCCAGAAGACGAACGGAGCCAGCATCGCCCAGAAAAGCGCCCGCTGGAACTGCGGCCAGGCGACTTCCGAGAAGCGCACCACCGGATCGGATACGCGGACGTTGAAGTACACCTCGACGCTCAGGATGAGGCCCACAAATGACCAGAGCGCGACAAACCCCGCCCATCGCAATGCGCGTTGCCTGGTCATGACAGGAACGCCTTGTGCGCACGAAGTGCGCGCGATTCAAGCGGAATCAATTTCCCGATTGCGGGACCCATGGCGCGCGCCGCCGCAAAAAAAACGCGAAGTCCCCGCGTCTCAGCGCATGCGCCCGGTCGCCGGATCCGCCGCGAGCGCCGCACCCACGATGCCGGCCTCGTTGTGCAGTTGCGCCGGCACCATCCGGCCCTTGGTCCGGACGTAGCGGAACCATTTCTCCGACTTCTTGCTTACCCCGCCGCCGACGATGATGAGGTCGGGTGAAAGCAGCCGTTCCATCACGGCCAGATAGGTGTTCACGCGCTTCGCCCACTGCGGCCACGTCAGGCGCGCGCGTTTGCGCACCGCCGCAGCGGCAAACCGCTCGATGGGCTTTCCGCGCCACGGCACATGGCCGAACTCGGCATTCGGGAACAGGAGCCCGCGATAGAAAAGCGCGGATCCGATGCCGGTGCCAAACGTGAGCATGAGCACGCTGTCCCGGTGCCCCCGGCCCGCCCCGAACTTCATCTCGGCCAGGCCCGCGGCGTCGGCGTCGTTGATCACGCTGCAGGGGCTCCCCGTCGCGCGCCGGAACAGCCGCGCGCCGTTCTGTTTTTCCCACGCCTTGCCCAGATTGCCCACGGGCCCGATCCAGCCGTCCTGGATGATGCCGGGGAAGCCGATCCCGATCGGGCCGTGCCAGTCGAAATGGCGGGCGACCTCGCGCATCGCGGCCAGGCCGTGTTTGACCGGGCATGGCGACTTGATTTCCACGCGGTGGCGCTCCGCGAGCAGCCGGCCGGTCCTGGTCTCCACCGGCGCGCCCTTGATCGCCGAACCTCCCACGTCGATGCCGAGAATCTTCATGCGGGGCGACGGTAGGCCCCGGAAGCCGCTTGGCAATCTCTCACGCGCCGTCCGGAGTCTGGGCGGCGGCCACCTCTTCGGGTGTGGCCGGACGGGCGGACACCAGTTCGACGTCAAAAAACAAGCGCTGGCCCGCCAGAGGATGATTGGCATCGAGCACAATGTGGTCGGCCGCCACCTCCACGACGGTGACCACCGGCGCGTGGACGTCGGGGCCCGTCTGAAACCGGTCTCCCACCGCGATCTCCGCCACCGGCACCTGGCTGCGCGGAACCCGCTGGACGAGGGCGACATCGCGCGGGCCGTAACCGAGTTCGGGCGCCACCACCACCTTGCGCGACTCGCCGGCCTTCATGCCGCGCAGGGCGGCGGCGAGGCCGTCGATGATCTGGCCGGCACCCTCGATGCAGGCCAGCGGTTTCCCGCCCCGGGACATGTCCAGCACCCGGCTCTGCTCGTCGCGGAGGGTGTAGTGAAAAGTAAGATGGCGGGGCGTCATGTTTCCTGGCGCAGGATTTCGAGGGGAGGCAGGTTGCCGAGTCCGCGGCTGGCCCACAAGCCGGTAGCAACGGTCACCGCGGTGACCCCCGCCCAGCCCGCGAACAGGACCGTCGGCGAGGGCGTGACCCAGGGGAGATCGAAGATGAAACGCGCGACCGCCCAGTTGGCTCCGACCGCGAGCAGGATGCCGGTCAGCGCCCCGAGCGTGCCGAGCACGAGGTATTCCGCCAGCAGCAGCCGGCTGATCTGGCGGCGCGTGGCTCCGAGCGTGCGCAGCAGCACGCTTTCGCGGACGCGCTGGTGGCGGCCGATGATCACGGCTCCCGCCAGGACAATGACACCGGTGATCACGGTGAAGAGCGCGAGAAACCCGACGACAAACGAGGCCTTGGAGTAGACGTCGTCGATGGTCTGGATGATCAGCGACAGGTCGATCGCCGACACGTTCGGATAATCGCGGACCACCGCCTGCTGGATGCGGGCCGAATCCGCCGGCGTCTCCGCCCGCACGGCCATGACATGAAATTTGGGCGCGTCCTCGAGCACGCCTTCCGGAAAGACGATGAAGAAATTCGGCTGCATGCGGCGCCACTCGACCTCGCGCAGGCTGCCCACGATCGCGTGGATCGTCACCCCCTGCACGTCAAAGTCGAGCGTGTCCCCCACCCCGACCCGCATGTCGCGCGCCACCGATTCCTCGAGCGAGACGGGAACGGGTCCGGCGGACGGATTCGCGCGGCCGGTGAATTTGCCCGCGGTGATTCTTTCCGTCGACGAGAGGCGGTCGCGGTACGTGGAGCGGTATTCATGCCGGAGCGTCCAGGCGCGGTTGCGCCAGGCATCCTCCTTGAGTAGTTCGGCCACCGGCTTTCCCTTCAGGCCGGCGATGCGCATCGTCACGATCGCCGCCTCCTGCGTCACCGGCGCGCCGTGCGCGCGCAGCAACGCCGCGAGCCCGGTCCGCTGGTCGTCCTGGATGTCGAAAAGCATCAGGTTGGGCCGGTCGCCGCCGCCCACCTGCCGAAGCTGGTCCAGCAGGGTGCCGCGCGAGAGATAAAGCGTCATCATCAGGAACGCGCCCAGGCCCAGCGACACCAGCAGGAGCAGCGTGCGGTTTCCCGGCCGGTGCAGATTGGCTATTCCCTGGCGCCAGGCAAATGGCAGCGCTGACACCCGGAGACGCCGGGCCCCGAGGGCCACAAGTCGCGCCATGCCCGCGAGGATCCCGAAACAGGCGAACAGTCCGCCGGCCAGCCCCAGGCCGAGCGACCACCGGCCGGTCTGCCAGACGGCGAACGCGACCACGAGAAGAACGATCATCGCCAGCACCAGCACACGCAGAGGATCACGGCGGTCGCCCTCGCCCACCGCCGAGCGCAGCGCCTGCAGCGGCGACACCCGGCGGACCTCCAGCAGAGGGAGCAGCGCAAACGCCAGGCTCACCACCAGGCCCGCGCCCACCCCGCGCCCGACGGCCGGCCAGGAGACGGTCACCGTGAACGCGAACGGCAGGAAGTCGCGCACGAGATGGGGCAGCAGCAGGCTCGCGCCGAGGCCCAGCGCGGTGCCCAGCGCCGTGCCGACCACGCCGAGCGCCATCCCCTGCACGAGATAGACGGAAAAGCTCGTGACCGAAGACGCGCCAAGGCACCGGAGGATCGCGACGGTCGGAATCTTTTGTCTGACGTGTGCATGCACGGCGCTGGCCACACCGATCGCGCCGAGGAAAAGCGCCGCGAAACCGACGATCGAGAGGAATGCGTTCACGCTGGTGAGCGAGCGCCCCAGGTCGCGCTTCCGCTCCTCGACCGTGTCAGCCGACAGGCGCAGCGACCGGATGCGATCGCGGTCCCGCTCCACCAGCGCCTCGACATTCGTTCCCGGGGGAAATTTCAGATAGACGCGGTGACGCACCAGGCTGCCCGGCTTCAACAGTCCGGTGCCCTCCACCCGATCGAGCGGGATGTAGATTCGCGGCGCGAAGCTGGCGAACACGGCGGTTTCACCGGGGACCTTCAGCAGGCCGCCGAGGACGGTGAAGTTCGCGCCGCCCAGCCGGATCGTGTCGCCGGTCTTGAGCCCGAACTGGACGAGCACGGTTTCGTCCGGAATGGCCACCGCCCCGGACGCGAGGCGCGGGCGCAGTCCCGGTGGGTCGGTTTGGAAATCGCCGAAAAAGGGAAAGCCGCCGGACAGCGCGCGCACCTGCACGAGGCGGGTCGCCCCACCCGATCCAGCGACGAGCATGGAATTGAACGATTCCTCACGCGCCTGCTCGCCGCCGAGCGAGGCGATGAACGCCGAGGCCTCGGGGGAAAGGGCGGCCCGCGATTCGAGGACGAGATCGGCGCCGAGGAGGGACTTCGTTTCGGTATCGATGGCCGCGCTGAGATTGTCGCGCAGCGATCCGACGGCCACGAGCGCGGCGATGCCGAGCACGATCGACAGCGAGAACAGCAGCAGCCGGCGCCGGCTCGCCCGCGTGTCGCGCCAGGCCATGGTGAGGATGAAGTTCATCGGAGGGGTTTCGCCCACGAAATTCACGAATGAGCGCGAAATAACCTCATCGCACCAACCTCTGCCACTGCAGTCGGTCCTTGTGCCCGAAATTGACCAGCAAACCGAGGCGAAGCCCTGTCGCGGCGAGATAGTTCAAGACCTGGGCCCGATGTCCGTCGACGATCTCCTCCATTGTCTTGATCTCGACGATGATTTTTCCGAAGCAGACGAAGTCGGCCAGATAAACCTGCCGCAGGAATTGTCCGCGATAGCGTATCGGAATCGGGTGTTGGCGCAGGAACGGAATTCCCCGCGACGCCATTTCGCGTTCGAGACATTCCTGGATGACGGCCTCAAGAAAACCTGATCCCATCTCGCGATACACGGCAAAGCATGCGCCCATGATCTGGTAGCTCTCTTCGGGAAACACCAATTCATGTGCTTTCGTGTCCACTTCGTGAATTTCGTGGGCAACCCAAGCGTTGGGGACGCGATCCAACAATAACTCCGAATACAGCATTTTAGGTAGGTTCATCCGCGATCACGCGGCCGCCGCGGAGACGGAGAATGCGACCGGTGAGGCGGGCGAGTTCGAGGTCGTGCGTCACGAGGACCAGCGTCGTGCCGCGTTCGCGGTTCAGCCCGAAGATCAGATCAACCATCGCGCGGGCGGTGTCGCCGTCCAGGTTGCCGGTCGGCTCGTCGCAGAACAGGATCCGCGGGCGGTTGATGAACGCGCGCGCCAGGGCCACGCGCTGCTGCTCGCCGCCGGAAAGCTGGAGCGGATAGTGATGCATCCGCGGGCCCAGCCCGACCCGATCAACCAGTTCGCGCGCGAGCCGCTCGGCGCCGGCGTCCGCCCGCCCGGCGCGGAGGTCCAGCGGAATGAGCACGTTCTCGAGCGCGGTCAGCGTCGGGATGAGCTGGAAATTCTGGAACACGAAACCCACCGATTCGTTGCGGACGCGGGCCCGGTCGTCCTCCGCCAGGCCCTGCAGCGACTGGCCGGCGAGCCGCACCGTGCCGGTCGTCGGCTCGTCGAGGCCCGCGCACAGTCCGAGCAGGGTGGTTTTGCCGCTGCCCGACGGCCCGACAATGGCGCAACTCTCGCCGCCACCGAGCGCAAACGAAACCTCGTGCAGGACGGTCAGCGCGCCCGCCGCCGTGGCGTAGGTCTTGGTCACGCGCTCGACTTGCAGGAGGGAATTGTCTGTCATGCGGCGATTTGAGAAACGAAGTCCCGCGAGTAAGAATCAATTTTGGCCGGACGGCAAAATCCATTGCTGGACGGTTCGCCGCGACGATCCGCCTGCTCCTCCTGCCCTTTCTTCTCCTGGCCACGACGGTTCGCGCCGCCGGGATCCACACGCTGGTGTTTTTCGGCGACAGCCTGACCGCCGGACTCGGAGTCGATCCGGACGAGGCCTATCCCGCCCTGATCCAGCACAAGATCGACGCGGCGGGAAAGCCGTGGCGGGTCGTCAACGCAGGCCTGAGCGGCGAGACCACGGCCGGCGGATTGCGACGCCTCGACTGGGTCCTGCGCCAGCCGGTGGACATGATGGTGCTCGAATTGGGAGCGAACGACGGACTGCGGGGCATCAGGCCCGAGGTGACCCGCGCGAACCTGCAGGCGATCATCGACCGGATTCACGCCCACGACGCCCGGATTCGCATCGTCCTCGCCGGCATGCGCGTTCCCACCAATCTCGGTCCCGATTTCACCGCCGCCTTCGCCGCAATTTATCCCGGACTGGCGGCGACCAACCATCTGCCGCTTATCCCATTCCTGCTCGAAGGCGTGGGCGGCCATCCGGATTTGAACCAGGCCGATGGCATGCATCCCACGGCGGCGGGACACGTGAAGGTTGCGGAGAACGTCTGGAAAGTTTTGGCTCCCCTCCTATGAACTGGCGCTCCGGATTCGTCGCCCTGGCCACCATCGCTCTGGCGGTCGCCGCCCTCCCGGCCCAGGAATGGCGCCTCGACACGACGTATACCTGGGAAACCAATCTGAGCCGGACCTCGAACGCGCCCGACTGGGAAAACGGGGCGCTCTACGACGCGACGCTGACCGGCGCCTGGCACCGCCAGCTCGCTCCGGACTGGCTGGCCACGGGCCAGATCGAGGCGGGCGCGGAACAGGTGCGCCCGTTTCCCGGTTTGGACAACGAGAGCGTGGCCGCCGAATTCGACCTCCGCCGAAAATTCGGCCTGGGGCCGTTTGCCCCGACCCTCACGTTCATGGGTCGCGTCGGATACCTCGACTTTCACGAAGACGACCGCAGTCACGAAAACCTCCAGACGGGCCTCACGCTCGCAAAAAGGCTGACCGAGACCTGGCGCCTGAGCGCGTCCGGCACCTGGAACGAGGACCGGGCCTCGGTCGATCCGTTCTCGATCCGCAACCAGCGCCTCACGATCGAAACGGACTGGGAAGTCATCGAGGGATGGCAGCTCACCGGCGGTGCGAGCCGCCTCTGGGGCCAGCTCACCGCCAACGCGAACGAGGACGTTTTCGCGCAGGCCCAGACGGGCAGCCTGGGCCCGGCGGCGGCCGCCTACTACCGGAGCGTGGCGTTCGAGCATTCCACCGCCTTCGACACCGATTGGGTCGCGTACCGCATCGATTGCCGGGCCGATCTCTGGTGGGCCGGCATCACCATTGCGCTCGGCGAACACACCTCCCTCCCGCTGCGCTACGAGTCGGCCAACGTGACCAATCGCGCCCAGGTGTCGTATCGATCCGAATTATGGTCGCTTAGCGTGGTGCACCGTTTTTAATCGCCTCATGACGCGCTTCCTCTCCGCGCTCGCGGCCGGGCTCGCCCTCCCCGCCGCGCTGTTCGCCGGTTCGCTGCGGATGACGTTGACCGATGCGAAAGGCAAAGCCGTGGAGGATGCGATCGTCTCCGCCGTGCCGCTGGGCCAGGCCAAGGCCGCCCTCGACCCCACCCGTGGCGTTGAAATCGTGCAGCGCAACCAGTCGTTCATTCCCTATGTCACGGCGGTGACCGTTGGCACGTCGATCGTCTTTCCGAATGTCGACACGGTCCAGCACCACATCTATTCGCTGTCGAAGCCCAAGCGTTTCGAAAAACCGCTGTACTCGCCCGGCTCGCGGGAATCGGTGGTGTTCGACCAGCCCGGAATCGTCACGCTCGGCTGCAACATCCACGACTGGATGATCGCCTATGTCGTGGTGCTCGAGACGCCGTATTTCGCCAAATCGGGCGAGGACGGGACGGCAAGCCTCGGCGGTCTGCCGCCCGGCCGCTACCGGATCGAGGTCTGGCATCCTCTGCTCGGACATCCGGCGACCCGCGAGGTGTCCGTGGATGCCGGATCCACCGCCACCGAGGCGTTTTCACTTTCGCTCAAACCCGATCGCCGGATCCACCGGGCGCCCGAAGGCAAGACCGGCGGCTATTAGCAGGGATGCGTGCCTGGTTCCGCTTTCGCCGGTTTCGCACCCGCCTGCTGGTGATGCTGCTCGGCCTGCTCGCGGCCGTGCTGGGCGGCACCTACCTGCTGGTGTCCCGCGCGAACTACGCTAATGCCCTCGCGCACAGCGAGACCAACCTCGATCTCGGAGCGCGCGTTTACGAGGAGGCGGTGCGCCAGCGCATCGAGCTGCTGACCAAGGGCGCCGACAGCCTGACGCGCGACTATGCGATGAAACAGGTGCTCATCTCCGCCAATCCCGACACGAGCACGCTCAGCTCGGACCTGAAGAACTTCACCGAGCGCATCGGCGTGCCGGTGATCGCGCTGTTCGACACGCAGGGCGCCCTGGTGGCGAACAGCGAGGCGACGATGGACAACGAAAACCGCGGTCCTTTCGCCTATCTGATCCAGCAGGCGACGGAACGCGACGTCGATACGGAGTCGGGTTTCGCGTACCTCCAGGACAAGCTCCACATCCTCGTGGTCGTGCCGCTCTTCGCACCTCCGCCGGTGATCACCAACTGGTTCGGCCTCGCCTTTCCCCTCGACGTGAAGTTCGCGGATGCGATCAAGGGCACCACGCGACTCGATGTCACCTTTGTCCAGACGGACGTGTCGGGCACCGGCGGGCCTCGCGTGCTCGCCTCGACCCTCGCAACCGACCAGGCCCTCGAGGTCGCGGCGGCCGTGGAGTCCAACATGAAGTCGCCCCAGCGGATCAAGGTCGTGACCGTCGGCAGGCAGCCTTACCTCACCCAATTCCGGGCCCAGCCGATGTTGGGCGACAGTCCCGTCACGGTCGTCCTCCAGCGGCCGCTCGGACCGGAGCTCGAGGCGGCGCACGAGCTCGAGAACTACCTCATCCTCATCTCGCTCGCGGCCCTGGCCGCCGCGCTGGTCGTCGCGCTCGGCCTGGCGCGCAGCATCAGCCGGCCGGTCCAAAAACTCGCCGCCCACACGCGCCTCATCGCGGCGGGCGACTACAATGCGCGGATCGACCTCAGGCGGGTGGATGAACTGGGCGATCTCGCCCACGCCTTCAACGCCATGAGCGCCGGGCTGGCCGAGCGCGACCGCGTGCGCGATCTCCTGGGCAAGGTCGTGTCGTCGAAGATCGCCACCCAGCTCCTGCGTTCCGAGGTCAAGCTCGGTGGGGAGGAGCGCGAGGTCACGGTTCTCTTTTCGGATCTCCGCAACTTCACCGGTTGGAGCGAACCGCTGGCCCCCACGGACGTCCTCGTCCAGCTCAACCGCTATCTCGATCGCATGAGCCGCATCGTGGAGAAGCACGACGGGGTGATCGACAAATTCATCGGCGATGCGATCATGGCCCTGTTCGGGGCGCCCATCGCGGATGCCGACGACGCGGATCGCGCGATCGCCACCGCGCGCGAGATGGAGGCCGAACTGATCGATCTCAACCGCGAACTCGTGGCCGAGGGAAAGGCGCCCTTCGCCTTTGGGGTCGGCATCAATACGGCGAGAGTCGTGGCGGGCAACATGGGCTCGAAGACGCGCCTGAACTACACGGTCATCGGCGACGGCGTTAACCTCGCTTCGCGTCTCGAAGGACTGACCAAGGATCCCGCCTACAACACCCGGATCATCATCAGCGAGGCCACGCTCAAGGCCGCTCGCCGGCCGCCGGAAGTCCGGCCACTCGGGGATGTGCACGTAAAGGGCAAGGCGGAGGCGGTGAAAATCTACGCCGTCGGGCCGAAGGGCGGAACCGTTCCGCCGCTTTGAATACTGAAACATTCTCCGCATCTTGCTGCGGGGTTTCCATGCGGGTTAGGACGCTGCCCGGCGTTGCCCTGCTTGGAGGGCAATGCAAGCCGCGCGTAGAATCCCCGGAGCTTGCTCCGGGGAGTAGCGCTGGCGAAAGGGCAGCGTTCAAGTGGATCGATTAAATTTGTCGCCGCAAAAGCCCGCGCAGTCCCGCGAGTGTCGCCGCTCACGATCGACAGGTCGGTTGCCTGGGACAGCCGTCCTCACTTCACATTCGTTGGCAACCACAATGGCCGATCGGTTTGAGCGATCCCTGCCTGATTCCGTCTGCGCCTCTTCGCGGCCACGCCTCCTCCAAAACCGCTGATCGCCGATGGGGACATCGGCGACCACCTTGCGGCGCGTTGCGCAGACCTCGGTCTCTCAACCCTCAACTTTCAACTAATTGAGCCCGTCTCAGTTTGCCGCGTACGCCGAATCCGGCGCCATCTCCAACTTCGCACGCAATATATCCGGCAGCGGGCGCGCGGTCAGGACCCCTGACGCGGTGCGGTCGACGGCCACACACACGAGGGTCATTTCACCCTGGGCCGTGAGGACACCTGCACGACGGAACCGGAAAAGGTACGTGATCGATTTCTCACCCAGCCGCTTCACGAACAGCCGGACATCGACGGAATCGTTGAAATGCAACGGTGCCTGATACTGACAATCCACCTTCACCCGCGGCCAGGCCATCACCCCCGGGTCGGCATAGACCTCCAAGGGAAGTCCCAGGGAGCGGTAAAAAGCCGCCTCACACGCCTCCATCCAGCGGAAATAGTTCGAAAAATGCATGAGGCCGGCCATGTCGGTCTCGGCAAACTCGACGATGCGCTGGATGGCAAACTCAGACGGCATGGCCCTGAGAATCCGGATCCACCCCGTGGAGGCAAATCCGATTCTTCGTTCGGCAATGTTGTGATTTGAACCTATTTTCACAGGAGGGCGCAGAGATCGCGGAGGGAAGAGATCATTTTACAGGAGCAGCGGTGTTGACAGAGGGATCGCTCTGCTGCCTTCGTTGCCCCCTGAAAAGGCAGCCGGTATTTCTCCGCGATCTCTGTCACCTGCAATAGTCCATTGTTTGACCGGTGGTCGTCCGGCTCCGGTTTGAAATCAGGACACTGGCCTTCGCTCCATGGGCAATTTGACCCATTCCCGCGACTACTGTCGGCTTGAGCCGGTGCGGGCAAAGGCCCTAGCATGGCCGGATGAATCTGTTCCTGCGTTTACTCTGCGCCGCCGCGCTGACGGTGGCCGTCGCGGCCCGCGCCGCCGATGCCTTTGAAGGCACGCTCCACATCTCCATCACCTCGGAAAAAGGGAAGACCACGTCCATGACCCAGACCCTGAAGGGTCGTCTCATGCGGATCGACCCCGAGGGCGGGCGGGGAAGCATGATCATGGACTTCGGAAATCGCACGATGACGATGCTGATGCCCGACCAACACAAGTACATGACCATGCAGTTGCCGTCGGCCGACGACGCCCGGAAATTTGCGGACGAGAAGGCGCCCGACCATGACCCCGACATCCAATCGACGGGCAAGACCGAGACCATTCTCGGCTACCGGTGCAGTCAGTTCATCGTGAAGGATGGCGACAACGTCACGGAGCTCTGGCTTGCGCCGGACCTCGGCGTGTTCAACGGGCTGATGCAGGGCGGCGGCGGCAACCCGTTCGCGCGCGGCAAGCAGACGGCGCTCGAAGCGAAGTGGGAACGCGCCTTCAAGGGCAAAGCCGGATATCCCCTTCGTGTCGTGACGCACAAGGGCTCCGGGGAGGACTTCAGGATGGAAGTGACTCAGGTCCAAAAGGGCGGCGTCTCGGACGCCCAAATGCGGCCTCCCGCGAACTATCAGGAGTTCAAGATGCCGGCCGGCCTCGGCGGATTTTTCCCCGGCGGCGGCGGACGCTGACCGCGAAACAGAAATTTTTTGGCGACGATGCCGGACCGCTCGGTCCGGCATTTTTATTGGCGGCGACGAAATGCTTCGCCTTGCAGGGCGGCATCTCCAAATGCCGCCATCCGGCAGGGATCAAGTCCCCATTGATCCGCCACCTTATCGCCAGCTCCACTCCCGCCGTTTCGCTGAATCCAGCGGCTTCGGTCAAGAGTCAAGGCCGACCCCGTCCGCTCGGCCCCGTCCCCCCTCTTAGCCGTAACGATGCAATAGACGCTGGTTTTGCTCCAGGATCGACAGGTCCTTTGGTGGTCGCCGATTTCCACATCGGCGATAGAGGCGTCGGTGTGGAAACCGACGCCCACCTACCGCATGGTTCCGGCTTAGCGGCGATTGCGCAGAAACGCCTTCACCTCGTCGTGGGTGCCGTAGAAGTGGAACTCCAGGGCATCGCCGTTGCGCTGGAAAACGAGGCGCATCTCGAGGGCATCACGGCATTCCATATAATCACCGAGGGCGCGGAGGCCGATCCCGGCGTGACGGTGAAGGTGCCCGTAAGCGTCCTCGGCCGCGCGGATCGTTGCCCGCACCGCTTCGAGGCGATTGTCCGACAGCCCATGCAGGCAGCGCCGGAAACCCGGCAGGGTGACCGACTTCATTCCCGCAGCGAGGCGATGTCAGTGACCGGCCGGACGCTTCCCAAGCGATGTGCTGCCCTCGAGGCCTTCCGCATTCGCTTTCCGGCCGCGGCAACCTCCGCTTTCGAGAGCCCGTATTCGGCGGCGGCATAGTCAGAGTCCGCCAACGCCACCGAGAAGGGAATCGCCTTCCGGCTGGTGACATGGGTCAGGAAGAGCTCGATGGCTGCGCGCGGCTCCAGTCCCAGTTTCGCCAGGACCGGACCCGCGGCTGACAGCCGGTCGCGGGACAGGCGGATGGTCTTTGTGGAGGTGGCGGAAGGCATGTCACATACTGTTGCATTTTGTGTCAGCAGTCAAGTGGGGTCCGGCTCGCCGGCGCCAATGACCACCAACGACGACCTCGCGCCCCTGCGGTCGACGGGTTGCAAGCAATCCACCGCATCGTAGCTCTCGTAAGTACGGCCGCCGGTCCATCACGGTCCAGCTCGTAACTCTCGTAGTTACGACTCGTTCAAATCTTGTGCCAAGCTTACGCACCATCCGAATGCACCCGAAGCGATGATTACAATTGGCCCACGGAACACACGGAACGGGAAAAACGACCACGCCGAGATGAACCAGTCCCCTAAACTGGATCTGTCTCCGTCCGATCAGGTAGGGATCGATGTCCTCATCGATCGGTCGAGCAAACCATCGGAGTGGCCCGCGAAACACACGATATACGCGAAAGAGCTCCGACACCGTCGATCGGTTGTCCCGGTTGATCACGTGAAGGCTGGCGTGCGGGAATTCGATGCGCCACGTTCGAGCCTTAGCCGCGACTCCGCTCCTGAGCGCCACTTCTGTCCAGAGTCGAGACCTGACGTCTTAGGATCGGCTAATAGAAAATGCTCTAGGATCGGCTCAGCCGACGGTGGGCCCGATGTCCCGATCGGGCCGCTTTTGTTTGGCCGCAAAAGAACGCAAATGGCACGAAGCACGCCTGTAGGGCCTCCGCTCGCGGAGGCCGTCCGTCGTTCCTGGCCCGGCCGATCGAATCGACCTGTTCGGTACCGCTTTTGTCCAGAGTCAAGACGTGACGTCTTTGGATCGGCCAACGATTGAGCTGGTACGATCTGCTGATAGGTAACACTTCGTCCAAGCTGATGGGTTACACTTTTGGTTTAGATTTTGAGTGGAATAAGGCGAGCGGTTTGTGGTTGGGCGGAGCGATGTAGGCCGGAGGCCGTAATCGCTCCGCCGGGTCGAAGACGAGATGGCCGAGGAGTCGGTTGGCGAAGTGGATCTCCGTCTGGCCGGAGCGCTTGCGCTTCAAGCCGACGCGGCAGTGGCTGAAGGCCTCGCCCACCGGATAGCTGTGCCCTTCGTGC
>DASYDZ010000075.1:0-10828 GCA_036499305.1 Candidatus Didemnitutus sp.
CGTTCCACTGGTCGAAAAGGTCTGGTTGGCCACGGCCGCAACGGCGAGGGCGAGCGAGTTGTCGCCGGCGGCTCCCGTGCCCGCAACGAGCGTCGAGGGTGTCAGGCCGGCCTCGAGCTGGATCGTGCCGGCCGTGGTGCCGGATGGGTCGAAAAAGTCGGCCCCCGAGGTGTTGGAGGGATTGTAGGCGGCGTTGACCGCGGTGACCAGTTGCTGGGACAGGTTGTCGAGACTGTCCCGCATGTCCTGGAGCGCACCATCGCGCGCCGTGAGCGCTCCGTAGATGGACCCCGAGGAAAACTGCACGGCCGTGGCGGAGGCGCCCGCGGTCAGGCCGGTGCCGGTGAAAGTCACCGGGCCCGTGACGGTGGCGTCATCGACCAGGACCACGTCGTTGTTCGACGCATCCTTCATCGTGAGCTTGATCATGCCATTGGTGCCGTCCGCGCTGGTGATGGGAAGCTTCGCGGCGAGCTGCTCGAGGACGGCCTGGCGCTGGTCGCGGAGATCGACCGCGGAGTTGGGTTTTCCGATTTCCACCGCGCCGATCTGCTTGTTGAGGACGGCGACCTGCTGCAGGAGCTGGTTGACCGTGGTCACGTCCGCCTGGATCTGCGTGGTGGCGTCGCTCTGCACCTGGGCGAGATTGGTGTCGGTCTGATTGATCGTGCCGGTGAGGACCGCGGCCTTCTGGAGCAGCGTCTGGCGCTCGCCGACATCGGTGGGCGACGAGGCGAGGCTCTGGAAGGAATTGAAGAAGTCGTCGAGCGCCGCGCCGAGGCCGCCGGTGCCCGCGCTGGAACCGGTGGTGTCGGTCGCGGAGGTGTTGTTGATCGACTGGCCGAGGTTGGCCTGGCCATTCTCGAGAAACTGCTGCTGCGTCGTGTACGAGGAAGTGAGGGCGATCTCGCGCGTGACCTGCTGGTCGAGCAGCGGGTCGCGGAGCTGCTGCACCCCGAGGGCCTCGAGGCCCATGCTCTGCGGGCCTTCCGGCGTCTGCACCGTGCCGCGATCGCCAAAGATGACCCGCTGGCGCGCATACGACGCGTTGTTCATGTTCGCCAGGTTCTTGCCGGCCGTGTTGAGCGCGAGGCTCGTGGCGGAGAGAGCCTGGACGCTGGCGTTGAGACTGCTGAAGAGGCCGGACATGGCGGAGGCGGGTCAACCCGCGGCGCGGAGGGCGGGACCATGAGCGACGACGGCGGCGCGCTCGACCCGGCCCGAGGGGGCGTAGGTCTGGGTGAAGGTGTCGGGCAGGATCTCGCGGAGGAGCTGCTGATGGATCTCGACGGCACGGGCCAGGAGCATCCGGTTGTGGCGCGCGGCACGGCGCACGCGATGGATCAGGACGTTGACCTCGCCGATGAGCGCCTCGAGGAGCGGATGGGCCTCGGCGGCGATGAAGGGAAACAGGGAGCGCAGCGTGGACTGGCCGGGGCGCTGGTGGCGCACGGCGAACGCGGCCACCATTTCCTCGCGGACGCGGCGGTACTCGTGCAGCCCGCGGACCTGCGCCTCGATCTCGCCGCTGAGGCGGAGGACGGATTCCGCGCGGCGCGCGAACAACTGCTTCTGCTGTTCCTCGAACAAATGGAGAAGGGCGCCGTATTCGGCGATCTCCGTGCGGAGGGCCTCCGCGATTTCAGGCCAGGCTTCGTTCATGACTTTGCTTTCTGCGCGCCGGCGCCGGAATGGGCGGCGGGACTGTGGGGGGAGAGTTGTTTTTCGAGAACCGAGGCGAGGCCGAGGCCGCCACCCTCGCTCAGCTTGTCGGCCAGCGTGTCGGTGAGCAGGTAGCCGTAGACGTTGCCGGAAGGGCCGCCCTTGTCGCCGCCCATGAGCCCGCTCACGCTCTGCTGCAGGAACTGCCGCAGGAGAATGGCCTCGAACTGGCCCGCCGCGGCCTTGACCTGCTCGTCCTTCGGCAGGTTCTTGAGCCGGCCGGGCTGCGCGGCCAGGTGCGCGAGCGACTCGGCGCTGTGGTGGGAGCTGATGGGGCTGACGGACATCGCTCAGTTGATGATGAGTTCGGCCTGGAGCGCACCGGAGCGCTTCAACGACTGGAAGATCGCCATCATGTCGCGCGTGGTGACGCCGAGGGCGTTGAGCGCGGCGGCGAGACGCTCGATCGTCGGCGGCTCGTTGAGGATGGTGAAGCCGCCCTTGACCTCGTTCACGCTGGTCTGCGTGCTGCCGATGGTCGTGGTCTGGCCGGAACTGCTGAAGGCGTTGGGCTGGCTCACGGCCTGGTTGGAGGTCACCGTGATGGTGAGCGCGCCGTGGGCGATGGCCACATGGGAGATCCGCACCGTGGAGGTCGCGACAATCGTGCCCGTGCGCTCGTTGATCACGATCCGCGCGAGGGTGTCGGGCTGGACCTCAACCGTGCCGAGGTCGGCGAGGAAGGCAACGTTGCGACCGTGGTAGTCCTTGGGCAGGTGCACCTGGACCGTGGCGGCGTCGAGCGCCTGCGCGCCGTCGGGCCAGCGTTCGTTGATCGCATCCGCCATGCGGGCGGCGGAGGTGAAATCGGGATTGTGGAGCAAAAGACGGAGCATGTCGTCGTGGACGAACTCGGCGGGGATCTCCCGCTCGACAATGGCGCCATTGCTGATCAGGCCGACGGTCGGGTGATTCTTCTGGACGGTCGCGCCGCCCGCGCCGCCGGATCCGCCGAGGAAACCGCCGACGGCGATCGGGCCCTGGGCAACCGCGTAGACATGACCGTCGCCACCGAGCATCGGCGCCTGGAGGAGCACGCCGCCCTGGAGGGATTTCGCGTCACCCATCGAGGAAACCGTGACGTCGATGCGCGAACCCGGACGCAGGAAAGCCGCGATGTCGGCCGTGATCATGACGGCGGCGACGTTCTTCGACTTGATGTCCTGCTGGTTCACGGTGACGCCGTTGCGCTGCAGGATGTTGGCGAGCGTGTGCAGCGTGGACGTGGCGTTGCTGTCACCGTCGCCCGCGAGTCCGACCACGATGCCGTAGCCGACGAGCTGGTTGTCCCGGCCGCCCTCGACGAGGGTGAGGTCCTTGACGCGCGCCGCCTCGACGGAAAGGGTGAAAAGTGGAAGGGCGGAAAGGCCGAGCAAGGCCAGCAGGCCCCGGGCCGCGCGGCCGGAGAAAAGGTTCGAAAAGGAAATGGGCATCCGTGCACTCATGATTCGATCGGTGAGGAATTCAGTCGTTTGGTAGTTCAGTCCTTCAGCCTAATCCTAGAACGGCCGGAGTTTCTCGTAGAGTTTGGCGAGCCAGCCGCGCTTCTGGGCGTCGGTGAGCTGCCCTTCGGCGTAGAATTCGACGCGGGCGTCGGCGATGTTGCTCGACTGGACCGTGTTGTCGCTGGCGATGTCGTCGGCGCGCACGAGGCCGTGCAGCACGACGTACTGGGTTTCGCCGGAGAAAGTCACGACGCGCACGCCCTCGATCACGAGGTTGCCGTTGGGCAGGACGTCCGTGACGAGCACGGCGGCACGGCTCACCAGGCTCTGCGTGTTGCTGATGTCGCCGCCGCCGTCGTAGGAAGCCTTGCCGGCGACCTGGACGCTCGGCAGCGCACCCTTGTGCAGGCCGGTGGTGGGATACAGGAAGCTGCTGACGGCGTCGGAGATCGAGGAGTCGCGATTCGACTTGGTGCTCTGGCTGTTTTGGGCCGCGACGGACTCGCTCACGACGATGGTGAGGATGTCTCCGCCATGGGTGGCCTTGTGGTCGGCGAACATGCCGCGATCACCGGAGGAGTTCGCGGGCCAGATGGAGGCGGCCGACAGGGTCGAGGCCAGCCCGAGGAGGAGCGCCAGGGCGCCGGAATTAGAAACGGACTTGGACATGATTCTCATCGATGACGAAAGCGGTGAAATCCTTGCGGGAATCCAAATTGCGGACCGTGACGGCCTCGCCGAGAGCGCCGCTTTGCAGGGCGAGCGCCTTCATGTTGAGGGCGAGCATGCCCTCGTTGGCAGTGACTTCGACGAGGTCGCCCTTGCGGACGAGCGGCCGGCGGCCGAGATCGTGCCAGGTGAGGAGGCGGCCCGCCTGGACGGAGCGGGTGAAGATGAAATTGCGATCGCCGGCCGTGGCGGGAACGACGTCGCGGTCGCGCAGAACATCGACGCGGCGGGTGTCGAGGCCCGTCGGGTCGAAGATGGCGCCGTTGGAAAATGGCAGGCGGGCGAACCAGGCATCTCGCCAGAGCGCGGCGCGGACGAGCAGCGACTGGTCGTTGACCTGTTCCCCGTCGGCGAACAGGCGGCAACGCAGAAGCATGGAGCCGGAAGCGGTCGCGGGGTATTCGGAAACATCGACGTGCCAGATGATGGCGGTGCGTTCGGGGGCGGACCAGTTGCGGGGCAACTCGATCTCAAGGTCGCCCTCGAGGTTGAAATGCGCGACGAGGTCGCGGGCGAGCGCCGAGCCAAAGCTTTCGGCGGTGAGCGCAACGGGAGCGGAAGGGGTGCTGTCGGCCGCGACCGACCGCGGCATTGCCGCCAGGGTGATGACGGCAAGAAGCGTGGCAATGAGGGAGGTGGGACGCATGGGGATCAGCGCTTCATCTGGGCGATATTCTGCAGCATCTCGTCGGAGGTCTGCACGGACTTGGAATTGATCTCGTAGGCGCGCTGGGCGACGATGAGGTTCACCATTTCCTCGACGATGTTGACGTTCGAGTTCTCGGTGTAGCCCTGCATGATGCTGCCGAAGCCCTGCTCACTCGGGTTGCCCGATTCGGGCGTGCCGCTCGCGGCGGTCTCGGAGTAGAGATTGCCGCCCAGGCTCTGGAGGCCGGCGGGATTGGCAAAGCGGGTCAGGTTGAGGCGGTAGCTCTGGCTGCCGCTCGCGGTCTGCACCGTGACCTGTCCGTTCTGGGCGATGCTGACGGTGCCGCCGGAAGGGACGTTTTGAAAACCGCTGAGGACCGGGAGACCGTCGGTCGTCACGACCTGGCCCTGGGCATTCAGGTTGAAGGAGCCGTCGCGCGTGTAGGCGAGCGTGCCGTCGGGCTTCTGCACCTCGAAGAAGCCGTCGCCCTGGATGGCGAGGTCGAGCTGCTGGCCGGTGTTGGTGAGCTGGCCCTGCGTGAAGACCTTCGAGGTCGATGCGATGCGGGAGCCGTTGCCGACCTCGACGCCGGTGGGCACGATATTGCCGCCGCCGGCATCGGTGCCGGAAGCACGCGGGTGCTGGTAAAGGAGATCCTGGAATTCGATCTTGCTGCGCTTGAATCCCGGGGTGTTCACGTTCGCCAGGTTGTTGGCGATCGTGTTGAGGTTGAGCTGCTGGGCCTCCATGCCGGTGGCGGCCGAATAGAGCGAAAGGTTCATGCGCGGAGGATTGCGGTTGCGATCGCGGCGGCCGGTGTGGCGCGCCAGCCCACGACTGGGGCCGGCCCGCCCCCATTGCGGGCTCGGCCATGCAGTCGTGATTGCGGTTGTCTGTATGGGGAAGTCATGAGGAGCATCAGCCGAGCGCATCCAGGGTCTTCTGCATCTGGTCGTCGGTCGTGGTGATGATCTTCTGGTTCGCCTCGTAGGCGCGGGAAATGACGACGAGGTCGACCATTTCGCGGAGCGGCTGGACGTTGCTCTGCTCGAGGTAGCCCTGCATGAGCTCGGGCTTGTCGACCGGCGTCATTCCGGCGCCGGCGCCGGGAATGAAGAGACCGCCCGCCGATGGCATCAACGCGGACGGATTCGAGAATTTCTGGACCGCGAGCTTGCCGAGGAGGGTCGAGCCCTGCGCCACGGTGCCGTCCTGGTTGATCGTCACGTTGCCGCCGTCCGGCGTGAGCGTGATCGGCGAGCCGTTCTCGGTGAGAACCTCGCAGTTTCCCGCGGTGACGAGGGTGCGGTCGGGGCGAACGTGAAAGTCGCCGCTGCGGGTCACGGCGTGCGTCCCGTCAGGCTGCTTCACTTCAAAGAATCCCTGGCCCTGGATCGCGACGTCGAGATCGCGGCCGGTCGGCTCCGTCTCGCCGGTGATGAAATTGATTCCACTGGTCGTCTTGGTGAACAGGGCCTGAACTTCGTCGCCGGAGCCGGCCTGGCTGCCCGGATCGACGTTCCATTTGCCGGCGGCCTCGCTCGAAAACTCGACCGTGCGCTTCCGGAAGCCATCCGTCTGGGCAGACGTGATGTTCTGAGCGACGGCATCTTGCCAACGCTCGAGGGCCGAAAGCGAAGCGGCGCTTTGATAGAGCCCAATGTTCATCAGGCCTTCGCTAAAGCAACGCCGATGCCAAGCACCTGTGGCGGTTCGCTACTGATTGCGTATCTGTTTGTTACAGATTTCTTCTGTCCCTCACCCAGTCCCCGCCCCTACTTCGTCATCGGTCCGCCGCAGCCAAGGGCAACTTTTGCCGTGCGCGGGATCGGAGATTGCCGGGACGATTCGAACCCGAGCGCGGCCTTTCCCCGGAGCCTCCCGATCGCACGGAAAGACGGCATGGCCCGGCGCGCCTCACCCCACCCGCTCCTTTGGTGGTCGCCGATTTCCACCTCGGCGACAGCGGCGTCGGCATGGAAACCGACACCCAGCCATGTCATCGTTCCAGGCAAGCTTTCGACCGCCGGCGCATTGGGCCCGAATGCGCGTCTCCCGCGGGTCACATCCCGGCCGGGTAGAGGCAATCGACCTCGATTCGCTCGCCGCACGAACAGGTGACGACCAGGCGCACCACTTTGTCGCCCTGTTTCACGGTTTCGACCGTGGGGCCGGCCGGTGCCGGCCGCACCAGGGCGGACGCCGGAAGCGGAGAAGTGCTTTGCACCGCGCGCAATGGAGTCGCGCCGAGGGTTTTCTTGCCGTGAAGGAAGGGTTTCATCGCGAGGAAGTCGGAATCGGAGTGGCGTTGGCGCCCGCGGCCCGGGCGGCCTGCGAAGCGGCCTTGCGCTTCTCGTCGGTCACCTTCGAAGTCAGCGTCAGGCTGAGCGTGATGCGCTGGTTGGACTCCGATTCGGGCTTTTCGCCCGGCAGCGGACGGGTGTCGGCATATCCGGTCACGCGCTCGACCTGATCCGGATCCACGGCATAGTGCACGAGCGCCCGGCGCGCGGCGTTGGCGCGATCGGCGGAAAGTTCCCAGGGCGAATAGTCGTCCCGCGTGAGCACCAGGTTGGAACGCGTGTGCCCGTCGATCGTCACCCGAAAATGGTTGCGCTCGATGAGCCACGCGAGCGTCTGCATGATGAACCGGCCCGCTTCCGAGAATTCGGCCGTGTCGCCGCGGAAGAGCGGGCGCTTGGCCCGGTCGAACAGCGTCACGCGCAGGCCGTCCGTCGTCACCTGGACGTCGATCGGCTTCTGGTCGAGATTCTCGTCGAGGTGCAGCAGGCGGTAAAAGTCGGCGGCGACAGAATTGAGAAAACTGAGCTGGATCTGCTTGGAGCGGTCGTCCGGCTTCTCCTTGCCGCTCTGGTCCTCGCTCTTGGACGAGGAGCTGTCGTTGCTCTCCTTGTTGAATGGCATGATGCCAGAATGTTCGGAGAGCGGCGACGAGAACGGGCTCTGGAAATAGCGCGAGGTCGCGATGAGGATCTTTTTGTCCTGGGAGGATATCCACAGCACCATGAACAAGGCCATCATCGCGGTGACGAAGTCGGCGTAGGCAACTTTCCAGGCTCCTCCAGACATGGCGCGTCCTTATTTTCCGAGGCCCTTGACGGCGTTCTCGAGTTCGTCCGCGGCCGGCTGGACGGAACTGTCGAGGGAGCGACGGGCGACCTCGACCGCGGTGAGCGGGGCGAGGCCCTTGGCGAAACCGGCCACCGCCTGCATGATGCACTTGAGGCAAAGCTGGTCGGAGGCGTTGTTGAACTGGATACGATTCGCGAGCGGGTTCACGAAGCCGTAGGCGGCAAAGATGCCGAGCAGCGTGCCGGTGAGCGCGGCGGCGACGCGTTCGCCGACGACCTCGGGTCCGTCCGCGATGGCCGACATGGTGTTGATGATGCCGAGCACGGCCGCGACGATGCCGATGCCGGGCAGCGAGTCGCCGACCAGGTGGAGGATATG
Organism: Candidatus Didemnitutus sp.; assembly: GCA_036499305.1. Classification (GTDB taxonomy): domain Bacteria; phylum Verrucomicrobiota; class Verrucomicrobiia; order Opitutales; family Opitutaceae; genus Didemnitutus. Next base: position 8,017 of record DASYDZ010000075.1, read on the forward strand.
GACCGGATGTTCGGACTCGGTGGTCTTGGCGTGCAACTCGGCGGTCATCAGATCCTCGAGCTGGTCGGGCTTGATCTTGCCGTCGATGACCGGCTTGAGGCCGTTGCACAAAAACTGCAGCCGCTCATGGTGATTGAGCAGCGAGGGATACTTCTGGAAAAGGGGGCTTTTCTGCGGATCCATGACGTGCTCCTCGAGCGCGATGAGGCCGTTGCGGCGACCCATCATGAACAGCTCATAGAGCAGCTTGAGGAGCTCGAAGAAGTCCTCCTTGCCGGCGGACTTCCCGGCGACCGCCGCCTTGATCTTGTGCATGATCTCCTTCAGCACGTGCGACGGGCTCGCGATGATGAGCACGCCGGCCGCGACGCCGCCGATGACGACGAACTCGGAGACATGGAGCAGCACCAAGGGCTTGCCACCGGCCAGCATGAAGCCGCCGAGGGTGGAGACGAAAACGACGACTGCTCCGATCAGGACAAGCATCTCGGTGAGGGACGGTGCGTGGACTCCGCAATCAGCGGTTGCGAGCCCGGGCGAGGAAGCCGCGCAGGCCAAGGATGGTCTGCGAATGAATCTGGCAAATGCGGGATTCCGTCAGGCCGAAGATCGCTGCGATCTCCGCCAGACGCATGTTTTCAAAGTAATACATGGCGAGTATCTTCCGGGGTATATCGGGCAATTCCGTCATTCTTTGAGTAAGAATTTGGAGCAGCTCCTGCTTCTCCAGGGTCTCGCGACCGGTGGTATCATTCTCATCGGCAAGTAGTTCGTGCAGCGACGCCCCGTCGGATTCCTCGCCTTCGGAATGTTGGTCGAGCGCCACGAATGTTACGGGGCGAACCTCGTCGAGCCATTTGGCATATTCCTTGTGGGATAGCCCGAGCGCCTCGCAGATCTCGTCCTCGGACGCCGTGTGGCCGAGCTTCTGCTCGAGCTCGTTGATCGACTCCTTGAGCTTGCGGGCGCGGGCGCGCGTGCGGCGCGGGCACCAATCCATGCGGCGGAGCTCGTCGAGGACGGCGCCGCGGATGCGCATGGCGGCATAGCTGGCAAAGGTGCTCCCCTGCTCCGGGTCGTACTTGCGGACGGCGGCCAGAAGGCCGGTGACGCCGACGCTGTACAGATCGTCCGCATCGATATGCGGCGGGAGCGTGAGTTTGACGCGGTCCACGACGTTGCGGACCAGCGGAAGGAAGCGCTCGATCAGTTCCTTTTCATCGACGGCGCCCGAGTTGACGCCTGTGTAGGCACGCCAGGCGGCGGCGGCAGGCTTGGCATCCGTGCCGGGAAGGGTGGCAGCGGCGGATTTCATGGCTTCATTTGGGATCTACTCACGTTTTGGGTTTGGCCTCGGCGGCGGCGACAGCGGCGCGCTGACGGATGACGAGGGTTTCGTGCAGGCCGTGCAGAAGCACGGACCACAACCAGCGGAAAAGAATCGCGCCGACCAGGCAGCCGCACGCGGAGTCGAAAAGGACCCGGCCGGCGCCGCAGTCGGACAGCCAGCTCGTGGCGCCGGCGACGACGAATCCGAGAACACCACCGAGGAGGAAGACGAAGCGCATGATCAGGCGGCCGTGTTGAGGGTGGACGGTTCGCCGGCCTCGTCGTCGGCCGCGGGTTCCGCGACCGCCTCGGGTTCGGGCAGGGTGCGACGCGCGATGGCGTCGAGCGGGCTTTCCTCACAGTCGCCTGTCAGGGACGGACCCGTGGCGAGAAACAGCGGCTCCAGGCCATCATCGAGGACAAAATCCCAGAGGCGTCCCCACTGCGTGACCTCGTCGAGATGCGTGAAGATCACGTGTGTGGCGCCCAGATCGCGGCCGGCGACGTAGGCGGCGCGAAGCGACGCATCGGAATAGGCGGCGTTGAGGACCAGCACGCGATCGGTGATCGCCTCGCGTTCGAGGAAGGCGGCGATGGAAGCATTGTCGGCCGGATTCCGGACGGACAGGCCGGGCAGATCGAAATAGACAAATCCACCCGGGGTGGCGGGCTGCGTGAGCGCCGGGTAATGCGCGAGGGGAACGCCGAGCGCCTCACAGAAAACCGTCAACGCGCCGGGAGGGTTGGGCCGGTCGAATTCGGCCGTGACCACATGGCCGATGCGGGCGCGCCGGAAAACCTCCACGGCGAGCCATTTGCAAAGGGCGGTGGTGCGGCCGGCGCCGGGGCCGCCGATGAAGGCGGCGCGGGTCAGCGGGCGCGCGATGTGGCGGGCGGCGCCCTGATCGCGAAGATGGCGGCCCGTCTCGACGAGCGCGCGGTGCAGCGGCATTTGCTCGAGCGCGGACCACTCGCTCGTCTGCTGCAGGCGCTGCAAAAGGCGGCTCGAGAAACCCGAGCGCAGGAGAAGGGACGAAAGGGACTGCTCCGTCGCGCGGAAGCGCGCGCGCGCCTGGCGACGGACGGATTCAGGATCGGCGGCGGCGGGCGCGGCCGGTGCGATCGGCGCGAGTTCGGTCGCGGCCTTCGGCACCACCTGGGCGATGACCTCGAGGCGCGGCGCCCCGAACAATCCGGTCAGGCCGCGCGCCGGCACGTTCCGGACGGACAGGACGCGGGCATTCTCGCCCAGCCGCTCGCGGATGACGGCGGCGGCCTGTTCGGCCGATGCCACCGTGAAACGGAAGCAGGTGCCGGGCGTGGTGGGAATCGAGGCGGAATTCATGGGGTCAGGCGGCGGCCCGGACAAGCTCAGGCGGGCGGATGAGATGGGCGGGCGCGGGGAGGATGCCGGCATTCTCGATCTCGGTGGACGTCGGCAGTTCCTGGAACGCGATGACCGTGAGGCGGGGGAACGACGGTT
>DASYDZ010000076.1:0-22982 GCA_036499305.1 Candidatus Didemnitutus sp.
GCGCCGTAGACATTCGCGAGATAGCCAAAGTCGCCGAGCGTCGCGCCATCCATCAGCCAGAGCGCGCGGTCACCCGTCACGAGATTCTGCCACACCAGGTCCGTCTTGCCGTCGCCGTTGAAGTCGCCCACCACGACATTCTGAACGGTGAGCGTGCCGTCGACATACGTGAATGTATAGTTGGCCGCGCCCGCACCGGCCGGAACCAGCGGGTAAGCACCGGCCGGCGAATTCGCGGCGGCGGCCGTCGTGACCGTCGGGGCCGTGGTCAGCACCGCGGCCGTTTCGCCGTTCGCGAAGCCGGCGTAGTGGACCGTGAAGGCCGGATTCGGGCGGCTCTTGAAACGCTGCGCATCATCCGCCGTCACGGTCACGGGGGCGGGTGTCACCGACAGCGATCCCGCGGCGAACGAATCGAAGGTATAGTTGGCAGCCGACAATGAGCCGGCCGAGGGCGTCACGGCATAGGAGCCGACGCCGCTCGTCGTCGTGGCGGAGGTGGCGAACGCCGGCGCGCCGGCCACGACCGTGGACACGTCGCTGTTCACGAAGCCGGAGTACGTCGCCGCGAACGTTGGATTCGCCGCGCCATAAACCCTGGTCGCGTTCGTCGCGGTGACCGTCAGCGACGCCGGCGTTACCGCCAACGTGCCGGGAACAAAGGAGGTGAACTGGTAATTGGCCGCAGAAAGCGATCCCGCCGCGGGCGTGATGGCGTAGTTGCCGACTCCGCTCGACGACGTGGCCGAGGAGGTCAGCAGCGCCGCGCCCGAAACCACCGAAGACGTATCCGCGCCGACAAAGCCGGAGTAAGTCGCCGAAAAGGTGGGATTCGAGGCGCCATAGACTTTGGTGGCGTCGGCGGCTTTCACAACCAAACCGGCGGGTGCGATAACGAGCGTGCCCGAGGCCGAGCCGGAATAGTTCGGATCGGTGATCGCGACCGCGACGGTGTAACTACCGGCATTGGCCGGAACCGCCGAACCGCCGTTGTAGGTCACGGATGTCGCAATCCCGCTGGGTTCGGTTGTGACGGATACCGGTTTCGCGGATCCATCGTAGCTGGTGGACAAGGCGCCAAGGGACACCGACGCCGTTGCCGCGGTGACGTTCAGCGTGCCGGGAACGAACGACGCAAAGACGTAATTGGCCGCCGAGAGGGAGCCGAGCGCAGGAGTGATCGCGTACGGGCCGACATTGCTGGTTGTCGTCGCCGTGGTCGCGAATGACGGCGACCCGCCAACGACGGTCACGGCGTCGGATCCGACAAAGCCGGAGAAAGTGGCGGAGAAAGCCGGATTCGCCGCGCCGTAGGCCCGCGTCGCATTGACCGCGGTCACGGTCAACGAAGCCGGGGCCACAACGAGGGTGCCCGAGGCCGAGCCGGAATAATTGGGATCGGTGATCGCGACCGCAATGGCGTAGCTGCCGGCATTGGTCGGGATCGTGGCGCTGCCGTTATAGGTCAGCGAATACGCGATGCCGCCAGGAGTCGTCGAAACGGAGGCCGCTTTCGGCGAACCATCATAGGAGGCGGACAACGATCCGAGCGAAACGGACGCCGAAGCGGCACCGATCGTGAGAGTGCCGGGAACGAAAGTGTCGAAGCTGTAGTTGGTCGCCGCCAGCGTGCCGATCCCAACGTCGATCGGATACGAGCCCACCCCGCTCAGGCCGGTGGCGGACGTGCTCAGCGCCGGGACGCCGGAAACGACCGTAGCGGAATCCGAGCCGACGAAACCGGAAATGGATGCGGAGAAAGCCGGGTCGACGGCGCCAAAGGCGCGGCTCGCATCGGCGGCCGAGACCGTGAGCGAAACTTTCGCGATCTGCAGGCTGCCGGACGCCGAACCCGAGTAGTTCGGGTCCGTGATCGTCGCGACCACGGCGTAGGTGCCCGCATTCGTGGGCGCCGCCGGATCGGAGTCGTAAGTGATGCTGACGGCCAGGCTCGCGGGTGTCGTCGTGGCCGTCACCGATTTCGCGGACCCATCGTAGGTCGCGGAAAGATTGCCCAACACAACCGTGGCCGCCGCCGACGCCACGGTGAATGACTGGTCGACCGGCGTCGCGGGACCGTAATTTGCATCTCCCACCTGCGAAGCGCGGACCACCACGGTGCCGGCCCCGGTGATCGTGAGCAGGCCGCTGGAAATTGTCGCCGGACCACTGACGACGCTGAAACTCACGCCGAGCCCGGAAGTGGCGGTGGCACCCAACGAGACGGTTCCGTCGCCGAAGACATGGTTGGCGAGCGCCTCGAAATCGATCGTCTGCGCCCGGCCGATGAACCACGTCGAGTTGGAATTGAACGGCAGGGACATCGCGCCCAGGCCGCCGGACCCGGCCACGGCAGCATAGTCGTCCGAGCCGGCGATCAGGCTTTCGAACACGTTCGAGCCCGACACGTCGCCGGCCGAAACGTCGCTATTCACAAAAACAAAATCATTCGCGGTGCCATCGAACGAGACGACCGCGGGCGCCGTTGGGGACCAGCCGTTGGGGGCGGAGGCATCGTGGGCGACCGCGTGGAACGGCCCGGTGGCCGGCACGCCGTTGAACGACATCGAGACATTCGAGATGCCCGTGAGGAGATTCCCGGAACGCGATCCGACGAATGTTCCGGCGACATCGATGCCACCGCCCGCATCGAAATGATACGAGAAGTAGTAAGTGTCGGGCGCTCCCGAGGACGCTTGAGCCGAGAGGGCACCCAGAACGAATAAACCGATCGAAAGAAGCTTTTTCATAAGCAATGAGCAGAGGGGATGGTCAGATTTCTTTGCCATGGTTTTGCATTAAAATCCCGAGTTTGTCTAGGTATTTTACCTTAAGTAAATCTTCTACCTTTCGAGCCCGTCGACCGGGAGAAGGCTAAACGCCTTGAATCATCAATGCCATTTATTGCTACCTGGCATAATGTTACCAATCCCTGTCGCCTTGGATTGCGACGACGAGGCGGAATTGGCGAATCGGGCGGGTTGACGTGACCAGAGAGGCCAAATTTGCCACGCGCGGCCCAACGGAGGCGTTTTCAGACGTAATCGCCCGGAAAAAGCTCCTTCTGGCGGCGGCCGAACCGGAGGGCCTTTCTGCTCTAAGGGATACCAGCCATTTCAGGGGGCAATGCTCCAGACGGAATCAACCAACGCCAGATATGGAGCGGACAACTGGGTCGTATTACTCATGAGCCAGATGGCGCGATCGCCGGTGGTCGTATTTTCCCAGACCAGATCTGGCTGGCCGTCACCATCCATGTCCACGACGGATGCGATATGCCAGGCTCCGGGGATGCTCGCGATGTAACCAAAGTTCAAGAGGGTGGCGCCGTTCATGTACCAAATCGTGCGATCGCCAGTCGTGAGATTTTCCCAAACCAGGTCGTTCTGACCATCACCGTCGAAATCGGCGGCACCGACGATGTGCCATGCCGGATCGATGCCGGCGATATAGCCGAAGCTGTCGACGGATTGGCCATTCATGAACCAGATCGCCCGGTCGCCGGTGGCGGGATTCTCCCAGATGAGGTCGGCCTGCGCGTCGCCGTTGAAGTCACCCACAGCCGCGATGTGCCATGGAGCATCGACGTTCGCGAAATATCCGAAGGTGGCGATGGCGGTGCCGTTCATCAGCCAGACGGTGCGATCGCCGGTGACCAGGTTCTCCCATGCGAGATCGGCCTGGCCGTCGCCATCGAAGTCGGCCTGGCCGACGATATGCCAGTCCGTTGGGATTCCGGCAATGTAGCCGAAGCTGCCGATCGCGGTGCCGTTCATGAACCAGATCGCGCGATCGCCAGTGGTAGTGTTGGACCAGATGAGGTCGGCCAGTCCGTCACCGTTGAAATCCGGACGCAAAGGCGTGCCCTTGACGATCGTACCGTAAAGGACGTCCGTAAAATACAGGGCGCCCCAGCCGTCGATGACGATGCCGCTCGGGGCGAGGAACCGAGCGCCACTGCCCGTACCACCGTTGAAACCGGTTGCTCCGGCCCGGCCGCCAATCGTGGTGACGACGCCGGAGGGCGCGATCCGGCGCAACGTATAGTTTTCGCTATCGGTGACGTAGAGGAATCCGCCGCGATCGACAGCGATCCCCACGGGAAAAGTAAATTCCGCCGCGATTCCGACCCCGTCGGCCGAACCGAAATTACCTGAACCCGCCACGGTCGTCACGACGCCGCCAGGTGCAATCTTGCGAATGTTATTGCCGGCATAATCGGCCACAAAGAGGTTGCCGACGGCGTCCATAGCCAGTCCGTGAGGCGATACAAAGGTGGCACCGGTACCGATGCCATCGGCCGAGCCAACGCCCGGAGATCCCGCTAGCGTCGTCACGTCACCCGCTGGCGTCACCATCCTGATCATGGATCCCGATGCGACATAAAGGTTGCCGGCTGGGTCCGTCACCATGCCATGAATCGGCTGGAATCGGGCCGCCGATCCGGTGCCGTTGGTGTTTCCGCTTTGCCCGGGAGAGCCCGCCAAGGTGGAAACGGTGCCGTCCGTTGCAATACGCCTGATCGTGTCGTTGGACGCGTCGCCCACGTAAACTATTCCCGCTCCATCGACCGCCACGCAGTAGGGATAGTTGAAGGATGCGGCGGCCCCGACGCCGTCCGCATGTCCAACCACGCCGGGCGTTCCGGCCAGGGTGGAAACCTGACCCGCCGGCGTAATCTTTCGAATCGTGTTGTTGTTGGAGTCGGCCACATAAATGTTTCCCGTCGCGTCGATCGCCATTGCATGGGGATAGTTGAACCGGGCCGCCGCAGCCGGACCGTCCGCGCTTCCCATGGCGCCAATGCCGCTCGTATAGGTCGTCACCGCGCCGTTTGAAAAATAACGGATGGCGTTATTGGTTGTATCGGCGAAATAAAGCGCGCTGCCCTTGGTCACGATTCCCGCAGGACCGGACAGCCGGGATGCGGTGCCAGCTCCGTCGACGAGTCCGAATTGGCCCGCCGAGCCTGCCACGGTGACGACGACTCCGCCCGGGGTAACTTGTCGGAGCGTGCCGTTGCCGAGGTCAGAGACCACCAGGTTGCCGTCCTGCGCCACCGCGATGCCGACAAGGAAACCGAAGTGCGCCGAACTCCCCGTGCCGTCGCTGCTGCCGGCGCCCGCGCCGCCGGCGACCGTGGTGACGACCCCATCCGGTGTAACCATTCGAACCGCGTTGTTGTTGGCGTCGGTAACGTACACGTTGCCGGCTCCATCGAGAGCGAGGGCCGTCGCGTCGGAGAAAAGGGCTCCGGTCCCGGTTCCGTCCTGATAGCCTGGTTGTGAGCCGCCGGCGAGCGCGATCACAGTGCCGTCGGTCGCGATTTTTCGGATGCCAAGGGAGTCGGAGAAATAAACCACGCCGTCGGGGGCCACGGTCATTCCTTGCGGACCACCATTCATAGTCGCAACGGTGGACACCACCCCCGCCGGGGTGATCTTGCGGACAGCGCCGTTGCCCCCATCGGCCACGTAAATGTTGTCCGCCGCATCCACGCCCAACGCGCCCGGTAGGGCGAATGTCGCAGCCGTTCCCGTTCCGTCCGCATCGCCATAGCTTCCAAACGTGCCCGCGAAAGTCGTCACGGTGCCGTCGGGCGTGATCTTGCGAATGATGTTCACAAATGCATCGGAGACATAAAGATTACCCACACTGTCGAAGACCACCCCGGTTGGATCGAAAAACCTGGCCTGGGCGAGCGGTCCATTGGGATCGACCGTCGTCGCATTACCCCCGGAACCAGCGTAGGTCGTGAAATGATAGCCCGCCTGCGCCCTGAGGCTCGCAGGCGCCAGGAGTCCCAGCACCGCGGAAATGGCGATGATCGCGACGCGTGCGCATCGATCAGGTCGCGAGGTGATTCTCTGGAAGATTGAATCGGTTGGGTGATGCATGAGGAAAGGACGGACGAGCGTGAGAGAAAAAAGCGGAATGCGAAAGGCCGCAACGGCGCGGGACCAAAAACCCTCGACCGAACCCCATCCGATTCGGGCGGGGCACCCTCACCCGGATACGGGAGACCGCGGCATTCCGAATCATCGCGAAAGCAAAATGTGTCGGTGCAGCAAAATGGAATGCGGATTGCCGGCGGGACCATAACCAAGGCGAATGCCCTGCATTCCCACCGATATATTGATCTCGCAGCCTTGCTCCGAGGCGTTGCCACCGAAGCAGGCCCGGAGGCCGTTTGATCGAATCAAAACATGGGGATCGTCCGGGGCCGCGGCGAGAAAAAATGCAACACTACCGTCAATCGGGCAATTCCTACCCTTACATTTGTCGACGGGGAATCCATATGGCGTTGTTGGCCATCATGAAAGTATTGCGGGCCGCAGGAAACTCTTTAGGTCCCAAGCCGTCTCATTCCCTAATGCACTCGTCCATGCTCCCCGCCAAACGTCTCTTCCTTATCTGCGCCGCCCTCACCGCGGCGGCCCTGGTCTCGGCCCAGGAGACCCAGGTCCCCCATCCGGCACCTGCCGGAGAGCCGTCCGTCCATCCGCCAGCGCATCCGCCCGGCATGCCGATGCCCGGAGCGCCAAGCCCCATGCAGATGCAGCCGCAGGGCCTGCCGCCGTTTCTGCAGGGTGTGATCACGATGGAAGAATATCAGACTTTGCAGAAATTCCGTCGCGACACCGATGCGAGCCCCGAGATGAAGGCCATCAATGACAAGATCAAGGAATTGCGGGCCCAGATCATCGCGCAGCAGCGCGAGGTCGGCGCGCTGCGCATGAAAGCGATGGAGTCGAATCCCGAGATAAAGGCCATCAGCGACAAGATTCAGGCGGCCACGCGCGCGCACAGCCCGATGCCCACGTCGATGCCGCAGTTCCGGCCGATGCCGGGACCCGGTGCGGCCCCGGCGGTGACGCCCCCACTGGCGCCTGTTTCCTCGCCGACTCCGCCGGCCAAGAGCTGAGCCCGCCCGCGAAATCAGCGGTTTCAACCGCTTTTTCAGGACCTATCTGGCGCAACGAGTCCGGGAAACTCCCGGGCTTTTTTTGTCGTCCGTGAGGTCGCGAGCAAATTTCCGAGTCTGACTTTGCCGAGGGCCAGACGGCAGAATTGGCCGTCACGGATTGTACGGCTGGAGTCGGACAATCCGCTCGGCCGGATTCATGCAGTTGGAAGCGGAACGCGTTGTCTCAACACGTTCGCGAACCGAAGCGCGTTGAGGACAACACGCTCCACCATTTGATTCGCAGCTTCACAGAACCAATCGAGTGTTCAATTGCATGAGTCCGGCTAAGATGCCGGACCGAGAGAGCACTCGTTCGGTTGTGTCGTCCCTCGTCTCCGGTCGGCAGCCGCGCACTGTAATTCGCAGACAAAACCCCAAACGCACCGGGCGCCTGCAATCACACATCGTCGGGATTAAGCCATCGAAATGAAATCACCCGGAATCTCCGCCCCAGTGCGCCGGCGGGTTTCGCGATGGCGTCGGAGGAATCGAACGGAATCGGCAGTCGCTGGACCCGAGCCTCACACCACGCCCGGGCGGAGACGGAGCCATTCCCGTCGCGCGCCTCACCGTACGCCCGGATCACGAACGTGTCCGACCGCACCTGCAGGATCGGGGCGAGGAATCCGAGGAGATCCGACTGCAACAATGTGAGAGACGACATTCCGGTGAACGAGGGCGACGAAACCGTCGCGTTCGGGGCCAGGGCCTCGTCGTTCAATCCTGTCTCCGCGATCGCATCCTCGAGCAGGCTGCGCCCACCGAATTCCGGCGACGGTCCGAGAAACTCCTCCAGGTCGCGGAAGGGTCCGGCTGAAGCCAGGTGCCGGCGCGTCCGCGAAGCGATCGCGTTGGCCAGCGTTGCCAGCGCAGTTGAATCGAAGCCCGGGACCGCGCCCGTGGCCGTCCCGCCCCGCACGCCCCGCCGGAATGGAACGCGGGTCGGGTACGCCGGATCGGCCAGCGCGGACGCGGCAAAGGTTTCCTGCGCCGACTGCGGAAATCGAAAAACGGCAAAGCCCGGCCCGCCGAGCACCGCGTCGGCGAAGCTTTCGTTCACGACGCCCGGAGTCGCCGCCACCTGCGTGCCCAGGGTTGGCGTCGGCGTGGCGCTGTTGTCGATGTCCGCCCGGGACCACGCCTCGTCGGAAAACCGCAAGCGCGAAAGCTCCGCCTGCCAGGCCCGCGGTGAAGTCGCATTCGCGTTGAAGGCGCCGGCGATGAGAAAAAAGCGCGCCGAATCCGCACCGGCCCCGCCGATATCAGCGGCCGACAGGGGTTGGGTCGGGGAAGTCCGGGTGTCGACAGCCCGAAGATGAAAGTTGGGTGGCGGTTCGCCGGCCGCGAGATCGGGAGGAGCCACTTCGGACGTCAGGCCGGAAAAGAACGCCCCGTCGAAAAATGCATTCGCCCCGATCCCGGTCGGCAGCGAGGGCGCCCACGAATTCCCCAGCGCAAACGGTCGCGCGCCGGCGACCTGGAGTTGGGCGAGACCCGCCAGGTTCAGGACGGGTTGGCGCGGCAACTCGAATAGTGGCACGTCGTTGTTGGCCGAAACGGAGACATTGCTCGATCCGCCCAGGGATCGGAACAGCAGGAAATGCTCGAGTCCGCTGGCGGTGGCCGGTGTTCCGAAATAGGCGGCGGGGTTCAGGCCCTTGGCGGGATCGAACGCCTCGTAGGCCGACGCCGTCGGCGCGGTCGCCCGTGGATCCAAGCCGGGTGTGACCAGCCACGCACGATCGTTTGACTGCGCATCGACCTGACGGAGGCGAAATCCGAAGCCAAAATTCCATCCTCCCTGCGTCACGGCCATTGAGTCCGCCACCGCGAAAGCGCCGAACGCGGGAGTCGTGCCGCTGGCCAGAACGGTTCCGTCGTCCAACTCGAGAGCGAACGATATCGTCGTTCCGGTGGCGCACGCGATGGCGAGATGCGCCGTGCCGCCGATCGTCGCATTGGTCATCCAGCCCGAGGCCGACATGTTCTTGTCGTAGAAATGAAGGTCCCCCGACGGGTTCACGCCCGTCGCGGTGGTCCATCCATACCACCGACCGGGCAGCCATGACACGGTGTCGTTCGTTCCAGCGCTCGTGAACGGCAGTCGCACCTCGCACGGCGGACTCGCCTCACCTCCGAACTCGGTCTCCAGATTGAAACTCTGGCTGCCGCCTCCGGCGAGATCGGTCGCAAGCACCGTCGGCAGTCCGCTCAATTTCAGGCGAAGCGTTTCCGGCACCAGGGCGCTCGAGTAAGGGTTCCAAAGACCGACATGGAGACGCGCCTTGACCTGCACGATCGGTCCCGCGCGCTGGATGCTGAATTGCAGCATGAGTTCGGTGAGCACGGGACTGACGCTGAAAACCATCGGCGAGGACGCGTCTGTCGGGGTCACCGGAGCGACGAGACGGTAGCGGCGACGCATTGACGTGGCATCGCTGATGACCGGCATCGCCGCGCCCGTGCCGGGAACTTCCATGTAATCCCAATAACGCATCCACGCGGCAACCGCCGGGCCCAACGTGGATGGATCGAGCGAGAGGTCCCGCTTCAATCCGGCCCACGCATCCACCCTGGTGCTCGCAAGCACACCCAGCGATTCCGCGGTGAATTCGTGATCGTGGGCGGCCGCGAATTGATCGAGCGGCCCGGAGCCGAGTGGCGTTAGCTCATTCACCTGCCGGAGCGAAACCAAGCGGGTGAGCGCATCTGAATTCGAGTTCGTCTGCGGGTCGAACGCGCGACCGTCGTCGGCAGGCAGAAAAGATGCCTCCCGTCCCGCCTGCACGCGGGCAATCGTGCGCATCGAAGGCGAATCGTACGGGGGATACGTCAGCGCCAGCGAGCGATCGGGCACGCCCAGAGAGGCCTTGATCCCTTCGTCCCCGATCCACCAGGCATATCGCCCGGCGATCGCGGAATCCGCCGAGACGGCTTCGTCGTGCAAATCGAGATCGACCAGCGGAGCCCGCACCTCAAAGGCGTCGTTGCCCTCGCCGACCGACCCGGGACCGACGAGAAGCGCACCTTCGGGGACCGCTTGCGCCGCGACAAAGAGCAGCGGATTCACGTCGGAATTTCCACTCACCAGCCAGCTCAGCGGCGGCGCCCCGGCGTCGTGAGCCCAGACTCCCGTCCATCGCCGGTTGGCGACTGCATCATCCGAGTCCGCTGTCGCCGTGACCCTCGAGTCGGGACCTGCCAGCGACTGCAAACGCGAGACGGCGTCGTCGATCGCCCGCAAAGCGGACCTCCGGGCGGCGGCACGCGCGGTTTCCACGGCGACGGCACGATGCGAGGACCCGATGCCCGCCGCGAGCGCAAGCATCAGGGCAACCAGCAAGGCGACCAGGCTGAGAACAAGCACGAGCGCGAGACCGCGCGCGTCGCGAATCCGCCGCCATCGACTACCGCTCACAATCCCTCCGACTTGAATTCGACCCGCCGCATGAAAACCATCGAATGCGCCATCACCATTGCCCACCACTCCGCGTCGTCCGCGGCACTCAATCGTCCAGCCCCGACCTCCATCTCCTGCAAGAGCCGTTCTCCCTCGGGAGTCAGCAGGCGAACCATCACATCCGCGTAGCCGGGATTGCGGTCGGCATAGTCGCTGCCCGTCAGACCATTCGCCCCGTACGGAACCAAATCGGCGCCGGACCGCGGATACACCCTCCGGAGACCGCTTCCCGATGAATCGCCGAGTGTACCGAGCCAGAGACCAAAATCCACCACGCCGGTGGCGAGCAGGTCCGTGGCTGCCGGCGAAGCGAGTTCCTCAGCCCAGCCCCCGGCGAGATCGACGCCGGTCGCCAGCGTCGCGGGTACGGCCGTCCGCATCAGACAGTACCTTGGTTTTCCCGACAGGCCGCCTCCAATGATTCTTCGTCCGATTCCATACGCCACGGCCTGCGGACGCCCGTCGGAACCCAATGCGACGAAACGAAGCCAGCATCCCCCAAGACCGAATCGCGCGCCGGTCAGCCGGCCCGCCGGGGGACCGACCGCGGACCATGCATCGAGGGAGATGACTCCCGGCGGCTTCATTCTTCCGATCGCCGGATGATCGATATTCCAACCAAATCGGTCGCGCAGCTCGTCGGGATCGTCGCACATCTGCGCCGTCAGCCAGGTAGTCGCATTCCGACTTCGCAGCACGCACTGCAGGTCGCACTCCAGCAGATCCAGCAACTGGTTTGCCTCCACCACGAGCATCGCGCTCTCGCTCGCCCGCCGCCACCCATCGATCGTGCGTGTGATCACCGCCAGGACCAGGCCCGCCAGCAGCAAGGTCACCGCCAGCGCCACCAGGAGCTCGAGCAAGGTGAAGCCATCACTGAACCGACGTCGTCCGTCGCCCGAAGGCATTCGGGGCAAGGCGAAGCCAGGAATGGCGGTGCATTCCACGGGATCGGCAGGTTGATCAACCACGAAGGCGCAGACCGAAACCGGCATGTTCGCGGGTTGCAGGGTCGGTTTCGAGGACGCGGCCCTCCCGGGAAATCCGGAACGGCCATGACACGCTGACTTCAACATCCAGAAAACCGGCTCCCCCGGTTTTCGCAGCCATAACGTCCACCAGAAAATATTCTTCGCCATTTGGCACCCCCGGCGGGTGAACATCGTCTCCGTCCCGCGACGCCGCCAGTTGCGTCCCGGAAAACGCGACCCAATTGCTGGATGGCAACGAGGCGGACAGCTCGAGGCGGACGGCGTCGGAAAGCGCCATCGCGGTGAGACGGTCGCGCGTTTTTCCGCTTTCCACGGCCGCCACGGAAAGAAACGCGATCACCGGCACGATCGCGATGGCCGCGACCGCCATTGCCACCACGACCTCGAGCAGGGAAAATCCGCGCCGGCCAGACGACATCGGATCAGAACTCCCCCCACCCGTTCAACGCCACGGGCACACCATAGCGAGAGAGAAGGACACCACGGACGCTGCGGGCATCACGGCACCTCAGCGGACACGTCGCGTCCGTCGAAACGGGCTTCGCCTCCGCCAGGACAAGCACGCCTCCTCCCGCGGCCACCATGCCGTCCGGCCCGAATGCGATTCCGCACCACACATCGTCGGGATAAGGCCCGACCAGACCGGAGCCATCCATCGCCAGCAGCGCGGTCGATACCAGAGGTTCATCCCGGGAGTTGATCCAGTGATCCGGTTCCGAAAGGAGTGCCGGCGGAATCGAAACGGGTGCCGGAATCAACGCGGTGCCGCGCGGAAGCTGGATGGCCGCAGCCACGATCCAGGTTCCGTCGTCGCCGTGCGCCTGGGTGACCAATTGTCGAAGAAAGCGCCCGCCCGGGGACCCGACGATCGTGCCCGTCGAAACGAGCAGCCGCACCGCGCGCCCGGAGGCGATGGCCCGGCCTCGCGCGTCCAACAACGCCTCGATCAACATGGCCTGCGCCGATTGCAGCGCCGCCGCCTGGCCGCCCCCGAAACCGTTGAAATAGGCGACGCTCAGGACTGCAACCAAACCCAGCACCACCAAAAGCTCGAGCAGACTGAACCCGCCGGACGCCCGGCTTCCGGCGCGCACTCCGCAAACGAAGGTGGTCAGAGCGAGGTTCACTTCCAACTGAGGACGAGCACCGGATTCGAGGCGCAGGCTGACGGGTCGGCGGCATAAAGCACCGCTCCCGCCCTGACGCCCGAGGCCGGAAAATCGGCCGCGGCGGGCATCAGCGCCGTGCCGTCCGGAGAATGGACAATCGGAAGATGATCGAAATCGACGCCGGGAGTCACCCAACCGTCGAGGTCGACGTCGACCAACACGGCGATCTCGACGTTGCCCGAGGCGTCGCACAATCGGCCATCGGCTCCGATATCGGCGCCGGCAAACCGGCAGAACGGAATCCGTTTGGGATTCTGCGCGACCGCGCTGAGCGGATCGGAATTGTCGTCCAACGCGCTGCCGTCCCGATGCCGTCCTGCCAGCAGATCATGAAACAGATGGTCGCCCGATATGTTCGTGGCCGCACCGTCGTTCACCAAATGGCCGGCTCCAAACGCCGGCGCACAACTGTATTCGGAGGAGAATGCGGCGATCGCCGACGCCCACTGACTGAACATCACCCGGGTGCGCGTCCGTTGGGCCATCGCGCGCGCCGAAGAGAAACTCGGAAACGCCACGGCTGACAGCAGTGCGACGATCACGAGGACGGTCAGCAGCTCGATCAGCGTAAATCCCCTGGAGCGACGCGCCATTGGTCAGCCTCCGTCCCAGCCAATGACTCCGCGGTTGGCCGTCGCGTCGGTGTCCGGGTATCCTCCTGCCACCAGCGCCGCGGGAGAAGTTCCGGCGAATCCCTCCGAGCACAATACGAAGGAAGGGTTCGTCCATCCCGCGACCGGCACCTTGTAGATGTAGACATAGGGCCGTCGCCACGGATCAAGAAAAACCAGGCCGGCATTCGACGAGGAATCGTTGAACGCCGTGACCAATCGATCGACATCGACGAGCGCAGGATCCTCGAGAGGTCCGCCGGCCGGACCCCTCCGCCCCAGCAGCGATGCGCAGAGTTCGTCCGGACGATCCGTGCTGGGAAAGTCGCCGTAGCGATGGCGGTATTCTTCAAGTGCTGCCGCGATTCGCGCCATGTCCGAGCGCGCCCGGGCGGCCCGGCCGGAATCGACGGCATACTGCACGCCGCCCACCGCAATGCCCGCCAGCACCGCGACAATGGCGCACGCGACCATCAGCTCGATGAGCGTGAAGGCGCCACGCGAACCAAACGACACAGGGGAGATGCAATGGCGGCACATTTGGCCCGCCAGAAACCGATATCGGGCGGACGCGCCAATTCGGGCCCGGTGGCACGCGCGCGACAAGCCGGCGAACTACCGCATTCAGCGTATTGGCCGAGATTGACGATCATGTCGGGCGGCATCTCCCGGGCCGCTGACGCGCGGCGCGAAGGTGGCCGAATGCCGCCAAGCGGCGCGCCCAGCGGTCGCGCCCTACCTGATTGATGTCGGACGGAATCCCCCCCGCGCCGCCAAAGCCTTGGCACCGGCGGGCGAATGCCGCTGGCCGAAGGCGGGACAGGGAAATCCCGCCCGACAACGGGAATCGCTCGCGTTTTTCGCGGGCCGGCCGGATCAGCAGCGGTTTACTCCTCCTTCTGCAGCGCGGCGATGACGGAGAAATCCTCGAGGGTGGTCGTGTCACCCTTGATCATGCCACCGGAGGCCAGTTCCTTGAGCAGACGGCGCATGATTTTTCCGGAACGCGTTTTTGGGAGGCCGGCGGCGAAGCGGATCGTGTCCGGCTTGGCCAGCGAACCGATTTCGCGGCCGACATGCGCGCGGAGCTGTTCCTTGAGTTGGTCACTCGCGATTTGTCCCGACTTGAGCGTGACAAACACGACGAGAGCCTGTCCCTTGAGTTCGTCCGGCCGGCCCACGGCGGCGGCTTCCGCCACCGATGGATGGGAAACCAGAGCACTCTCGACCTCGGCGGTGCCGATGCGGTGGCCCGACACGTTGAGGACGTCATCGATGCGGCCCACGATCCAGAAGTAGCCGTCCTTGTCCTGCCGGGCGCCATCGCCCGTGAAATAATAATCCGGATGTTTCGGGAATTCGCTCCAATAGGCCTTTTTGTATCGGTCGTCGTCGCCCCAGAGGGTGCGCAGCATTGACGGCCACGGCTGGGTGAGCACGAGTTTGCCGCCCGTGTTGCGCGGGACCTCGTTGCCGGCGTCGTCGACCACCTTCGGCACGACCCCGAAGAATGGCATGGTCGCGGAGCCGGGTTTGAGCGGCGTGATGCCGGGCAGCGGCGTGATCATGATGGCGCCGGTCTCGGTCTGCCACCAGGTGTCGACGATCGGGCAGCGCTTCTTGCCGACCATCCGGTGATACCACATCCAGGCTTCGGGATTGATCGGTTCGCCGACGGAACCGATCAGGCGCAGCGAATCGAGATGATGGCGCAGTACAAAGTTGTCGCCCCAGCGCATGAACGCACGGATCGCGGTCGGCGCAGTGTAGAGAATCGTGATCCCGTGCCGGTCGATCATCTGCCAGAAACGATCGGGTTCGGGCTGGTTGGGGGCGCCTTCGTAGATGAAGATCGTGGCGCCGTTCGACAGCAGGCCATAGACGACATAGCTGTGGCCGGTGATCCAGCCGATGTCGGCGGTGCAGAAATAGCGGTCGTTGTCCTTGAGATCGAAGACGTACTTTGAGCTCAGCTTCGCGCCGAGCAGGTAGCCGGCACTCGTGTGCAGGACGCCCTTCGGTTTTCCCGTCGAGCCGCTGGTATAGAGAATGAACAGCGGATGCTCGGAATCGAATGCCTTCGCCTCGTGCTTGTTCGGCGCCCCCTCCCACGCTTCCCTCCACCACATATCGCGACCCTCGACCATCGTGACGGGATTGCCGCAGCGCTTCACCACCATGACCGTCTGCACGCATGGCGCGCCCTCCACGGCCTTGTCCACATTCGCCTTGAGCTCGATGACCTTGCCCCGTCGCCAGCCGCCGTCGGCCGTGATGACCAACCGCGCCTGACAGTCATTGATGCGGTCCTTCAGGGCTTCAGGGCTGAATCCGCCAAACACGACGGTGTGCACCGCGCCGACGCGGGCGCACGCGAGCATGGCGATCACCGCCTCGGGAATCATCGGCAGGTAGATCGCGACGCGGTCACCCGACTTGATCCCCATGTTCGCCAGGATGTGGGCCATCCGGCAGGTGTGGTAATAAAGCTGGCGATACGTGATCGTCCGGACGTCGCCTGGTTCGCCCTCAAAAATCAGCGCCGCCTTGTTTTCCCGTTCGGTGCCGAGATGCCGGTCGAGGCAATTCTCCGCCACATTTAACTTCCCGCCCAGGAACCACTTGGAATGCGGGGCTTTCCACTGGAGCACCTTCTTGAACGGCTTGCGCCAGACAATTTGCTCCTTCGCCTGCGCGGACCAAAATTTCTCTGGAGCGTTGACAGACTCTGCATACAGCCTACGGTACTCGCTGTAGCTGCCAAGGTTCGCTTGGCCCTTGAACTCGGATGAGGGTTTGAAAATTCGACTCTCCCGGGATACTGAGGTAATCGTTTGATCCACTGGTTGCTCCTCGTTTGGGGTTTGGAAATGTGACTCATTTCCTAAATGCCGCCGACGGATTTAGCGGTCAAGTCTCGGCAGCTTAGAACACCTGTTTTGTATGGAAAATGAAAATCCGTCTGCGTCCTCCCCTGCGCAGGCCTCCGCGCCAGCCCCTTCGCAGCCCGACAACTCGGTCCGCGTGGAGGGCGTCCTCGATCTCGATGCCAGCCGCAACGGTGCGCTGCTCGACCTGAACCGCTTCGGCAAGCGCCGGCCGACCGATCCGTTTGTCCCGCGCGAACTGATCCGCCGGTTCAAGCTGCAACAGGGCAGCGTCGTCACCGCGCAGGCGACGCCGGACGACCGCTTTCCCAATCCGAAGGTCCGCTTCATCGAGAAGGTCGACGGCGTCGACCTCGAGCAGCGCCGCCATGCGCTCGATTTCGCCAATCTCCTCACGATCACGCCGGACAAGCAACTGAGACTTGAGCTGAAGGACGAGCGCATGACGACCCGCGTCATCGACCTCTTCTGCCCGATCGGCAAGGGCACGCGCGGTCTCATCGTGGCGCCGCCGCGCACCGGCAAAACCACGTTCCTCCGCGACATTGCGCTCGGCGTCCTGGAAAACCATCCCGAGTGCCATGTCATGATTCTTTTGGTCGACGAGCGCCCCGAGGAGGTGACCGACTTCAAGCGGAGCGTCCCGGCCGAAGTCTGGGCGTCCTCCAACGACGAGGCCGTCGAGAACCACATCCGCGTCGCCGATCTCTGCATCGAGCGGGCGAAGCGCCTGGTCGAGGTCGGCAGGGATGTCGTCGTGCTGGTCGATTCGCTCACCCGGCTCGCCCGCGCGCACAACACGGCGCGCAACTCCGGGCGCACCGGCACCGGCGGTCTCGATGTCCGCGCGCTGGAAAAACCCCGCCAGTTGTTCGCGGCCGCGCGCAACACGGAGGACGGCGGCTCGCTGACCATCATCGCCTCCATTCTCGTCGACACCGGCAGCAAGATGGACGAGGTCATTTTCCAGGAGTTCAAGGGCACCGGCAACATGGAGCTCGTGCTCGACCGCAAGGCGGCCGAGATGCGGATCTGGCCGGCGGTGAACGTCGCCTCGTCCGGCACCCGCAAGGAGGAGCTGCTCCTCGACGCGAAAAAACTGGAGGGCATCCACTTTTTCCGCCGGGCCCTGGTGCAGCAGCGCATCGAGGAAGCGACCGAGACGATGGTCACGCGGCTCAGCAAGACGAAGACCAACGACGAGTTTCTGAAACTCATCGCGCGCTAACTTCCGCCTTGCCCGTCCCGCCCCGCCCCGGCCAATCTTTCCGTTCCGCTGAATGAATAGTTTCTCCGAGCAGTGTCTCGACATGGCCCGTTCCATGTTGAGCCATAACCTTTCCGCCATCCGGCCCGACGGCTCGATCGAGCCGGCCGAGGGCGAAAGCCCCCGCTCGGACGAGCCGGGTCACGTCGCCTTCGCCCTCGGTGAATATTACCGCGCGACGGGCGAAACGACCCTCAAGGGCACCGACCTGATCGATCTTGCCGCACGCTGCATCACCGCCCAGGTGTTCACCGAGCCGGCCGGCGAAAACGGCCTCGCCTACGCCTCTCTCGGCCTGCTCGCCTTCGGCCCGTCCAAGGAACGCAATCCCGTCTGGGAGCGCCTCGTCGACGAGACCCGCCAGCGCCTCGACAAGCAGTTGCTGCACCGCAGCGACTACGACAACTACTGGCAGGCCTTCAACATCGCCAAGGCGGTTTCCCGTTTCAGCCTGGGCCTCTCGAAGAAGGATGAGACCTCGCGCCTGATCGAGCGCATGGTGGAGCGGATCGAGCAGACCAGCTCGACCGGATTTTTCGACGACACCGAGCCGGGCATTGGCGGACATTTCAATCTCTACGGCGTGATGACGCTGGTGTTCGTGCGCTCCGCGCTGCAGCTCCACGCCAACTCCGCGCTCCGCGAGCGCAAGCTGCCGACGCTCCGCACGTACGCGGAAAAATACATCAAGATGATGCCGGACCTCGTCCGCGCAGACGGTCTCGGCTGGGCCTACGGCAAGGCGGCCGGCGTTTACGGCCAGATGCACTGCATCAGCCTCATTCTGCAGGGCATGCGTGACGGCTGGATCCCCGAGGACCAGAAGCCCAAGTATTTCGACATCCTGCGCCGGTTGTTCTATTTCTTCTTCCAGACTTATCTCGACCAGGAGCATGGCTTCCTCGACGTGCGCGACAACGAACGAACCGCCTATGGTTCGCACACCACGCGGATGGCGAATTTCGACGCCGCGCGCTATCTCTGCCAGTGGTCGCGCCTGGTCAAGACGGTCCAGATGCCCGATGGCATCCGCGCCGAGCCGGCGAGAACGAGCGGACGCTTTGTCATCTTCGACAAGGGCAACCGCAAGGAACAGGGCCTGTTTCTCTACCGCGACGCCGATTCCGGCCTGCACGTCCAGCTTCCGCTGGTCAGCTCGGGCGGTGTCGCCACCGCCGACAACCTGCCCTTCCCGCACAGCCCGGGCGTATTCGACTGGCCGAACAATCTCTATTTGCCGATCATGGTGCCGGAACTGACGTTCGGCGAAAACGTGACCGTGCCCGCGTTCTACGGCCAGAAATGCGTCACCGGCCTGGGCCTGAAGAACTCATTTTTCTTCCGTTACGAGCAGCCCGAACTGATCAACCTCAAGGAAGAGTTCGTGCGCGGCATCGGCAACGTGAAGGTTCAGTGGACTTTCACGGGCGGCAAGGTGGCCGCGGAATTCGCCTACACGGTCAGGAATCAGGTGCAGCTCGACAAGTTCCGGTTCGCGCTGGTCATCGGCGCCCCCCATTCGCACTACCGCCTCGGCACTTCGCCCGCCCTCGGGCCCAACGGGCACCGCTGCTCCGTGCTGAAGGACGACTTTCACGCGACGTGGCAGGAAACCGAGGTCGTCACGCCCGATCCGAACTACCGCACCAATTACGGCAAGCTGCACTACGTCCAGATGTTTGTCCGCGACCATCCGCTGATCATGCGGCCGGGTCAGGTCTATCGCCTGTCGGTCAGCTTCGAGCCGGAGATCACACTCATCGAAGCCTGATCCGCCGGGTCGCGGTAAAGGGAATTTCCCGTCGCGAAAAAGGGCGCAAGGCCGGCAGGAGGCCTCCTTGAGCCGGACTCATGCCATTGAACACTCGATTGGCTCTGTGAAGCTGCAAATCAAATGGTGGAGCGTGTTGTCCCTGTCTCCGGCCCAAACAGTCCTCAACGCGCTTCGATTCGCGAATGTGTTGAGACAGCGCATTCCACCCCCAACTGCATGAGTCCGGCTAAGTCCTAGCAAGGGGTGGTCGTCGTTGTCCTCAACGGCGTCGTCGGGCACCGCCGCTCAAGGCCTTGATTATTCGCGGCCATCCGTGAAATCCGCGGTGCAATCTTTTTTTCGAATGCTTCCCGCCTCGAACTGGAAACGGACTCCCGCCACAAAGCCCGCCCGCCCGCCGCGGGAAATCTTTGGCGCTCTTCCGCGATTGCCGAAAAACCAGATCCGCCCTAATCGGGAACCGGTTCGGCCAGGGCGCGGCGAATCGCCTGCCGGAGCTTGTCCATGTCGACCGGCTTGACCAGGCAGGCGCTCAGCTTCGCCAGCGAGACGCCCCGGGCGAGCAGCTCCGGATTGAGGTAACCCGTCACCAGGATCCGGCGGGCCTGCGGCTGCTGGCGCATCGCCTCGGCCAGAAAATCGAGCCCCTGTTTCTTGCCGGGCAGCATCTGGTCGGAAAGCAGCAGGTCGAACCGATGGGTGCCGAGCAGGAGAATCGCCTCCTCGTAGTTCGACGCTGTCTCCACGTCGAACTCATCCTCGAGATTGGCGGAGATCGTCGCGGCCAGCGGAGTCTCGTCTTCGAGCAGCAAAACCATCGGCTTCCCTGGGGCCTCTGGCACGATGTTCAGGTGGCCGGAACGGCCTGGTCGTAAAGTTTGATCGCTTCGCGCACGGTCTTCACGAGTTCGGGCAGCGAGACCGGCTTCAGGAGGTAGCGGTACAACGCCGCCTCGTTCACGCTGCGCAGGAGCATCTCCGGCTTCATGTATCCGGTGACAAGAATTCGCTGGGTGTTCGGGTACTCCTCGCGCACATGCACCAGAAAACTCAGGCCGTTGCCCCCGGGCATCAGGTGGTCGCAAACGACGACCTTGTACTCCTGCTTGTGCATCATGTACCCGGCATCGCGGGTCGAGACGGCGACATCCACGTCGAACGATGGCGCCATCGCCTCGGCGTAGAGCTGCGCCAGCGGCTTCTCGTCGTCGACCACGAGAATCCGGCTGCGTTTCTCCGTCGAAGGTGGGTTGCCCGTTCCGCTCATCGTCCGGCATCCTGTTCGCACCGCCATCCTTGGCAAACCCAAAGGCGGACCGTCCGCGGCTGAATTGAATTGCGTGCGCGCGGCGGCGTGGTTCGCTCCCCGCATCCGGCATGGAGAAGATCGATTTATCCGCTGCCGCCCGGGAGGGAACGTTGGGGAGCGTCCCCGCGGATTTACTGACAATTGACGTTCTCACGCGGCCCAATGCATCGGGCAACACGCCGCTTCATCTCGCCGCGAAATACGGCACCATCGGGCAGTTGCCCGCGGCGGTGCTCGGCTTCGAGCAGCTCACCCTGAAAAACGATGCCGGCTACACCCCCGTGCACCTGGCGGCGCGCGGGGGACATCTCGACCGGATCCCGGCCGCCGGCCTGTCGCGCGAGGTTTTCTTCGTCCGCTCCAACAGCGGTTACACCCCGCTGCATCTCGCCGCGTCGTCGGGTTCGCTCGACCAGGTGCCGCCCGGATTGCTGAGCGCGGAAGTCGTGCTGCACAAGACCGACCACGGCAACACCCTCCTCCACGAGGCCGCGGAGGCCGGCACCCTCGACAAGTTTCCCGCCGAATTCATCACCCAGGAGACGCTCAACACGCCGAACATCAGCGGAGAGACGGTCCTGCATGTCGCGGTTTTCAATGGTCATCTCGACCAGGTCCCGCCCGCGTTCCTCACAGTGGAAAACCTTCTCGCCACCACGGCCAACCACGACACCGTTCTCCACGCCGCGGCCATTTCGGGGCATCTGGGCCAGATACCGGAAACGGCCCTCACGCACGACAACCTCGTGATCCCGAGCAAGGCCGGCTACACCGCGATTCATGCCGCCGCCGAGGCCGGTTTTCTCTCCCAGATCCCGCGCGACCGCCTGACCATCGATCTGTTGATCACGCGGAACGACTTCGGCGATACTCCGCTGCACGCGGCGGCGGTGGAGGGTCACCTGGACCAGGTGCCACACGAATACTTCAACCGCAGCACGCTTTTTCTGCGAAATTACAATGGCGGCACGCCCATCGGCGCCGCCATCCGCCACGGCCATGCGGACCAGTTGCCGGAGGATTACCGGCCGAGGCCACCCGGGCCGGTGCGCCGCCTGCTGATCCGCATCGGACTCGCGCGTCCGCCTTTTGGCTGACCCGGGATCATTCAGTCTGGAGTCCGATTCGGAAGGGAAACGGTCGAACCGAATGGTGCAGCACGTCCGGCGACAAGGAATCAGTGAGTTCGATTCGGGGCCTTGGTCTCTCACCTTTCAACGCTTAACCCTCAACTTTCAACCCTCAACGAAACAAGTCCGCCTCAGCCCGCGCCTGTTCGACGCGGAACGAACACGGCACGTCATAAACGTGCGGCCCGCGGCAGTTTTTTGCCGTCGGGCATAAATCGGGCGTGCCTTCCGCAACGCCAACCCTACTCTGGCGTTTTTCTCCCGATCCTATGAACACCACCATCACCTCCATCACCGCGCGCGAAATCATGGACTCGCGCGGCAATCCGACCATCGAGGTCGACGTCCGCCTCGCTTCCGGCCATCTGGGCCGGGCGGCCGTGCCCTCCGGCGCCTCCACCGGCGAACATGAGGCGATCGAGCTGCGGGATGGCGACAAAAAGCGCTACGGCGGCAAGGGCGTCCTCCACGCCGTCGCCAACGTGAAGGCGAAGATCGCCCCGGCGCTCATCGGCGCCGATGCCACCGACCAGGTCGGCCTCGATCGCGCGATGATCGCCCTCGATGGCACCCCGACGAAGGCCAGGCTGGGCGCCAACGCCATCCTCGGCGTGTCCCTCGCGTCCGCCCACGCCGCCGCCAACGCCATCGGACTTCCGCTCTACAAGTACATCGGCGGACCGAACGCCAAGGTGCTGCCCGTTCCCATGATGAACATCATGAACGGAGGCGCGCATTCCGACGCTCCGATCGATTTCCAGGAATTCATGGTGATGCCGACCGGCGCCAAGTCGTTCCGCGAGGCGCTCCGCATGGGCGCCGAGGTTTTCCACGCGTTGAAGAAGGTCCTCAAGGAAAAGGGCCTCGCCACCGCCGTCGGCGACGAAGGTGGCTTCGCCCCGAAACTCGAGTCCACCGAGGCCGCGCTCGACGTCATCGCGCTCGCCGTCAAGAACGCCGGCTACAAGCTGGGCAAGGACATCAACCTCGCCCTCGACGTCGCCGCCTCCGAGTTCTACGTGAAGGAAAAGAACCGCTACGTCTTCAAGAAGTCCGACGGCCGCTCGCTCACGGGCGACCAGATGGTCCAGTTCTACAAGGAACTCATCGCCAAATACCCGATCGTCTCGATCGAGGACGGCTGCGCCGAGGGCGACTGGACGACCTGGAAGAAGCTGACGGATGCCATCGGGTCCACGACCCAGCTCGTGGGCGACGATCTGTTTGTGACCAACACCGCCTTCCTGAAAAAAGGCATCGACACGGGCACCGCGAATTCCATCCTCGTCAAGGTCAACCAGATTGGCTCCCTCACCGAGACTCTCGACGCTGTCGAAATGGCCAAGGAAGCGAACTACACCGCAGTCATCTCCCATCGCTCCGGCGAGACCGAGGACACGACCATTGCCGACATC
>DASYDZ010000077.1:0-6054 GCA_036499305.1 Candidatus Didemnitutus sp.
CTCAACCCTCAACCCTCAACCCTCAACCCTCAACCCTCGACCGCTCCGTCCGGCTCAATTCACCTTGAATTCCATTTTGGCCGGCTGATCCCGGCCGGACTTCTTGTCGAAATATTTCCGCATGATGTCATTTCCCACCGGAGCGGCGTGCATGCCGCCGGCGAAGTTCTCGCCGATCACCTCGCCCTCGATGATCACGGCGACGGCGATCTCGGGTTTCTCGAGGGGCGCGAAGCCGATGAACCAGCCATAGTTGATGGTGCCGACCTTGCCCTCCTTGAGCACGCGTTTCTGCGCGGTGCCGGTCTTGCCGGCGATGCGGACGCCGGGAATCTTCATCTTGGGCAGGGAGAGCGGGCTGGCGGTGCCATAGGTCGTCGCACCCTCCATGCCGTCAAGCAGCGCCGCCCGCTGGGCGGGCGTCAGGCCGATCGGCTCCGACTGCTGTGTGGGCGCATTGGGATGATGCAGGATGGTGGGACGGGTGAACGTTTCGTTGCGGGCGAGTGACGCGGCGAAGCAGGCCATGTCGAGAGGCGTCACCAGGACGTAGCCCTGGCCGATGGACATGTTGGCGGTGTCGCCCGGGTACCATTTGACCTTCTGGTTTTCCTCCTTCCAGGCGGGATCGGGAATGACCATGCGCGTCGTCTCGTTGGGCAGCTCGATTCCCGCGGGGCGGTCGAGGTGAAACCGCCGGGCTTCGGCGGCGATGACGTCAGGGGTGGTCAGCAGGCCGGCCTGGTAGAAATAGATGTCGCAACTGCGCGCGATCGCCTCCGCCAGCTTGATCTCGCCATGGTGCGCCTCGCCGTTGTCGCAATAGAAGGTCTTGTTTGCGATCCGCATCGTGCCCTCGCAGTCCGTGATGATCTGGTCGGGAGAGATCCGGCCGCTCCGCATCCCCGCGATGGCCACGAGCAGCTTGAACGTCGACCCGGGCGGATAGGCGCCGCTGATCGCCTGGTCGACCAGCGCATTGCGATCCTGGATGTCCTGCCAGGTTTCCGTGCTGATGTGCGGCGTCATGTCCGCCAGATTGTAGTCCGGCTTGCTCGTGAGGGCGAGGATCTCGCCGGTGTGGATGTCGATGGCCACGGCGGCGCCAATCTGGTCGCCGAGGGCTTTTTCGGCCACGAGCTGCAGGTCGAGATCGAGGGACGTCACGATGTTGTGGCCCTGGACCGGCGGGCGGCTTTCGAGCGGCGGCTTGACCTCGTAACCGGCGGGATCGACCCGGTAGATGGTGACGCCGGAATCGCCCTGCAACTGGTCGTCGAATTCCTTTTCGAGCCCGTCGCGTCCGTAGGAGCCCTTCATCTTGAACGTGGTCAGGCCATCGCCCGGGAAATCCTCGCCCGTGTCGCCGGTGTAGACGCCCGTGTAGCCAAGAACATGGGCGGCGGTCGAGCCGTTGGGATAGTCGCGCGCGCTGGACGTGTAGACCTGAAGCGGCGAACTGACCGGGAGGCGCTCGATGAGGCGCGCGTACTCGGCCGGTGAAAGATCGTCGAGCAGCACGTAGGGCAGGAGCAGGGACTGGGAAAAATGCCGCTTGAGGTCGTCCGGCCGGATTTTTTCATCGCGGCCGAGGACGAAGTTGACGCGATCGAGATAACGCTGCGCGACGGAGATGCGGGCGATGTCCTCGAGCTGGTCGGGGGTCGGACGGTCGGCCTTCGCGTAGTCGCGATAATTGCGGATGATCTTGATCGCTTCGGCGCGCAACTCGCCGCGGAGCTCGGCGAGGTAGAGCACGACGGAAAAACGCGGGCGGTTGCCGACGAGGATGCGGCCCTCGCGGTCAAGAATGTTGCCGCGGGGGCCGGGGGCGATGACCCGGCGCTGGTTCTGCAGACGCTCGCGCTCGCTGTAGACGCCGCTGCGCAGGAGCTGGCGGAAACCGAGCCCCCCGACAAGGACGAGCACCCCGGCGATCAGGAGCGCGTGAAAAAACAGCAGGCGGGGGTTGCGCGCGCTATGGGTTTCAATCGTCCGGGCCACGGGAAAATGAGGGCAACCGCGGGCCGGTTCAGGCCGACAGGCGCCGCCCGGTCTCGGGATTGAGACGGGCGAGCGCAAAGGCGCGAACCTGCAGCGCCATGAACCAGGGCGCGATGAGTGCGATCACGACCTGCGAGGCGATGAGATCGGCGAACAGGCGCAGCCACCCGGCACCCGGATGGGGCAGGCGGCCGACGAGCGCGAAGGAAAGGACGATGAACAGGAACAAGTTGGAGAAAAGCGCGACAATGGTGGCGAAGACCACCTCTTCACGCGGAAACCGGCGGCGCCCCGAATAAAGCGCCGCATGCACCAGACCGAAGAGGACGAGGCTGGTTCCGAACGGGACGGGAATGAGCGAGTCGACCGCGAGGCCGGTGAGCAGCGTGCTCGCCAGGCCGTGCGCGAGGTCCAGGCGCAGCGCGGCAAAGGTCACGAGCAACCCGCCGCAGTACAGGTGGACCGTCCAGTAATCGAGGCCGATGAACGAAAGGCCGACGAGGTAATGGTTGGCGAGTCCGATCAGCCAGATCAGCAGGAGATTGCAGCTGAAGCAGAGCAGCCACCGATAATCGTACTGACGCATCAGGGGGGCGGAGCGGGGCTCACATCTGGTCGGTGTTGAGCGGAACGAGAATCGTCACCTCGGACAACGCGCCCAGGCGGTCATCGAGCCGCACCTCGCCGCTCTTGAACATGCCGTCGTTGGACGGATCGAGCTTGGTGATGTCGCCGATGGTCAGGCCGGCGGGAAAGACGCCGCCGAGCCCCGAAGTGACGAGGTGTTTCGGCTGCTGCGGCGTCGCGAAGATGTCGAGCGGCACAAATTCCACGGTACCGGTCGGGGAGGAAAAGGTTTCGTTGTCGCCGCCCTGGTAGCTGACGGGCCGGTTGTCGCCCTCCGGGCTGGCGGCCACGCGAAAGGTCGGGCTCGTGACCATGTCCACCACCGACGTGTACTCGTGGACCTCGATGATGCGGCCGACCACGCCCCCGGAGAACACGACCGGGGCGCCGACCGGAATGTTGTAGTTGCTGCCCTTGCGGATGACCATGTGCTGCCACCAGCCGGAGAAGTCGCGGCGGGCCACGCGGGCGGGCTCGAGCCGGTACGACGGCATGGGCGGGAGCTTGAGCAGGTTTTCGAGACGCAGGATCTCGGCGCGCAGGCTCTCGTTCTGCTGCAGGCTGAAGTCATACTGCGCGAGCAGGCCGGCCAGGTCGTGGCCCTTCTGGTACAGCTCGTCGCGGGTGTGCAGGCGCGTGGACCAGAAATCCTGGAGCTCCTGCACGTACGACTGCGTGACCGTCAGCGGGGCCTGGATCTCAAACAGCGCCGAGCGGGTGAAGCGCTTCACGCCGACCGGCACGATCAGCCAGACCAGCAGCACGACGCCCAGCACGACAAACGGGCGGGTCTGGTCAAAGCGATGGGGCAGCACGGCGAGGACGGCGGTTCAGCCGCGGCTCCGCGCAGGCGGGACAACCCAGTTGAAAGGTCGAGGTCGAAGGTTGAAGATCCCGGACTGCCATCAACCGCGGGCGGAGAATCCCCGTCCTGGTCCGGAGCGTCGTAAGGTTGTTTGCAGGATCTCTCATGGGCGATGATTCGCTCGGAGAACGGTCATTCAACGTTCATCCGTCAACCTTCAACCGCGGGCGTCCGCCTTAGAAGTCGGCGGCCACCCGGTAGAGCTCGTCGATGTTGTTGAGGAACACGCCGGTGCCGTTCGCCACGGCGGAAAGCGGATCATCGGACACCGTGACGGGCAGGCCGGTTTTTTCGGAAAGGAGTTTGTCGATGCCGCGGATGAGCGAGCCGCCGCCGGCCATGACGAAACCGCGGTCGACCAGATCGGCGGAAAGCTCGGGCGGGCAGCGCTCGAGCGCGGCGCGCACGGCCTCGACGATGGCGCCGACGGTGTCGGCGATGGCCTCGCGGATTTCCTGGGAGGTGATGTGGATGGTCTTCGGCAGGCCGGCGACGGAATCGCGGCCCTTCACCTCCATCGAGAGCTCGGTGTCGAGCGGATAGGCCGAGCCGATCGTCATCTTGATTGCCTCCGCCGACCGCTCGCCGATGAGAAGATTGTAGGCCCGCTTCATGTAGTTGATGATGGCGGCGTCGAGTTCGTCACCCGCCACGCGGATCGACTTGGAAAAGACGATGCCGCTGAGCGAAATGATGGCGATCTCGGTCGTGCCGCCACCGATGTCGACCACCATGTTGGCGGCGGGTTCATCGACCGGCAGCCCGACGCCGAGCGCGGCGGCCATGGGCTCGAGGATGGTGATGACCTCGCGCGCGCCCGCGTGCGTGGCGGACTCCTTCACCGCGCGTTTCTCGACCTCGGTGATGCCCGACGGGATCGCGACGACGACGCGCGGCGAAACCACCTTCGAGTTGTTGTGCACCTTCTTGATGAAATAACGCAGCATCGCCTCGGTGATGTCGAAGTCCGCGATGACGCCGTCCTTCATCGGACGGATCGCGGTGATGTTGCCCGGGGTGCGGCCCAGCATTTTTTTCGCGTCATCGCCCACGGCCAGCACCTTGCGGGATCCCGTATGCACCGCGACGACCGAGGGTTCGCGAAGGACGATCCCCTTGTCCTTGACGTAGACAAGGGTGTTGGCGGTGCCGAGGTCGATGCCGATGTCGTTCGAAAACAGTCCCAGCAATTGATTGAACATTTGGGCGGTAGCGGGTTTCCGAATCAAAGCCGTGGTCCCGCGAAATTGTCAAAGCCAAAACTCGTTGATCGGCGCGGGGTTGGGCGGACGCCGATAAGGTTATTCACATGAGGCCGCAGAGATCGCCGGGACCAAGACAATATTTACAGGAAACTGAGAAAACGGAGGAGCTCACCAAATCCGAGATATTCCCGGCGTCGTTCGGCAATTTTCTCCGTTACCTCGGTTGCCTTGTAAAATACATCGGCTCTGCTCTGCGAGCTCTGAGGTCTCGTCTGGGATAGAAAAATTGGAATACAAAAAAAGCCGCGTCCGGAGACGCGGCTGAAAGGGTGGGGGTCGAAGGCTCAGTTCTTGCCGTGACCTTCGTCGGATTTCTTCTCCGCGCCGGCCTTGGCGTCGGGTTCCTCGCGCGCCGCCTTCTTGAATTCGCGGATGGACTCGCCCATGCCGCGGGCCAGCGCCGGCAGCTTCGCGCCGCCGAACAGAAGCAGCACGATGAGGAGGATGATGAGCAGCTCCGAACCGCCGATACCAAAGACGGCGAGAGGCAGGGAGGGCAGCAACATGAGGGGAAGGTAGTTTGAACGGCGGGCGAGTAAAGGCCGAAACGGCCCGCCGGCTTCGGGGAGCGGGAGAAGGAATTACTGCGGATAGCCGGGCAGAAGGGAGGCGCCGGGAAGCCGGCCGAGAAGCGGGCCGCCCTGCTTGATGAGGTGCGGCGGGATGGCGGGCGGTTTCTTCAGGAGATTCTGCGGGTTGTCGATTTGTTCGGCGTCGAAGAAACCGTGCAGTTGCCGGATGCGCGTCGGATGGCGCATCTTGCGGAGCGCCTTCGCCTCGATCTGGCGGATGCGCTCGCGGGTGACCTTGAACTGCTTTCCGACCTCCTCGAGCGTGCGGCTGTAGCCGTCGACGAGGCCGAAGCGCAACGTGAGCACGCGACGCTCGCGCTCGGTCAGCGAGTCGAGCACGTCCATGATCTTTTCCCGCAGGAGCGAGAAGGCGGTCATGTCGTACGGATTCTCCGCCGACTTGTCCTCGATGAAGTCGCCGAACGAGGTGTCATCGCCGTCGCCGACCGGGGACTGCAGCGAGATCGGCTGCTGCGCCATCTTCATGATCTGCTGCACGCGCTCCACGGGCAGGTTCATTTCCTCGGCCACCTCCTCCGGCGTCGGCTCGTGGCCGAATTCCTGGAGAAGCTGCTTCTGGACCTGCATGACCTTGTTCAGGGTCTCGATCATGTGCACCGGGATGCGGATGGTGCGCGCCTGGTCGGCGATCGAGCGGGTGATGGCCTGGCGGATCCACCACGTGGCGTAGGTCGAGAACTTGTAGCCGCGGCGATACTCG
>DASYDZ010000078.1:0-6226 GCA_036499305.1 Candidatus Didemnitutus sp.
CCCGCTGGTGGTCCGCGGGGCCGGCGCCGGCGGCAATGTGACCGCTGCCGGCGTCATGGCCGACATCCTCCGCCTCGCGCAAAATCTGCGCTCGCGCTGAGGCGAACAACGGCGCGACTCCGGTTGAACATTTTGCACGGGAACGCGGACGGACTTCCGTGCCCATTTCTGCTCCGCCGCTCAACCCATCCGTCATCCGTCATCTGTCATCCGCCACTCCCTAGGCGGCCTCGAGACTCTCACCCTCCGGCGTGCTGGTCCGGTTGCTGACGTTGTTGCCGTCGTTGGGCTTCAACCGCCAGAACATCACCGATGACACGATCGTGACGGCCCCGAGGGTGAGGTACGAGTGGTGCAGCGCGCGAACGAAATTCACCGTGTCGGACTGCGGCGTGTGGCCGATGTACCAGCCGGTGACGAGCGACGCGAATGCCACGCCGAAGCTGAGTGCCATCATCTGCGCGGTGCTGGCAATGCTGTTGGCCATGCTCGCGTCCTGATCGCGGATATCCGCGTACACGAGGGTGTTCATGCTCGTGAACTGCAGGGCCGAGAAAAAGCCCTGCGTGAAACTCAGCAGCAGGATGCACCAGATCGGGATTCCGGGGCCGATCAGCGAGAAGATCATGATCGTGCCGCCAAACAGAACCGTGTTCAGGATCAGGACCTGGCGGTGTCCGAAGCGCGCGAGGATCGACTTGCTGAGCACCTTCATCGTGATGGCGGCGATTGCCTGCGGGATCGTGAGCAGACCGGCCTGCCAGGCCGGATACCCCATGCCGATCTGATACAGCAGCGGCAACAGGAACGGCATCCCGCCGATTCCCAGCCGCGTGATGATGCCGCCGAGCACGGCGACGTTGAAGGTCCGGGTGTCGAACAGGGTCAGGCGCATCACCGGATTCGCCACGCGGCGACCGTGTTGGTAATAGGCCACGAGCAGGCCCACGGAAACGGCCAGCAGGGCCAGGATCGGACCGGGCGGCAGCCGGTGCTCGCCGAAGATCTCCAGTACGTACGACAGCAGGGCGATGCCGCCACCGAACAGCACGAAGCCCATGCGATCGAGCGGGGCCACGTGGTCGTCGCGATAATCCGGCATGTGCCGTTTGATCAGCCAGAGGCCGAGGGCGCCGATCGGCAGGTTGACGAAGAAAATGGTCCGCCAGGGCAGCCAATGCACGATCAGGCCGCCGACAAAGGGGCCGAGGAGAGGGCCGATGAGCGCGGGAATCACCACGTAGTTCATCGCGGCCAGCATTTCGGACCGGGGAAAAGTCCGCACCAGCGCCAGGCGCCCGACGGGAGTCATCATCGCGCCGCCGATCCCCTGGATAACACGCGCCAGGACCAGCATTGGAATCGAGACCGCCAGGCCGCAGAACAATGAGCCGAGCGTGAAGAGGCAGACCGCCCAGGTGAACACCCGCTTGGTCCCGAAGCGATCGGCCATCCAACCGCTGATCGGAATGAAGACCGCCAGGCAAATGGTGTAACTGGTCAGCACTGCCTTGAGGCTGAGCGGCTCGACCTTCAACTGGTCCGCCATCGTCGGCACCGCTGTATTCACGATCGTGGCATCCAGATTTTCCATGAACAGAGCCACCGCGACCAGCCAGGGCATGAAGCGCTTGGTCTCGGACGTCGCCGGATGGGTGCAGACCTTGGTCACAGAAGCCGAAATAATCATCACGGCGCCCGTGGCAAGCGACGCAGCTTCAAAAGGAGACGGAATACCGGAAATAGAGGCCGTGACGGCGGCCTTCGCGGCTCCGCGAAGGAATTTGCCGTGCTCACCTCAAGGAACCTCATCTCTGCCTCAACCTCCCCGTTTTCAGGATCTCAGCCCGCCGTTTCCTGTCTTCTACCTCCTGCCTCCGGCCTTCCTTCCGCCCCGCATGCCGCCCTCCTTCGTCTCCTGTCCTTTCCCACGCTTTTTCCATTGCGCCGGCTATGGCGCCCGCCTCTAGTTTTTTCCCTCCCCGCTCAATGCATCTCAAGGCGCTCAAGCTCCACGGATTTAAAAGTTTCGCCGACAACACCACCCTCGGATTCGAACCCGGCGTCACCGCCATTGTCGGTCCGAACGGTTGCGGCAAAAGCAACATCGCGGATGCCATCCGGTGGGTCCTCGGCGAACAGAGCGCCAAGGCCCTCCGCGGCGGCAAGATGCAGGACGTCATTTTCGAAGGAGCCGACACGCGCAAGGCGGCGCATCTCTGCGAGGTCGCGCTGCTGCTGACCGACTGTGAGAAGCAGCTCGGCAGCGAATTTCACGAAATCGAGATCATGCGGCGGGTCGACCGGGAGGGAACCGGCGAATATTTCTTCAACGGCCAGCCCTGCCGCCTCAAGGAGATCAACAAGCTGTTCATGGACACCGGCGTCGGCCGGACCAGCTACTCGATCATGGCGCAGGGCCAGATCGACCAGATCCTGTCCTCCAAACCCGAGGAACGCCGCGTGGTGTTTGAGGAGGCCGCCGGCATCACCAGGTACAAGAGCCAGCGCCGCGAGGCGATGAACAAGCTGGCGCTCACGGAACAGAACCTGGCGCGCGTCTCTGATGTGGTGAACGAGGTGTCCCGGCAAATCGGGAGCCTTCGCCGGCAGGCGGCCAAGGCGATGCGGTTCAAGCGCCTCAGTTCCCGC
Organism: Candidatus Didemnitutus sp.; assembly: GCA_036499305.1. Lineage (GTDB taxonomy): Bacteria > Verrucomicrobiota > Verrucomicrobiia > Opitutales > Opitutaceae > Didemnitutus. The sequence goes on from DASYDZ010000078.1 coordinate 2,653, forward strand.
CTGCGCCACCTGGCGCTCGCCCAGGGCAATTATCAGTGGCGCCAGCTCACATCCACCCTTGCCGGACTCGACGGGAAAGTGGCCTCGCTCCGCGCCGAGGCCGACACCCGGCGCCGGACGCTCGATGAGCACAATCGTTCCCTCGATGCGCGGAAGGCCGGGCGCAGTGCGCTCAATCAGCGCGTCCAGGAGGCCCAGCAGGCGGTCTACGACCTGCGCTCGCAGCGTGAGCAGGCGGAAAACCAGGCCGGTCTCGCCGAGGTCCGCCGCTCGGGACTGAACGACCGCCTGGCCGCGGGCCAGGAGGATCTCACCGAGCTCGAAATGCAGTTGCGCGAGGTCGCCAGCCAGGTCGACACCGGTGCGCAGGACAAGCAACTGCAACTGACCCTGCTCGGGAGCTCCGACGCGGTGTTCCAGGACCGCAACCGCGAACTGCTGGTTGAGGAAGGCGAACTGAACAAGTCCGAACAGCAGCTTTCACAGCAGAAATTCGAACACCTCCAGGCCGAAAGCCTCGTCGCCCGCCTGCGGATCGACAGCTCCAGCCTCGAGGTGGATGCGCGCACCAGCCAGAACAAGTTCGATCTCCTCACCGGCGAACTCACGCAGGTGCGCACCGTCGTCCAATCCGCCGGCGACACCCTCGCCGAGGTGCATACGCGGGTCGAGGAAGCGCGCGCCCAGCAGAGCCGCGCCAACAATGAGGTCCAGTCGGCGCAGTCCGCCCTCCACCAGGCGACCCAGTCGTTTCGCGACACGCAGAAAAAGCTCCAGGAAGTCGATCGCGGCATCGCCCAGAAGACCGCCCGCCTGAAGCTGCTCCAGCAGATGCAGGAAAAATGGGAGGGTTACGGCGAAGGCGCGAAGGCGCTCCTGCAGGGGCGCTGGTCGTCGATCTTTGGCGAACAGAAATTCGTGCCGATTGCCCAGGGCCTCGAAGTCCGGACGGAATACGCGAAGGCGGTGGAAGCGCTGCTCGGCGCCTCGGTCGAGGCCATCTCGGTGGCGGACCTTCCCACGGCGCGCCGCATCCTCGCTCAGCTTGAGACCGACCAGGTCGGCAGCATTTGCCTCCAGATCGGCGGTGTCGGTGCCCCGGCTTCCGCCAGCAGTCTCCCGCCCGGGCTCAAGCCGGCAACCGAGGCTGTCGCCCAGCTCGACCCCGCCCACCCGGCCGCCGGGGTCCTCAGCTCATGCTATCTCGCCGATGATCTCGGCGCGTTTCTCGAGTTCTGGAAGGACACACCCGATTTCAGCTTCCTCATGGTCGCCACCGCGCGGGGCGACCTCGTCGACCGCCGCGGCCTCGTTTTTGGCGGCCATCACAAGAAACCCGCCAACAGCATTGTCCAGCGCGAGGTCGACCTTCGCGAGACCGGCAAGGCCGTCGTGCAGGACCAGAAGCTGCACGACGAGCTGCGGGCTCGCGCCGAGCAGTTGAATGCCGATCTCGCCACGGCCGAGCAGTTGCTCGAGACGCGGCGCCGGGAGGTGCTCGTGGCTTCGCAGCAGACTGCCACCTTGCATTCCGAGGAAAAGGCTGCTCAGCGCACGCATGACGAGACGCGCCAGCGGCTGACGCGGATGGAGAACGAACTCGCGACCCTGCAGCGTGATCACGACGAAGCACTCGCCCGCCTGGCGCATGCCCAGGAACAACTGGGGGAAGCGGAGCGCGCCGTCGAGTCCCGGCGGGAGCGCATTGCGGCGACGGAATCCGCCATCACCGCCCGCCGCACCCAACGCGACGCCAAGAAGGAATCCCTGGCCCAGGCCCGCCTGGAATTGGCCGAACGACGGCAAAAAGTGGAGGTCCTCGACCGCGGCATCAGCGAAATGGAGCGACGCCGCAGCCAGTTGAGCGAATTGCGCGAGCAGCGCCAGCTCGAGATTGATAGCTGGGCGGAGCAGATCGACGCGCTGGGCCGCGAATCCGAAGACCAGAAACGCCGGGGCACCGAAATTGCCCACACGCTGGGTGTCGCGCAGGAGAACGTCACCAGGATCCGCGCCGAGTTGGTGGCGATCGAGCAGGAGATCTCCGGCGTCGAAACCGGTCTCGGCCAGATCCGGGGCGAGGCGGAAACCTCCCAGGCGGATCTGAATCGCAATGAGGTCAAGGCCGCCGAAACTCGCGCGCGGGTCCAGTTTCTGACCGAGGAGATCACCCGCGAATTCCAGGCCGACGTCGCGACGCTCGATTGGAAGCACCTGCTCTGGCACGCAGACGACGAGCCCGAGGGAATGAAGGCTCTCGACCTCGACGAGGAGGAAGACGCTCAGGCCGAATCCGCTTCCGCCGGCGAGGACCCGTCCGCCAAGCCGGCGGCCCGACGCCGCCGCAAGGACAAGGGTCCTCGTGGCGAACCGGCCGAGGCCGATCTGGCGTCTCTGGAGCAAACGCCATGGGAGGAGATCAAGGCCGAAGTTGACGCGTTGCGGCAGCGCATTGGAACGATGGGCGCCGTCAATCTCGTCGCCATCGAGGAATACGCCGAGTTGAAGCAGCGCTTCGAGTTCCTGAAGACCCAGAGCGACGATCTCACCGGCGCGAAGGCCCAGTTGCTCAAGGCCATCGACGACATCAACCACACGTCGCTCGAGCAGTTCAGGGTCACTTTCGAGCAGATCCGGAAGAATTTTGCCTACACCTTCCAGATCCTGTTCGGAGGCGGACGCGCCGAGATCGAACTTGTCACCGCCGAGGATCCCTTGGAAAGCGGCATCGAAATCATTGCGCAACCGCCGGGCACGAGGCTCAAGGCGATCACGTTGCTTTCGGGCGGGCAGAAAACGCTGACCGCCGTCGCGTTGCTTTTCGCGCTCTACATGGTGAAGCCCTCGCCGTTCTGTCTTCTCGATGAGCTCGATGCGCCGCTGGACGAATCGAACATCCATCGCTTCACCAACCTGCTGAAGCAGTTTGTGAAGGAGTCGCAGTTCATCATCATCACGCACAACAAGAGCACGATCGCTGCGGCGGACGCGATCTACGGCGTGACGATGCAGGAGCGCGGCATCTCGAAGATGCTCTCGATGAAATTCAATCAGGAACGTGGCGAGGCGGAGGCTCTGCCCGCGACGATTGCCGACGCGGTCCGCAACGCAAAGCCGCCCCCCGCCGAACCCGTGGCCGGCACCGAGGCATCAAACTCGCCCGTGACGCCTGCGCCGGTCGAAGCCTGACTGGTTTCGGACCAGGGCTGAATTGCGTTTTCTTTGGGTCCTCGCTGGCGGAGGCCGCAGCCCCGGTTGCGCCGCGGCGCTTTGAGGCCAGGCGGGCACGGTCACGTCGCACTTACCGTGCAACCCCTGCGACTGCGCCACCAGCACGCCCTGCTCCGCCAGAGCCGATCTTCTTCATTTCACTGGGGACACACTGCGTTGATCACGGGTGACATCTGACCAGGGACACACTCTGGTTGGTATAATCCTAAATTACGCAGTTGAAGGTGCGCCGATTTTGGCGAGGTAAATGCTCAGCAAGCATTTGCATGCAAACCGAAGCGATGACGTCGGCGCACCCCGCGGGTGAAGCCGATTTTGTGTTCGCGACCGCGGGCGGCAAAGT
>DASYDZ010000079.1:0-9765 GCA_036499305.1 Candidatus Didemnitutus sp.
TCCGTCCATGAACCAGATCGTCCGGTCGCCGGTGGTGCGGTTTTCCCAGACCAGGTCGGTCTTGCCGTCACCGTCGAAATCCCCCGCCCCGACGATGCTCCAGGCCGGGTCGATGCCCGCGACGTAGCCGAAGCTGTCGATTGTCGTGCCGGTGAGAAACCAGACCGCGCGATCGCCCGTGCTGGTGTTCTCCCAGATCACGTCGTTCTGGCCGTCGCCGTTGAAATCTCCGAGCGCGGCGATATGCCAGGGCGCATCGACCTGCGCCAGATAGCCGAAACTCGCGATGTTTACACCGTCCATGAACCAGAAGGTGCGGTCGCCCGTGGTGAGGTTCTCCCACACCACGTCGGCCTGGCCGTCGGCGTTGAAGTCCCCGACCCCGACGATGCTCCAGGCCGGGTCGATGCCCGCGAGATAGCCGAAGCTGCCGACCGCCGTGCCATCCATGAACCAGATCGCCCGGTCGCCGGTCGTCGTGTTCGTCCACAGCAGGTCCGCCTTCCCGTCGCTGTTGAAGTCGATCCCCGAGGTGACCGGGCCGACAGTGATCATGAGGGTCGCCCGGGCGCTGAAGAATGCCACGTTGTTCTCCAGGCCTTGCACGTAATAGGTGTAGTTACCGTTCGTGGCGGGTGCCGTCAGCGTCAGGCTCGCGACCGTGCTTGCGCCTGCCCCCACTCCATCAAGGGAGGCAAAGGAGAGATTATTGCCGTCCGGATCGCGCAATACCAGATAGTGGTTGGCACCCCAGGAATTTGTCCCGGTGTTCGTCACGTTATAGGTGAAGTTGATCGTCGCCCCGGGGACAGCGTGAGAGGGGAAATTCGTCGAATCATAGGAGATCGAATTGATCACCGCCACGGGATTGACGGTCAGCGTCGCCGCGTTGCTGGTGGCCGAGCCCGATCCATTGGTCGCCACAAAGCGGAACTGATCGCCTGACATGCCAACGACCGTTCCGGACACGGTCAGGGAACCCGACGTCGTGCCAGAATATCCGCCGCCCTCCGCCAGGTTCGCAAACGAACCGCCCGAGGGCATGCGCTGCCATTGCAGGGTGGGCGTCGGGTTGCCCGATGCGGCCGCCGAGAAACTCACGCTGCCACCCGCCGTCACGGTCTGGTTGGTCGGCTCGGAGGTGATCGCCGGCGCGGCCGTGACTGCATTGACGGTGAGCGTCACCGCATTGCTGTTGGCGGATCCTGCTGTGTTGGTGGCTACCAGGCGGAACTGGTCGCCGCTCATGGTCGTGCTCGTTCCGCTGACCGCCAGCGTGCCGGTGGTGGCGTCCGAGTACGAGCCACCGTCGGATATATTGGCGAATCCGCCGCCGCCTGCCGGCATTCGTTGCCACTGCAATGTCGGCGCTGGGGAACCGCTGGCGGCGGCGGTGAAGCTGGCGGACGAGCCCGCGTTCACGGTCTGACCCGACGGTTGCGAACTGATCGACGGAGCGGTCGCCGTCGAGCCCGTCACGGTTATCGTGTATTGGTAGACCGAAGACTCGTAATTGCCCGTCGCCCCCGGATCGGAGAAAACCTGCAGCGACACCGCGTAGGTGCCCGCCGTGGTCGGCGTGCCACCCACATGAAGGGTCATCACATTGGTCGTGCCCGAGGACGTCAGTCCCGAATAGTCAACGCCGGCCGGAATCTGGCCCGAGACGCTCCACGACGCCGGCGGATCGAAGGTTGAATTCGCCGCGGCCAGCGAAATGGAGACGGACACCGCCGTCCCTGCCGCCACGGAAAAACCACTCGAGGTGCCCAACGAAACCGTCAACGGCGTGGCGCCCGCCATGGAATTCACGGCCCCGAGGGCGACGGCGGTGGTCGCGAGCGACTTCAACAACGCGCCGGTCGGCGAGGACAGCAGAATCTCGTCGCCCTCGACGAGGAGATTGAGAATCGGGGTGCGCTGCAGGAGCAGCATCAGGATGGCGCCAGGCAGGCTGAGCCAACGGGTGTGGCGATGAAACACAGTGGTCATGGCGGTAAGGGCGGCCTCGCGCGAATTGGGTGTCGCGTCCGGCAATGGACCGGACGTCCGACAATTCCCCGCGACCGGCGGAGACGAAAGCGGGGGACCGTAACAGGCCTGTTACCGCTGGAGCGGGGCGCCTCAGAACCGGAGCAAGCCCTGGAGGGCCCAAAGGTTCGAATCGGCGCGTTCCAATGAACCATTGTGCAGGAGGCTGTACTGCAGCTTCAGTTGCAGGTGCGGCGTGAGGCGAATCGTCGGTGCCAGATCGATCCGCCACACGTCGCGGCCCCATTTCACGTCGCCGTCCGGCGGGTCGGGCAGTCGTCCGAAAAACTGCTGGTTCCAGCGGACCGCCGCAAAAAACTGCGGGGCGAACTTGTACTTCGCCTCAAGATAATAAGCCGTCGTGGTGGCATCGCCGATGGTGGGAATCGCGAAGCGCGCCTCCATGGCCTCGGCAAAGAACTGGAAATGATGCCACGCATAGGAAAGATCCTGGCCGAACACCGTTTCGCGATAATCCGGCAACGAGTACCCCGGGGCGATGCCCGGGGCGGCGGATGGAAGAAGGTACGTGCCGGAGCTGGCCGAGAAACCCACCGTCCAGGCCGGATTCGGACGGTACGCAATGCGGGCGGTCAACGTCGGATCCTGCCACTGCCGCTGCGAGACGTCCCACGACTCCGGTCGCGACGAAAGCGAGCCGTTCTTGATCTCGGCCGCGTATTCAAAGCGGTCGACGACGCCGGACACCGACAGGCCGGAAGCGTAGCTCGGTCCCCAGATCACCGGCACCTGGTATTCGTGAAAAAAATCTGCGGCCGGCTGACCGGACGGCCGCGCCCCGCTCCATCGGAGGAGGGAGTCGATCGACGGAGCGGCCACCGCGTCGAAGATGCCGGTCGGATTATCGTAGGGCAGCGGAGCGGTGACGAAGGGGTCGTCCCACGCGTAGTGCCGCTGCACCCAGTTGCCGAAAGCCGTCGCGAATTTTCCGACCTGCAGGTTGAGCGCTCCGTGGTCCGCGAGCTCCGCCCGCACGGCATACTCGTCAAGGCGCATCCGTTTCCCGTCATCTCCCGGATCGAAGCCGTCATCCGCGCGCGCCTGAATGAATGCGTACACGCGCTCGCCAGCCTGGACGTCGAGAAACAGCGTCAGTCGCGGCGCCACCAGCGTGTCTCCTTCCCCGTAGATCAGCCCCGGCACGGGCGGCTGCCAGGCATAACCGTCGATTTCCATCGTTCCGCTCAGCCGCGCCCGCACGCCGCCGTCGCGCGAACTCACCGTCAGCGCATCGTCGAGCCGGTCGATCCACTCGTCCGCCCCGCGCGCTTCCGCGCCCGTCAGGCCCAGCGCCAGCGCTGCGAGCATCCATCTCATGCCTTCGGGCGGGACGCCTCCTGCGGGGCCAGACGAAAGCGCACTTCGAATTCGGTCCAGTTTTCACCCGACAGGCACAGAGCCAGGTCGCCGCCGTGGAGGCGCGCGAGTTCACGGGCCAGGTTGAGTCCCAGGCCGTGGCCGGGAATGTTTTCGCCGGCGGTCCCGCGATGAAAGCGCTCGAAGACGTGCGCGCGGGAATCGACGTCGATCGCCCGCCCGGTGTTGCCGATCGTCAGCACGCAAAAACCGTCCTCCTCGCGCGCCGCCATCCGGATTCGTCCGCCGGGCACGTTGTACTTGCGGGCGTTCTCGAGCAGGTTCTGCAGGATCAGCGCGGTGTACCGGCGCTCGCCGAGGATCGTGAGCCCGGCCGGAAGGTGGGTCTCGATCGTGAATTCACCGGCATCGGGCAGCGCGTCCAGGTCGTCGCGCAGGCCGTCGAGGAGCTGGGTCAGGTCGACCGGCTCGAGATCAAGATGCAACCGCCCCGCTTCCATGCGTGAAAGCAGCAGCAGGTCCTCGATCACGTTGGTCAGCCGGAAGGTCTGGTGCACGAGTCCCGAAAGTTCCTCCCGGATTTCCGGCGCCAGGTGCTCGTCGGCCAGCAGTTCCTCCAAACCGGCGCGCAGAACCGTGACGGGCGTCTTGAGCTGGTGCGAGGCGTCGGCCGAGAAACGCGCCGAGCGCTGCAGTTCGGCGTTGGTGTGCCCGAGCGCGAGCTCGGCCCGCCGGCGCTGCGCCCGCTGCTGCTCGGAATCGACGGCCAGCCGCTCCACCGGTTGGGACAGGCGGACCGACATTCCCCGCCCGATGACATAGGCACCGAGAATCAGCAGAAGTCCGGCACCGATGAACTCCCACATCAGCGCGCGCTGGCGGGCGAAGGAGTCGGCCAGGGGACAGAGCCCGACGAGGTAGGCCGTCGGGTAATGGGAGCCCGCATTCACCGGCTCGGAGAAACTGAGGAACGGCTCGCCGCCGAGCAGCACATTCGCGCCTTCGCCCGGCGTTCCCGACGTCACCGAACCGGCGAGCAGCCGCTCGGCATCGGCCTGCATTTCGGCCGTCAATCCCGGGACGTAAAGGCGTCCGTCCATCCACAATCCGTTCCTGATTTCCGCCCCTTCATCGGGATGCGGAGCCATCGGGCCGAACCCGAGCACCAGTGACGCGATCGTTTCCCTCGTCTCGGTCGACACGATCGGCATGGCGATGATCTCGTCGACCTCCCGGCCGCCCGCCGTGTGCCGGGGAAGAAAGCCGGTTTCGGCGCGTCCGGACTTGCCGGGAAGCGCCAGCCGCTGCTCCTCGTGGGCGGACAACCGGCCGGCGATTGTCGCGTCGGGCGGCGGGATGACGGCTCCCGTCGCATCGAGGAATCGATAGAATCGCGCCTGGAACGGACTGGCCGCCGCTCCCGCCTCGCTGTCGGGCGCGAGCAGGTCGCGCATTTCATCCCGCGCGCTGGGATAGAGGAGGTCGCGCGCGCTGTCCTCGAGCGCCGCGTGAATCCGTGACTTCCGGGCCAGCACCCGGCAACGCTCCGCCTGGGCGGCGTGGCGGACTTCCTGCACCACCCGCACCGCCGCGAGTTCCCCGCGGAACTGCCGTTCAAAATCCCGGCGGACGGTCTCCTCCGCGTTATGCTGCGCAAACAGCAGCGCCAGGCCGGTCGCCACGACCACGAGCAGCATCATCGCCGCGAGCACGCGAAAACGAAAACCCGAGATCCCGACACTGGCGGGCCCGTTCATGGCAGATCGGCCGCCACGGTTTCGCCACCGCTAATTTCGACGGGCCGCTCGCGCGTGGTGCGACTGTCGATCCAGGCCTTCAGCACGTAATGCCCCGGCGGGATGCCGGAGAGACGGTAATGTCCGTCCGGGTCCGTCAGCGTGAAATGCGGCGTGGACAACACGAGGATGATCGCCCGCATGTGTTCGTGGATGTCGCACCGGAGCACCTCCAGACCCGGGCGGTCGAACACGACCGACGGCACCGGTTTCTCGTCCTTCCGGTAGCGCCCCAGGTCGAATCGCTTCACGGGCGAGAACGAGAAAATGTTGTGATACCGATCGTCGAGATTGGGAAACTCGACCCGCGTCCCGACCTGCACCGGAAGCAGCGCGGGAAGAAAATTCATGTCCTTCTGCGCCATCCGGGCGATCGCGGGTTCAGCCGGCGCAGGCCAGTCTCCCTCGAGGTAAACCACCGCCAGCGGCGGGCTGGTCGACAGCACTCCTTCCGTCGCGACAATCTCATACCGGCGGTTGACCACCGGCGTTCTCCGCGCGGTCGGAAGCGCCACATGACCCTCGATGTCGCCGGCCGACGCGTTGACGGCCGCAAGGATGAGCGCGAGCAGGACAGCGGAAGCTTTCATCGTCAGCGGCGGACGGCGGACGCCCGCTTCCTGAAATGCGCGGGTTCGGGCGCGACGTTCAAGCCGAAACGCCGACCGAATAGCCCACAAACCGAATCGTGTGGATGAGCGGCGACGGGAATCCCGAATCAATCTTCTTCCGGAGGCGGGTGATGAATATCTCAACGGTGCGGGTGTCGTACTCGTAATCCCGCTGCCAGATCCGTTCGCAGAGCTCCGTCCGCGAAAACACCCGGCCCGGCTCCTGCATCAGGACGTGCAGGACGTCGAACTCGCGGGGGGAAAGCGCCACCGGCTTCGCCGCGCGGGTCACGCGCCGGTGATGCACATCCATCTGGAGGTCGCCGACCCGGAGCAGGTCCTGCGCGGTGGGCATGGTGCCGCGGCGCCCGAGCGCCTCGACACGCGCCACCAGTTCATCAAGCGAAAAGGGCTTGGGCAGATAGTCGTCCGCGCCGGCCTTCAGGCCTTTCACACGGTTCTCGACCTCGCCGCGAGCGGTCAGGATCAGCACCCGCGACGGGCAACTCGCCTGGCGAAGCTGCGACAGCACGGAAAACCCGTCCACGGTTGGCAGGCCGAGATCGAGGACCACCAGATCGGGCGGGTCCGCGAGCGCCGTGCGCAGGCCGTCCGCCCCGTCGAATTGCGCGCTGGCCACGTGGCCGCAGCGAGTCAGCGCCCGGCTAATATGCCGGGCGAGCTGCATTTCGTCCTCGATGACCAGGATGCGCATGCGGATGTCAGGTTGGCGGGGTGCGGTTCAAAAGGCCATCCGGAACCCGGCGTCAATTGCAGCCGCAGCCGCTTCCGCCGACACCGCGCCCGCCGGCCGCCGCCTCGCGGGAAAAATACACATGCTCCGTCAGGGCGGTGGCGAGGGCGTCGCGGTCGGGCCGCATGAGCGGGTCCGCGAGCGCCGCGCGTTCCCAGGGCTGCACCCGGACCAGGTCCGCGCTGGCGCAGCCGCCGAGCAGGACCAGGGCGGCCACCAGCAGGGCGAACGCGGCCGCGAATCGAAATGAAGACGATTTCATGAGGGGGATTTTCCTTCCGCGAGGAGGGTTTCGATTTCACGCCTGATTTCCCGCTCGGTCTCGGAGCCGTGGAAACCGACGTGGACGTAACGGACGCGGCCGTCGCGCCCGATCAGATAGGACGTTGGCATCGCCGGCACCTGCACCGTCGCGGCGAGATCGTGCCGGGCATCGGCCCCGGTCGCAAACGTCGGCGCCATCCGCCGCACAAAGGCCCGGCGGGCCGCGGCATCGTCGTCCACGCTGACACCGATGATCACCAGTCCTCCCGTCGCGAACTCGGATTGGAGTCGCGAGTACACGGGAAACGAGGCCTTGCAGGGCGCGCACCACGACGCCCAGAAGTCGACGAGCGTCACGTGTCCCGCCACCGTCGGCAACGGGGTCTCGGCCTGCACGTGATTGAGGGCGGGAAACGGGTCACCCACTCCAACTTCCGCCCGCAGCGCACCGGCCAGGACCAGCATCGCCGCCCCGGCGAGAATCCGCGCGCGGCCCCGGCCGCGAAACAAAACGATATCAGGCCACGACATATTGATGAAATCCCCTCGTTTGGAACCGGCTCTTTTCCGACAGGATCAGGCCCTCGGCGTCGGGAAAAGCCTGGATGAAGTCCACGCCCCGCGTCGCTCCAAGGACAAAGGATGTCGTCGCCAGCACGCCGGCATGCAGGCACGTGCCCGCGATGGCCGTGGTCTGGATGCAACCGTTCGAGACCGGCCATCCGGTGCGCGGGTCCACGATGTGGCCGTAGCGCTTTCCATTGATCCGAAAACACCGGACGTAGTCGCCGGACGATGCGATTCCGCGGCTCGCGGACAGCCCGACGCTCGCCCACGAGGTGCCGGGATGAGTGGGATCCTCGAGGCCGACGTGCCACGCCGGTCGCCCGGGCGGCGTCCCGAGCGCGCGCAGGTCGTGACCGAAATCGATGAGCACATCCGCCAGGTCGTGGTTCAGGGCGATCTGGGCCACCATGTCGACGGCGTACTCCTTGCCAAAGCCGCCAAAGTCCAGCGCCATGCCCGGCTCGGGGAGAAACACCTTGCCCGGGGCCCGCTGGACCTTGCTCCATCCGACCAGGCGGCGCGCATTCGCGATGGCTTCCGATGAGGGAATCGCGGGGGTTTCCGCCTTCCAGTCCCACAGGCGCAGCAAGGGCAGCGCCGTCGGGTCCAGCACGCCCTGGGTCATGAGGTAAAGTGCATCGCAGAGTTTCATCATCTGCTCCATGTCCTCATCCACATTGACCCACGCGACTCCTGCCGCGCTGTTGATCCGGCCGACCAGGCTCGTCGGCCGAAAGCGCGTGTACTTCGCCTCGAAGGCCTGCACCCAGGCGAGTGCGGCCGCCTCGAAGGAGGCCGCCGGCGTGTCTCCCTTGGGATTCGCGTACTGGATCTCGCAGGATGTCCCCATCGCCGCAAAGGTCAGTCGCCGCAGTCTCCCGAACGGACTCCCGCTCCTGGTGGTCAGGGGCGGGCGGTTGGACTGGGCGATGAAAGCCATGGGCGGGTGCTACCAGGAAAATTTCAGGCCCGCGGTGACGATGCCGGCCTGCGGATAGGCGCTCGCCGAGGTCACTCCATCCCGGCCGTGCATCGCGTAACGGTCGTACTCGATGTCCGCCTGGATCCGCGGGGAGGGGGTCCACGTGACCTTCAACCCGAGCGTGACGGCGTCGAATCGCGACAGCCGGTAATCGGACGAATAAAACGGGCCGTCGGAATGAGGCAGGCCGAACGGGGGTGTGATCGTGGTCTGGTTGAGATCGTAGTAATAGAAATCGGCCGCACTCTGCGTCATGTAGCGCACGGTCGGCTTCAGGACGATGTTCCCGCCCAGGCGCTGCAGCCAGCTCGCCTCGATCGTTTGCGAGTCGATGCCGAACGTGTCGTGATAGTAGCGGTAGTCGGCCTCGATGGCGGCGTGGGCCGCTGGATACGCATGGTTGAAAGCCACCGCGATGATCGTCTTCGTCCGCTCATTCGGCCGGTTTTCCAAAAACTCGAGCGGCAGAAAGTCGCCCGGATTCACCTCGATCGATTTCTGCACGACCTTGTATGGATCATCCAGGTAGCCGTGCGCCGCGCCCCAGGTGAGGTCGACGGACAGGGTCGTGCGGGGATCGAGAATCTGCGTGACGCCGACGATGAAGTCGCTGCTCCGTTTTTTGACCCACGGAGTCTGGTAGAACACCTTGACGTCATCGTCCGTCCCCGCGACGCCCGCCAGCAGCGTCGTGTTTTTGCGGTTGAAATCGGTCAGGGTGTTGATCGACCACCCGAACGACGTGTAGTCGCTTTCGCGGCTGTCCGCGACGCCGACATCGATGTTGATCGCGTGAAACTGGTGCAGGAGGTCGGCGTTCCACGCCTTCCGGCGGTCGGAAATCTCGGCGAGCGGCACCTGGTCGCTGCCGGTCGGGGCGGGCTGCCCGGTCGGCGTCGCGCCGGAGATGGCGTCGACAATCCCCTGCAGCTTGATCTGGGTGTCCGGTCCCAGGTCCTGCACGGCGAGCGCCCCGCTCGTCTGCACCTTGATCCGGCCGTCGGCCTCCTGATAATCGGCGTATTTGTAGCTGATGGATCCATCGCCGCGCGCGACGCGCGGGGCGACGACGACGAGGGCCGTCGCGAGCACGGCCGGAAGAAGAAAACGAGGGGCGGTCGGTGGCGTCACAGGTGGTGACACCACCGTTTCGCCGGCGCGCAAACGGGGAAAGAGGCCGACCGTAACAGGCCTGTTACAGCCGGTCGCCGGCTATCAACCGCCCGAGGATGGTGTCCCGGAGATAACCTTCACGAATTCGTCACTCGCCGTCTTCCATTGATCCTAAATTACGCAGTTGAAGGTGCGCCGATTTTGGCGAGGTAAATGCTCAGCAAGCATTTGCATGCAAACCGAAGCGATGACGTCGGCGCACCCCGCGGGTGAAGCCGATTTTGTGTTCGCGACCGCGGGCGGCAAAGT
>DASYDZ010000080.1:0-9919 GCA_036499305.1 Candidatus Didemnitutus sp.
CATCTGGCTCACGATCGAGCAGCGCACGCCGCAGACGCTGCGCGGACTGCGGATCGACGCCTATTGGGATGGCGCGAAAAAGCCGGCCGTCAGTGCGCCGCTCGGGGATTTCTTCGGGGTCGGACTCGGCCGGATGGCGGCGTTCCAGTCCGCCCTGTTCACGGATCCCGAGGGACGCAGCTTCAATTGCCTCGTGCCGATGCCGTTTCGCACCGGCATGAGGATCGTCCTCACGAATGAGTCGGGCGTCGATCTTGCCATGGTGTTCTACGATGTCGACTACACGGTCGGCGACGCCCACGGGGACGACGCGCTTTATTTCCACGCCTGGTTCAACCGCGAGAACCCGACGGAGCCGAAGCGCGACTACACGATCCTGCCGAAGGTCGCCGGACGGGGCCGGTTCCTCGGCGCCAACCTCGGCGTGATCGCGGACCGCCGGTATTTCGGCAGTTGGTGGGGCGAGGGCGAGGTGAAGGTCTATCTCGACGGCGACGAAGCCAACCCGACGCTCTGCGGCACCGGCAGCGAGGACTACACCGGCTCGGCCTGGGGCCTCGGAACTTTCGCCCACGCGTACGCGGGCTGCACGGTGGCGGACGACGCCGGCGCCAGCTATTGCTTCTATCGGTTCCACGTGCCCGATCCCGTTTTCTTCCGGACGGCGGCGCACGTGACCATCCAGCAGATCGGCTGCTGGGATCCGAAATCGGCCGCCGCATTCCGGGCGGCCGGACGCGTCGTGCCCTCGACCGACGGCGGCCGGCCCGTGGACTGGAGTGACCCGAAGCTGGCGCGTTACGGGTTGTTCGAGCGCCAGGACGACGTTTCCAGTTGCGCCTACTTCTACCTCGACCGGCCGGACGACGACCTGCCGCCGCTGCCGCCGGTGGCGGAACGGACCCGCGGGCTGGCGAAGGAATGATCCGATTTACCCCATGAAGGTTCCCACCCTGCCGGCCCTGGCCGTATTCTGCCTGCTGGGCGCCGTGCGCGCTCCCGGTGACGCGGTCGACTTTCCGCTCAAGCTTTCGGCGAACCACCACTATTTCGTCGACCAGCACGATCATCCCTTCCGGCTGAACTGCGAGTCGGCGTGGATGCTGTCGGTGAAGGCGACCAAGGACGAGGTCGAGACCTATCTCGACGACCGCGTGAGCAAGGGATTCAACAGCTTCATCCTGATGTCCATGGCCCATCCGGGCGACTACACCGAGTTCGCGCCCGATTGCCCGAAGAACCGTTTTGGCCATGCCCCTCACGCGATCGTCGGGGACTTCTCCTCCGCACCCGACCAGGATTACTGGAAATTCATCGACTGGATCATCGATGCGGCCGCACAGCGGCACATGGCGGTCGTGTTCGCCTACACGTACCTCGGATACGCCGGTGGCAACCAGGGCTGGTGGCAGGACCTCCAGCGCGACTGCAACACCCAGGAGGTTTGCTTCAAGTGGGGCGCATGGCTCGGCCGGCGCTATCGCGAGCGGACGAACATCATCTGGTACACGATCGGCGACTATACGCCGCCCGCCGGTTCCGAAGGCGGCCGGCGGACACGGAAGATCGTCGAGGGCATCAAGTCGGAGTGCCCGTGGGCGCTGTTCGGCGGCGAGCCGTCCGGTTGCGACCAGTTGACCACGGATGCCAGAGACATCGCCGACCTGGCCGACATGAATTCCTTTTACGGTTACGGGCCGGACTGCGACCAGCGCGTCTACATGACGGCTGACCGGGCGTGGAGCCATCAGCCGGCGATTCCGGCCTGGGTGGGGGAGCCGGTTTACTATGACGAGCAGATCGTGGGTTTCGACACCGCCTCGGGCAACCGGCAGGACACGCGGGCGCTGCAATGGCAGTCGGTCCTTTCGGGCGGCACGGCCGGTGACAACACCTCGACGAAGAAGATCTGGAAATGGACCACGTGGCGCGACGACCTGAACAACGGCTACGCGCTCGATCGCCAGCGGCTGTTCGCCTTTTTCGCGTCGATGCCATGGCAGGATCTGGTGCCCTCGGGCATCGCGAAATTGAATTTTGGCGAGCCGGTCATCATGCGTGGGAATGCGCTCGACCGCCGCCACATCGCGGCCGCGGCCACGGAAGATCGGACCTGGCTGGTTGTCTACACTCCGCCGTCGCCCTGGGTGCCGACCTCCACGCGTTTTTTCACGGTGGACCTGACGCTCATGCGTGGGCCGGTCCGTGCGCGCTGGTTCAATCCCGCAACCGGCGAATACACGCTCGTCGCGGCGTCACTGCCGAATACAGAGTCCCACCGCTTTGTCACGCCCGGCGACAACGGCACGCACACGAACGACTGGGTATTGGTCTGCGATCCGGCATCGGAGAATGCGCGATGATCCCAAGTCGGAACGATGCGGCAGGTGGGCGTCGGTTTCCATCCCGACGCCTCTGTCGCCGATGCGGAAATCGACGACCACCAAGGGACCTGTCGATCCTGGGGCAAAGCCAGCTTCCACGGCATCGTTACGGCTAAGAAAATGCGGTTGAAACCACTGATCCCACGGATGGGTTCTCATCCGGCCGGTGACTGCTTCCACCCGGCACGGTGTTCGCATTCCTCCGTCTCCGCTTAATCGGTGCAGCCCGTGATCAATTTGTTTTCGGAATCCAGAATGATTATTCCGTTTGGAAAAACTTGGAATATCACCGGTTGCGGATGGCGATTTGTGGTTCTCGGCCTCGCCCTGGCCGGCATCCTTGCCGGCGCGGCGGAACACGGCGGGCCGCCGCCGCTGCGGATCAGCGAAAACCACCGTTATCTGGTGGATGCGCAGGGCCGGCCCTTTTTTTTGCAGGGCGACGCGGCTTGGTCGTTGATCGCCAACACCACGCGCGAGGAGGCGATCCAGTACCTCGACAACCGCCGGGCGCAGGGCTTCAATGCGATCGTGGTGAACCTGCTCGAGCACAAGTTTGCCGCCAAGGCGCCGCGCGACGCCGATGGCGAGGCGCCGTTTGCCGATCCGAAGGACTGGACGACGACGAACGAAAGGTATTTCGCCCACGCCGACTGGGTCATCCGGGAGGCGGCGAGGCGCGGGATCACCGTGATCCTGTTCCCGGCGTATCTGGGCTATGAGGGACGCGACGAGGGGTTCTACGACGAGGTGCTCGCGAACGGTCCGGAGAAATGCCTCGCCTACGGGCGGTTCGTCGGGCGGCGCTACCGGGACTTCGACAACATCATCTGGGTGATGGGCGGGGACCGCGATCCGGGCGCCGCGCGCGAGGATGTCGATCGGATTGCCGACGGGATGCGCGAGTTCGACCGGCGGCATCTCTACACGGCGCACTGCCATTCCGACTCGAACATCGCGGCGCAGTTTCCCACCTCAACCTGGCTCGATCTCAACACGACCTACACCTACACGATCGTGCACCTCTCGCTGCTCTGGAATTACGAGCGCACGCCTGTGCGGCCCAATTTCCTGCTGGAGACCATCTACGAGGGAGATCCGCAGTTCGCCACGGAGCTGCAGATGCGGCGGGCGGGGTATTGGTCGATCCTGTGCGGCGGTTTCGGTTACGTGATGGGCAACAATCCGCTCTGGCATTTCGACCCGGGCTGGCCGACGGCGATGGCGGCGCAGAGCTCGGTCGCGATGCAGCACTGGGGTGATCTGTTCCGCTCGCGGCGCTGGTGGGAACTCGTGCCGGACCGGGATCACACGGTCGTGACGGACGGCCTCGGCGAACGGTGGGGTCTTGACTACACCGCGGCGGCGGCGACGCCCGACGGGAAACTGGTCATCGCGTATATGACCGCGGCGCGCACGATCACGGTGGACCTGGCGAAGATGCCCGCCGGCGACGCGAAGGCGTGGTGGTTCAATCCGCGCACGGGCGAGACGACGAAGATCGGAACGATCGGGACCGGTGCGCCCCGAAAGTTCACGCCACCCGGCGACGGGGACTGGGCCCTCGTGCTCGACGACGCGACGATGCAGCTCCCGGCTCCGGGCGCGAAATCGGACGAAGAAAAGTGAGGGCGCCGATGCGGCCGGCCGGGTTTCTTTTTCCTCTTCTGCTCGCCATCGGCGGGCTGGCGCATGCCGGTGAATCCCCGCCGTTTCCCGACCAGCCCGCCAATCCGGGGCACATCCACGTCGATCAATTCGGCTACCTGCCGGCCGAGCGGAAAGTAGCGGTGCTCGGCGATCCGCAGGTCGGGTTCAACGCGGGCGATCGATACCTTCCGGGGAAGGAACTCGAGGTGCGCCGGGTGGCGGACGATACGATCGCGTTTCACGGCGCGCCGGCGGTGTTTGACGAAGGGAAGACCGACGCGATTTCCGGTGATCGCGGCTGGTGGTTTGATTTCACTCCCGTCAACGAGCCCGGCAACTATTACATCGTCGATCCCGCCAGCGGAGTTCGCTCGCCGGCTTTTCGCGTCGCGGCCGACGTCTACCAGACGGTGCTGCGCGCCGCCGTCCGGATGTATTATTACCAGCGCGAGGACACCGCCCACGTTGCGCCGTGGGCTGAGGCGCCTTGGCGGGACGGGCCGGCGTTTCCACAGGATCGCGTGGCCCGCGCGATCGGGACACCGGACGATCCCGCTACGGCGCGGGACCTGAGCGGGGGCTGGGCGGACGCGGGCGACACGAACAAGTATCCGTCGTTTCTCGGCGAGGTGATTCATCCGCTGCTCTACGCGTGGAGCGCCAATCCCGCGGCCTTCACCGACGATTTCAACATTCCCGAATCGGGCAACGGCCTGCCGGACCTCCTCGACGAGGTGAAGTGGGAACTCGACTGGCTGATGAAGATGCAGGACACCGACGGCGGCGTGTTCATCAAGATGGGCATGGCCGCGAAAAGCGGAGACTGGCCGTCCGGCCGCGCCGTCTCGCCCCCGAGCCTCGATCGGCGTCCGCGGTACTACGCGCCGAAGTGTTCGGCCTCGACCATTATCGCGGCCGGCGTGTTCGCGCACGCGGCGCGCGTGTACGCCGGCTTTGCGCCATGGAAACCGTTTGCCGTCGAGCTGCGCGAGCGGGCCGAGCGGGCGTGGCAATGGTACGTGTCGCATCCGCGCTCCTATGATTGCGACACCCGGGCGATCATGTCGGGCAACGCCAACCTCACGCCCGCCGCGCAGGACGCCGCCGAGGCCGTGGCGGCGATGCATCTTTGGGTGCTCACGGGGGAGGAGCGCTTTCACGCGGCCTTCCGCGACAAGATGGAAACGATGCGGCAGTTGTCCGATCCGGCCTGGTCCTACTACCGGATGGGGCAGGGCGAAACGCTGTTCGACTATCTGCGCCAGCCCGGCGCCGACCGCGCGACGCGCGAGCGCATCTCGCGCGTCTATGCGCAGGCCGTGCGCTCGCCGCGGTTCATGCCGCAGGACGGAAAGGACGAGCTGTACCGCGCCTGGATGCCCGGGGACTGCTATCATTGGGGCAGCAATCGCACGCGTGCGTGCTTCGGCCTCGCCGCGCTCGGTGGCGCCGCCGCCGGTCTGGGCGACCAGGAGTGCGAACGTTTGCGCGGGCGGGCGCTCGGGCTGCTGCACGCGATCCACGGTGTCAATCCACTGGGACTGGTCTATCTCACCAACATGGGCCGCAGCGGCGCGGAATTGTCGGCCACGCACGTCTACCACGAATGGTTTGGCGCGGCTCCGCCACCCGGCTATCTCTCCGGCGGACCGGACCGCGCCTACGACGGAAGTCTCGCCTGGATCCGGGAGCAGCCGGCGGCCAAGGCCTACGCCAACGTGGACGACGGCGGCGCCATCCGCGGCTACGAACTCACCGAGCCCGCGATCTACTACCAAGCCTGCTACGTCCGGCTGCTGGCTGAGTTTGTTGGCCCGCATTCCACCGGAAAAAACTGAGGCGGGATGGCCCGGCGGAATTGGCCCCTTCCATTCCGGGTCCATGTTTTTCCCTGAAATCCGCGGTCGAACGGCTTCGCTCCGGCAGACCCGGAGTCGGTTGCTTCGGCTTGGATGGTTGTAGGAGCGGCTTTGTGCCGCGATCGAACGGGAAATCGCGGGGTAAACCCGCTCCTACAGTTAAAGAGGCCCTTGGTTGCAGGGACGATCTTGATCAAATGCCCTGGAGCTTGCTCCGGGGATCTCGACTGACGCCGGGTCGGAAACCCCGAACCTTGGTTCGGTTTGTAGGAGCCTGCTTGCAAGCGACGCGAAACGATCGTGGTCGGCGCGGGTCCGATATCGCCCGCAAACAGACTCCTACAAAGGGTCGGGCGATGAATGGGTATCGCTGGGCGCGGAGCTGGAATCTGACGGTGTCGCGGGACCGGTGGCGTCCAGACGCACGGTCGCGGACTCGCGAATGTCCGCCGAGGACGCGCCGGCGCGGATCTTCCAAAGGCCAGCGGGGATCTCCATCGCGCCTCGCTCCGCGTTCCACCTTCGCAGCGACGCGGCGGATATTATGAAGTCGATCGTCCGGGTTTCACCGGCGCGGAAATGAACCCGGCGGAAAGCGCACAGCGACTCTGTTTCGCGCGGATGGGATTCCGCCGGGGGCGTCGCGTAGAGCTGCACGACCTCATCGCCATCGCGTTCGCCGGCGTTCGTGACCTCGACCGAGACCGCCAGGTTGCGCGACGCGGTCGCGGTGACGCGGAGGTCGGCATAATTGAAGCGGGTGTAACTGAGTCCGTGGCCGAACGGATATAGCGGCTGACCGGAAAAATACCGGTAGGTGCGGCCGGCCATCCGATAATCCTCGAAGGCGGGCAAGTCTCCCGTGGCGCGGTAAAATGTTATCGGGAGACGGCCGGCGGGATTGGTACTGCCCAGCAGGACATCGGAGACGGCGGTGCCGGCGGCCTGCCCCGGATACCACGCCTGCACGATCGCGTTGAGATGGCTGTCCTCCCACGGCATGGCCATCGCGCTGCCGGACAGGTTGACGAACACGATGGGCTTTCCCGTCGCCTGGAGTTTTTGCAGGAGTTTCTCCTGCACCGCCGGCAATTCGATGCGGGTTCGGTCGCCGCCGGAAAATCCATCATACTCCACCGGCATCTCCTCGCCTTCGAGTTCGGCGGAGATTCCGCCGGCGAAAATGACGACGTCGGACTGCTCCGCCGCGGCGATCGCATCGGCAAATCCCGCCGCGGGGTCCGGCCCGACCCATTGCAGCACCATCCGGGCCGGGCCGACCGAATGCCGGTATTCCAGCCGGAGGGGCGTCTTTTTGCCGGCGGACAAACGGCGATGGCACGAGCGGGTGATGTCGCCGGTTTCGCTCCAGGCGTCGAGGATGAGCGTATTACCGAGATAAAGGCGGGCACCTCCCTGGGCGGTCAGCGTCAGCTCATAGTCGCCGTCGGAAAAGGGGGCGAGTTCGCCTGTCCACCGCGCGGAAAACGTCCGGTCGACGCGTCCCGGGCCGATCCAGCCGAGGCGCGCCGCGCTGGATTCCTGCTCCTCGGCCGGCGGTCCCGCAAGATTCAGATTGTCGAACAGCTCGAGTTTCAGACCTGCATCCGGACCGTGGCTCAGGTTCTGGTTGGGCACCGTCACCGCGCGGCCGGCCTGGGCTGCATGGTCGCAGCCGTGGACGTAGGTGACGACGACATCATTCCCGAGCGCCGCTTTCAGTCCCGCGAGAATGGTCACCGGAGCCGAGGGCTTGCCGTGGTAATTTCCCAGCAGCGCGTTCGTGGAATCGGCGTTGGGGCCAATGACCGCCACGCGCTTCAATTTTTTCCGCTGCAGAGGAAGCACGCCATCGTTCTTCAGGAGAACGATCGATTCGCGCGCGGCCCGAAGCGCGGTCGCGGCATGCGCCGGCGTGTCGTTTTCGGAGGGCAGGATGCGGTTGAACGGCACCTGCGCGGGCGGATCGAAAAAGCCGAGCCGGAACTGGGTCCGCAGCAGGGCGCCGAGACTGCGATCAAGTTCGGCCTCGTTGAGGTAGCCGTGGCGCACGGCATTGGCCAGTTCGCTCGGCTCATCGCCGCAGCGCAGGCAGAGACCCGCTTTGACCGCCAGCGCTTCTGCGACGGCGTTGTCGGACGCGCGGTGATAACTGAGCCGCAGATCGCTGATCGAGCCGCAATCGGAAACGACATGGCCGTCGAAACCCCACGAATCGAGCAGAGAGTAGAGCAGGGGATTGATCGAGCAGGGCTGGCCGTAAAGCGAGTTGTAGGCCGTCATCACGGCCTCGACGCGCCCTTCGCGCACCAGCGCCTCGAAGGCGGGCAGGTAGGTTTCGTGGAGATCCGCCGGTGGCGGCGCCACGTCGAAGCCGTGGCGCAGCGATTCGGGCCCGCTGTGCACCGCGAAATGCTTCGCGCACGCCGCCGCCTGGAGATAACGCGGATCGTCGCCCTGGAGCCCGCGGACGAATGCGACGCCGACGCGGGCGGTGAGAAAAGGGTCCTCGCCGTAGGTCTCCTGTCCGCGCCCCCACCGCGGATCGCGGAAGATATTTATGTTGGGGGACCAGAACGTGAGCCCGTGATTGTGGGTGCCGGCCTCGGGGGTGTCGGCGACGGCGTTGAACTTCGCCCGCGCCTCGATCCCGATCACGCTGGCGACTTCGTGAATCAGCGGGTCGTCCCAGGTGGCGGCGAGACCGATGGCCTGCGGGAAAACCGTGGCATGGCCGGCGTTGGCGACGCCATGCAGCGCCTCGCTCCACCAATCGTATTTCGGGATGCCGAGGCGCGGGACGCCGGGGGTGGCGTTCTGCATCAGCGACGCTTTCTCGTCCAGGGTCAGCCGGCCGACCAGATCGTCGACCCGCGCCTCGATCGGTCGGGACGGATCGAGATACGGCGGCGGGTTCGCTGACTCGGCGGGAAGACCGCAGGTGGCCAAAAGCACGGTGGGGACGATCGCCCATGCCGCCGTTCGCTCCCTCATGGATCTCATGCAGAGAGGTCTTCGCGGGCGGGGGGCGCGGGGCGGGACGCCTAGCGGGGGGTCGCGACCGGCGTCGCATACCACGTCTGCGGTTGGTTGGGATTCGGGCCGGGGTCCCGGGACTCGAACGGCAGGGCAGTGGGGTTGAACGCGCCATCCCGGCAATCCTCGATGAGATTGTCCCAAAGTATCGTGGTGAACATGCCCGGTCCGCTCAGGTAGTCGTTGAGCTCGATCCCGAATTGTTCGCAGTCGTGGATGTGGTTGCGGACGACGCGTGGACCCATCGTCGTGGGCTGGATGCCGTTCGCCCAGCGGCCATAGGTGACGTGGGAGATCTCGTTTCCCTCGATCCAGATGTCGGGGTCCTCGCCAGGCTTGAACGAAAGGTCGGCGGCCTCGCAACTGACCGCGGATTCGTTGTACTGGGTCGCGGTGCCGGGCGTGATGTCGTGGACCTTGTTGCCGCGGATCGTGATGTGATAGCTCCGGCTCTTGATGTTGATGCCCTCGGAGTTGCCGGTGCGGGAGATGTCGTTGCCCTCGATCCAGACATGCTCGACGTTCTCGAATGGCGGGCTGCCTTGGCCGATGTAGACGCCTTCGGACCACTGCGGATGCTTGTGGCCGGTGTCGTAGAGGCGGCAGTCGCGGACGTCGATGTACCGCGAGGCGCCCCGGATGTGGATGATTTCCTGGCCGGTGTCGTGGATCGTGAGGTTGAGGAAAATGAAATGATCGATGTCCTGGCCGTAGATCGGGCGGTTGCCCCCGACGAACTCGAGACCGTCGAACACGACGTAGCTCGAGCGGCTGATTTCCGCGAGATGGTCCGGTTCGTAGCCCTGCCCACGGATGACGGGATGGGCGCCCGGGGCCGCCTTGACAACCAGCGGTGCGTTGGCGGTGAAGTGGCGGTCCGTGAGCTTGAACCCGTGGTAGGTGCCCGAACCCAGCAGCAGCACGTCGCCTCCATGGGCGGCGTCGATTTTGGCCTGCAGGTCGTCGCCCTCGGCAACATGGATCACCGTG
>DASYDZ010000081.1:0-24629 GCA_036499305.1 Candidatus Didemnitutus sp.
TTCGACTTCGTCACCGAGTCGTTCACATTGATCGCCGGCACGCGCAGGCGGCCCTTTTCCAGCATCTGATAAAGGCGATGGACGCCGGTCGTGGTCTCTTCCGAAACACCGCGCCACTCCTTGGCGAGCGTGGTCCAGCGGAGAGGGTCATCCTTGTGCACGCGTCGGAGCAGGTTCTTGATGACTTCCTCCTCATGCGACGAGGACGGCGTGTTGACCCAGTCGCTGCCCTCCTCGAGCTCGCAGCCTTTGTGGATGAGCAGCGTCACGTCGCCGCCGTCATCGACCACGAGCTGCGGCCCCTGGCCGCCGGGAAACGCAATCGCCTGCATCGTGCACTCCCAATATTCCTCGAGCGACTCGCCCTTCCAGGCAAACACCGGCACGCCGGCTTTCGCAATCGCGGCCGCGGCGTGGTCCTGCGTGGAAAAAATGTTGCAGGACGCCCAGCGGACGCTCGCCCCGAGTTCGCGCAGCGTCTCGATGAGCACCGCCGTCTGGATCGTCATGTGAAGCGAGCCGGTGACGCGCACGCCCGCGAGCGGCCGGCCAGCGCCGAATTTGCGCCGCAAGGCCATGAGGCCGGGCATCTCGTGCTCGGCGATGGCGATTTCCTTGCGACCCCATTCGGCCTGGGTGATGTCCTTGACCTTGAAGTCCGACGTTGAGCTGGTGGCGGTGGGCATGGCGGTGGCGGAGTTGACGGTGGTGGATCGGTTTACTTCAGGGCGGCGCGAAGGGCGTCGACCTTGTTGGCCTGCTCCCACGGGAGGCGGGCCTTGCCGAAATGGCCATAATTGGTGGTCTGGCGATAAATCGGACGGAGGAGGTCGAGCTGCTGAATGATGTCCGCCGGTTTGAAACTGAAAACTTTCTGGACGGCGGCGGAGATCTTCTCGTCGGCAACGCGGCCCGTGCCCATCGTGTCGACGTAAACGCTCACCGGATGCGGATGGCCGATCGCGTAGGCGACCTGCAGTTCGGCCAGGTCGGCCAGCCCCGCGGCCACGATGTTTTTCGCGACCCAACGGCACATGTACGCCGCGGAACGATCGACTTTCGACGGATCCTTGCCCGAGAAGGCGCCGCCGCCATGGCGACCCCAGCCGCCGTAGGTGTCGACAATGATCTTGCGACCGGTGAGGCCGCTGTCGCCCTGCGGGCCGCCGACGACAAATCGCCCGGTCGGGTTGATCAGAAATTCCGTCTTCGGGGACAGCATTCGCGCCGGGATGACCTTCCGAATTACATTTTTGATCACGTAGTCCTCGATCTTCGCGTGGCTGACGTCGTCGGTGTGCTGGGTCGAGATGACGACGTTCACAACCGACACGGGGCGATCGTTCTCATAGCGGATCGAGACCTGCGTCTTGGCGTCGGGCCGGAGCCACGGCACCCGGCCGCTCTTGCGCGCGCGCGTGAGCTCGCGGCCCAGGCGATGCGCAAACATCACCGGCGTGGGCATGAGCTCGGGCGTTTCATTGCAGGCGTAGCCGAACATCAAGCCCTGGTCGCCCGCTCCCTGCTCGCTCGTTTTCTTGCCTTTCACCTTCTTCGCATCGACTCCCTGCGCGATGTCGGGCGACTGCGTCGTGAGGTAGTTGTTGATGAAAACCTTGTCCGCGTGGAAAACGTCGTCGTCGTTGACGTAGCCGATCTCGCGAATGGCGGCGCGGACGATCGCGCCCACGTTCAGGATGGCGTCCATGGGCCTCTGGCCGAGCTTCGGAATCGTGATCTCGCCGGCGAGCACCACCACGTTCGATTTCACCAGGGTCTCGCACGCCACGCGGCTGAGCGGGTCCGCGGTGAGGCAGGCATCGAGGACGCTGTCAGAGATCAGGTCGGCAACCTTGTCCGGATGCCCTTCACCGACTGATTCCGAGGAGAAGACGAAAGTATTGGCCATACTCCCCAAGAATTGGCCGCCGATCCGCCGGCGCAAGGCCAAATATCATCATATGCGAATTTAATGATATATGGCCAGAACCCGCACGGTTTGCGTTAAAATCCCGCCCATTTGTGCCGAAGTTGAGGGGTGTAAAAACCATGAATCCGGCAGCCGAGTCGTCCCAGGTGGACCTACGCGGGCGTAGGGTGCTGGTCGTTGACGACGACAGGCTCAACCTGCTGCTGCTCGGGAAGATACTACAGCCCGAAGGCTATGAGGTGGTGCAGGCAAACTCGGGTGAGTCCGCGCTCGAACGGTACGCCGCCACCGAACCCGATCTGGTTGTCCTCGATGTGGTGATGCCCGGGATAAACGGATTCGAGACCTGCCGCGAGATGAAGCGCCGCTTCGGCGACACCTCGGCCCCGGTCATTTTTATCACCGCCAAGACGGAATCCGAGGATGTCCTCGAGGGACTGGCGGCCGGGGGCGTCGACTACCTGCCGAAGCCCTTTCGCCCGCGCGAAACCCTGGCGCGCATCCGCGTCCACCTCCAGAACCGCATCCTGATGGCGCAGCAGCGCAAACTCGTCGACCAGCTCAGCGCGGCGAACACCGCCAAGAACCGGCTTCTCGGCATGGTGGCCCATGATCTGCGGAACCCCCTTTCCACGATGCGCGGTCTCTCGGAGTTTCTCCGCGACGATTCCCGCGACGGCAAACTCACCGCCGATCAGGGAGAAATCGTCGAAAGCATCTATTCCACCAGCGAATCGATGCTGACCATGGTCAACGAGCTCCTCGACACCGCCGTGATCGAGTCGGGTGAGATCAAGATCCATCCGAAACTCTCCTCCCTCTCCGAACTGCTCGAAACGTCCGTCACCCTGAACAACATCAACGCCGCCAAGAAGGGCAGCAAGATCGTGCTCAATGCCGCCGGACTGCCGGGCGAGGTCCACATGGATTGCGGCAAGATCAAGCAGGTCGTCGACAACCTGATCAGCAATGCGATCAAGTTCTCGCCGCCGAGTTCGCTCGTCACGGTGGAAGCGGGCGCCCAGTCCAACGGATGCACCGTGGCGGTGATCGACCAGGGCCCGGGCATTCCCGACGGCGAGCACGACAAACTTTTCAAGGACTTCAGCCAGACCTCGGTGAAACCGACCGCCGGCGAAAAGAGCACCGGTCTCGGGCTCGCCATCTGCCGGCGCATCGTGGAGGCCCATGGCGGCTCGATTTCCGCGCAGAACCGCCGCGAGGGCGGCTGCGCCTTCATGTTCTCCCTCCCGCTTTCCGCATGAAATTCAATGGCAAAGTCCTGATCACGGACGACGAGGCCCACATCCGCCAGTTTCTCGGGCTGGTGCTGAAGCGCCTCGGTCAACCCGTGATCATCGAGGCCCGCAACGGCCAGGAGGCCGTGGACGCCTATGAACGTCATCACCCCGACCTGGTGCTCCTGGATGTCAACATGCCCGTCGTCGATGGAGTCCAGGCGCTGGGCCGGATCCACACCCTCGATCCCGACGCGCTGGTGGTGATGCTCACCTCGCTCACCAATCGCCAGACCATCGAGGAATGCGCCCGCCTCGGCGCCGTCAACTACCTGCGCAAGGACCTGCCGCGAGACGAGCTCATTGCCCAGCTCCAGATCGTCATCGACGACAACTTCGACTCCGCCCCGCCGGCCCCTCCGCCCGATGATCGCGCCCCATAATCCCTCCGCTTCCCCCGCTCCTGCCTTCCAGCTCGCGGTCGTGCGCTACTCACTCCCGTCGATGCTCGCCGAGGTGCAGCTCGAACGCAGCGCCCCCGCGTTCGCCGGCGAGAAGCTCGACCAGGTGGAAATCGCCAAGCTGTTCAACAAACCCCGCGTCCGCCGTGGCCTCAAAAACCGAAAATAGCGAATTCGTCCGCCTCATGAAAGGGCAGCCGGGATTCGACTTCGCCGACGAATTCGACGCCCTGGGCCGCGAGCATGGCCTCGGCTCGCTGGAGCAGCTCCAGGCGGCCATCGACGCCCGCATGATCACGAAGGAGGACGCCGTCCGCCAGTGGTCGAACTCCATCGGCATCGCCTACGTCGACGTGCTCTCGTCGGTCACCACCGAGGAGGCCATCGGCAAGATCCCGATCGAGATCGCCCGGAAGATCCGGGCCATCGGCCTCTACATCATCGAGGGCATCCTCACGGTCTCGATGGCCACGCCCGAGGACACCGACCAGGTCCGGCGCCTCGAGCAGATCGCCCAGATCAAGGTCAGCCCCGTCTTCAGCCTGCCCTGCGAGATCGCCGACGCCATCGCCATCCAGTACAGCACGGAAAAGTCGGTGACGGAGACGCTGGGCGATCTCGAAAAAAGCGATCCTTTTTCCGCCGCCGGCATCAGCGGCGAACGCCTCGAGGCGCTGGCCGAGTCCGATGCCCTCGTTCGCGCCCTCGACGAAATCCTCTATTTTTCCCTGCGCGAGCGGGCCACCGACATCCACATCGAGCCGCACGAGACGCAATCCCGCATCCGGTTTCGCATCGACGGCAACCTGCGCGGCGTGCTCACCTTTTCGCGCCGCCTGCACCAGGCGCTGCTGTCGCGCCTGAAGATCCTCTGCAATCTGAACATCGCGGAGTCGCGCTTTCCGCAGGACGGGCGCTTCACCATCCCGATCGGCACGAGCAAGGCGAACTTCCGTTTCTCCAGCCTGCCGACGATCTTCGGCGAGAAGGCCGTGATTCGCGTGCTCGCGGCCACGGGCAAGAAGTCGAACATGTCCCTCGAGCACATGCTGATCTCGCAAAGCATCCTGCAGCCGCTGCAGCGCCTCGTGCGCAATCCCAACGGGATCATCTTCGTCACCGGCCCCACCGGCTCCGGCAAGACCACCACCCTCTACTCGGCCCTTTCGGAAATCAACAATCCGGATGTCAACATCTCGACCATCGAGGATCCGGTCGAAATCCAGCTCGGCGGTGTCACACAGAGCCAGGTGAATTCGCACATCGACCTGAAGTTCGGCACCCTCCTGCGTTCCCTGCTCCGCCAGGATCCGGATGTCATTCTCGTCGGCGAAATCCGCGACCTCGAGACCGCAAAAATCGCCACCGAGGCCGCGCTGACCGGCCATCTCGTGCTGGCCACCCTGCACACGAACACCGCCGCCCAGGCCATCACCCGGCTGGTCGAGATCGGGGTCGAGCCGTACATGGTCGCCCCGTCCGTGATCGGCGTGCTCGCGCAGCGTCTCGCCGCGCGGATCTGCGAGAAATGCAAGGAAGCCTATTATCCGTCGCACGACGTGCTCTCGCGCTATTTCGAGGAGGAGGGTCTCACGGATGTTCCGTTCTATCGCGGCCGAGGCTGCGCGCATTGCCGCGGCACCGGGTACCGCGGCCGCATCGCCTTCCACGAACTGGTCCTCATCACCGAGGAAATCCGCCAGCTCATCTCCGACGGCCGCAGCGCGCAGGAAATCACCCGCGCCGCCGCCAAGGTGGGGTACCGCCCGCTCCGCTACGACGGGCTCAAGAAAGTGCTGCTCGGTCTCACGACGATCGAGGAAATCGAGGCCAGCACGTCGTTCGAATGGGCGAGTTGAGAGCCACGCCATGAATCCGACCTTTCCCTTGCTCGACCGTGAAGCCATCGACAATCTCCGCGCGATCAACCCGGACGACGGCGGCGAGTTTCTCCGCGAGCTGATCGACATCTTCCTCGTCGACACGCCGAAGCATCTCGCCGACCTCGAGGCGGCCATCGCGGCGGGACAATCCGTCGACCTCACCCGCGCCGCCCACAGCATCAAGGGAAGTTCCGGCAATTTCGGCGCCACCGGCCTCGCCAACCTGGCGCGCGACATGGAGTCGCTTGGCAAAGCTTCCGAGTTCGCCGCGGCCGGACAGGCGCTGCCCGGCCTTCGCGCCGAATTTCTCCGACTGCATCCGGCGCTCGAGCAGCTCAGGAAGGCGGGCTGAGGAGGGGCTCGGTTGGTTGAGAGTTGAGAGTTCAGTCGGTTGAGAGTTGAGAGTTGAGGGTTGAGAGGCAGAGCCGGACTCAGGTCGTTGGATTCGCTCTATCGAAGGATGGGGCGTGTACTGAATGGTGGAACCCGACCTCCGGGCGGGTTCGCGAGACTTTCGGAGAAAAACCGGCCCTGAGGTCCGGTTCCACCTCGGCTCAACTGAATGAGTCCGACTGAGAGTTGAGAGACCGGCGTCCGCCCGGCTCGGATTCCCCGGCGATGGCGGCGAGAATGCCGTCACCGGCGAAGTGACAGCACGCAACCACTCGCGACACCAATGCCCGGGCGCATCCGTGAAATCAGTGGTTTCAAGCGGCTAGGGAGATGATCCCGGCTGCGCAGGGCAGAGCTGGAACCGCCCGCCGCGGATTCGTCGTTGACGATGCGGCCATCCGGGAGGCGAGATAGCCGCCGTCACTTCCATTTCGTGCCGCGCATGCTTCCACGCCGCCTCGCTTTTCCCGCCGCATTTCTTGCGTCGGCGCTGGCCGCACACGCTCTCGAATGGGACGCGACGACCGCCGAGTCGCATCCGGCTCCGTTCCAGGCGGAGGTCGACCTGGAGTTCACCTTTCGCAATGCCGGAAGCAAACCGGTGCACATCCTGTCCGTGAACACCGGCTGCCATTGCGTATCGGCAAAGGCGGACAATGAGGTCGTCGAGCCGGGAGCCCGAGGCAGGATCCTCGCCCATTTCTCGATCGGCGACCGCGTGGGATTATACGAACGCACGATCGCGGTGTCGACGGACGACGCCACCCAGCCGCAGTATCTCACGGTTAGCGTCGACATACCCGACATTGCAACCGTCACCCCGCGGGTCCTCGAATGGCACCGGGGCGACGCACCGACGGAGCAGTTTGTCGAGATTTCCGCCGGCGCCAACGTCCTGGTCGACTTCAAGGAAGCCACCGCCACCAACAACGCCTTTGAAGTTCGTCTCGAACCGATCGAACTCGGGCGCCGCTATCGGCTGGCCATCAAACCGCGCAGCACCGCCAAGGTCGCAAATGCCGCGGTCCGGATCAAGGGCCTCGAGCGCACCGGTCACGATGTGCTCGTAAGCGCCTACGCGAACGTGCGCTAGACCGGGTGGAATAGATGGTAGTCGCTTGCGGTCGACAGTGCGGAGCCTGCTTGGAGGCGACAAAAGCGACGACGCTCTCTTCCTCGCCTGCAAGCGGTCTCCTACACCGGCGACGGTATTTCCTCACGCGCACTGGCCGCGGGAGCCGGCCATGTCGGGAACGGGTGCAGATGCCCCGTATTCCCGCTCCGCCCTACCGATACAACGCGGTCACCGGCGTGGTGGTGAGCACGTTGTACTGGCGCATCGCGAGCTGCCACCAGGCCGAAAGCTGCTCCGCCGGCTGCTTCCACAACTGTTCGTGCAGCCAGTTCATCGACTCGGCGTCGCGCAGCAGGGCCATTTTCTCGCGGGGGGACAACTGCGCCGGACCCTCGGCGAGGAGGCGCCGCCGCAGATCCATGAAATAACGCCGCACCGACAGATTGCGCCGCCGCTGCCGCAGCAGGGCCACGTGCACCGCATTCACATAGGGGTCGAGGACCGCCTGCAGCAGGCCGTAGTCCTCGCGCAGCTCCGGAATCGGCTGCATGTGCCGGTAGCACTCCGCCAGATGGCGCTCGAGCAGCGGAAGCTCCGGCACGGGCTGGGTCTCGTCGGGAGTGAGAAACAATCCGTGGTCACGCGCTTTCCGGCCGAAGCGGGCCCGGCCGAGGAAGATCGAGAGCGGCGCCGCCACCAGCAAACCCAGCAGAATCGGCGCCAGCCACCAGAAGAACGACGGCACGAGCACATAGGCGGAGGCGCCCCACACGATCGCGAAGAGAGTCTGGGTCAGATGCGCGAGGATGGCGTCGCGCCAGTCGGCGTCGTCGTCCGCCGACCGTTGCTGCGTCGTCCAGGACACGCCCTGCCCCAGGAGGATGTAGACGACGAATTTTGCGTGGAACATCATGTTGATCGGCGCCAGCAGGGCGGAGAGCAGCATCTCGAGCAGGGTGCTGACGATGAGCCGCGCGGGTCCGCCGAACGCGATGCCGCGCCGGTCCCGCAGCGCCACGAGCACGCTGAGGATCTTGGGCAGAAACAGCAGGACCAGGGTGAAGCCGAACAGCGTCACAGCCTCCGGCACCTCCACCGGATACCCAAAGATGAGCGTGTAGTTTTCCGCATGATATCGTCCGGCGGCTCCGGACTCCACTTCGTGAAACCGCTGCAGCGTGCTGATGAGCATGAAAAGCAGCCACAGGGGCGACGACACATACGCCATGATGCCCATCAGCAGATGGAACCGGTTGAGCGGATGAAAACCGCGGGCGAACAGCAGCCAACTGTGCTGCAGGTTGCCCTGGCACCAGCGCCGGTCGCGCTTGGCGCTGTCCAGCAGCGTCGGGGGGCCCTCCTCGTAGCTTCCCTCCAGGTCGTACGCGAGCCACACGCTCCAACCCGCGCGGCGCATCAGGGCGGCCTCGACGAAGTCGTGGCTCAGGATCCGGCCGCCGAAGGGCTCGATGCCCGGCAGCTCCGGCAGCGAGGCGTGCTGCATGAACGGCGCGACGCGGATCACCGCGTTGTGCCCCCAGAAATTGCTCTCTCCGAGGTGCCAGAAATTGAGGCCGGCGAGAAACAGCGGGCTGTAGAGGCGGTTGGCGAATTGCTGGAGCCGTGAGTAGAGCGTGACGCCGTTGATGATGCGCGGCGCCGTCTGCAGAATGCCGACGTGGGGATTGCGTTCCATCATCGCGACGAGGCGGACGATCGACTCGCCCGTCATCAGGCTGTCCGCGTCCAGCACCACCATGTAACGGTAGCTCTGGCCCCAGCGGCGGAGGAAGTCCGCCACGTTGCCGCTCTTCTTGTTGATCGAGAGACCACGCTTCCGATAGAAAATCCGTCCGAAGGCCCCGAGCTGCTTGCACAGCTCCACCCAGGCCACCTCCTCCTGGATCCAGCGGTTCGGGTCGTTCGAATCGCTCAGGATGAAGAAATCGAAGTCGGGCAGCCGGCCCGTGAGCTCGATCGAACGATACATCACGCGCAGGCCCTCGAAGACGCGGCTCGAATCCTCGTTGAACACCGGCATCACCAGGGCTGTGCTGCCGAGCGGCAGATCCGCCAGCTCCTCTCCTTCCACGCTGCGCGTGATCCGGAAACGATCGCCGCGGTTGAGCACGAACAGCCCGATCATCGCCGTGCAAAAGCCGGTCGCAATCGAGGCGAACAGGATCACGAAGAGCACCAGGACCAGCACGCTCACCGGCGTCACGGGCACCCGCCAGAGCAGGTCGGCCATGAACCAGGTCGCCATGCTCGTGATCAGGAAGATGAGCGTGAAAAAGAATGCCCGCCGGCGGCCGCCGCGCGCGCGGGAAACCTGCTCGACCGTGAAAAGTGCGCTCATGCGGTCAGCGGGTCGCCCGGAACACCAGCGCCAGCATGGCGATGAAGATCAGCCAGAGCAGCGTCACGCGCAGCATCGGCCAGCGCTCGATCCGCTCGAAGGTTTCCCCCGCGACTTCCGTGAGGGCACCGAGCTTGATGTCGCGCGGCACCATGCTGGAGACGGACATGTCCGGACCCGCCTGGATCGAACGGCGCTTCATCTCGTCGGCGAATTCCGCCGGGACGTTGACCGGATCGAGAAACGCATAGGGCCAGCGATCAACGCCGTCGCACAACAGCAGCGCCACGCGGCCCTCGATCGCGACCCGCTCGTGCGGCAGCGTCTTGTCGCCGAGCAGTTCGGCGAACCAGTCGTCCATCAGCGCGTCGATCTCCTCGGCCGCGAGCGTGGTGGGGATCGCCGACGGGTTCTGCGCGTGCCGGCGGGCGGCCCGGGCCAGCACCTCCTGCAGGATGCGGCTTTGCTGCAGCCGGTTGTGGACGCGGTGCGCACGCAGGTAATCCTCGACGCGCACGAAGGCCGCGTTCCACTGTTCGGGCGTGCCTGTCGCGGGCCGGAATGAACTCAGGGATTCCAGAGGTAGCTCCATGTCTCGGTCAGGACGTGGGAACCTTTCCGCAAAAAGGCGCGCAATTCCACGGGATGGTCCTTGCCCTGCGGCACCAGTTCAAAGGCGAGGCGCCAGGCGCCGGTAAACGTGTTCTTCTGGACCACCGGGCTGCCGACCAGCGTGGCGCCCGAAACCACCGTCACGACGCCCTTGACCTCGGGGTCGGCCGGCTCGCGATCGAGATATTTGCTGTCAAATTCGACGACGAAACGCCGCTGGTCCGGATGGCGAAGCACCGTGCCGGTGCGGGTCGAGGATACGAAACCAGCCGGCGGACGGTCGCCGGGGTCCACCATCCAGTGCAGCTTGTATTCGCAGATCACCGGCTCGCCCGGCGGCGGCAGGTGCGCCGGCACCCAGAACGCCACGATGTTGTCGTTCGTCTCGTCCGCCGTGGGCAGCTCGACCAGGCGCACGGAGCCGGCTCCCCAGTTGCCGACGGGCTCCACCCAGACACTGGGCCGGGCCTGATACCACGCCTCAAGGTCATCATAATGCTTGAACTCGCGGTCGCGCTGCAGGAGCCCGAAGCCGTGCGGACCGTTGTCGAGGAACGAGGATATGCGCATCGCCTTCGGATTGACCAGCGGACGCCAGATCCATTCACCGGCGCCGGTCTCCATCAGCAATCCGTCGGAATCGTGCACCTCGGGCCGGTAGTCGTTCTGCGACCAGCCGCTGTTCTCGCCGTGGGCGAACATGCTGGTGAGCGGTGCGAGCCCGAATACCGCCGGATTTTTCCGGCAATAGATCGCCGCCTTCACATCCATCACGGTCGCGGCGCCCGGCGTGATGATGAAACGGTAGGCGCCCGTCACGCTGGGGCTGTTGAGCAGGGCGTAGACCACCAGTTGCCGCGCGGCCGGAGCCGGACGCTCGATCCAAAACTCATCGAAGGAAGGGAACTCCTCGCCGCCGGGCTCCGCCGTGTTCAAGGCCAGACCGCGGGCCGACATGCCGTAGTGCATGCCCGCGCCAAGCGCGCGGAAATAGCTCGCGCCCTGGAAGACCGCGAGTTCGTCGAGGTAATCCGGCCGGTTGAGCGCGTAATGGATCCGGAAGCCCGCAAAACCCATGTCGGCCGGCACATGTCCGTCGAGGCGGTTGTGACCGTAGTCGAACAGTCGCGGCGAGAACTCAATCAATTGGTCGCCCTTGTCGGACAGCTCGTGGATCTGGACCGGCTTGTTGTACAGCCAGCCGGGGTGAAAAAACTGCAGTTGAAACGGCAACTTGGCGTCGTGCCACCAGGCCCGCATCGGATCGAAACGGATGTCGCGGTACTGGTCGTAGTCGAATTTGAGCAGCCAGCCCGGCACGTGCCGCTTCGGTTCCTTGTAGGGCTGCTCCGCCAGCTCCTTGGCCCGGAACTGCAGGACTTCGAAGTCGAACGGCCCGGAGGCCGCCCGGGCCATGGCGAGCAGGATAAAAAAGAGGAATCCGGCGAGGGTGAGGCGTTTCATCCGAGGTAATAGTTTCTCTGCTTTGGAGAGATGGGAAGCTCGGCGCGTTCCATAACTTGGAGCAAATCTTCCCAAATCATCCGCTTTGACCGGTTCGTCGGGTTGCGCAGGATATAGGAGGGATGGTAGGTGACCATCAGGGGCACGCCGCCAAAAGCATGCCATCGTCCGCGGATTTCTCCCAGCGTCTTGAACGTGCCGGCCCCGAGCAGGCCCGACGCCGCCGTCGCCCCCAGCGCCACGACCAGGCGCGGCGCCACAATCGCAAGCTGGGCCCGCAGATACGGCAGGCAATATCTCAGTTCCTCCGCGGTCGGCGGCCGGTTTCCGTATTGCACTCCGGCGGGAGCGGACATCTCGGGCCGCCAGTTCATGATGTTCCCGATGTAGACCTCCTCGCGCTTCAGGCCCATCCCCCCGATCATCCGGGTCAGGAGCTGACCCGCCGGTCCGACGAACGGCTCGCCCTGCACCTCCTCCTCGGCGCCGGGTGCCTCGCCACAAAAGAAGATCGCCGCATCGAGGCTCCCGACCCCGAGCACCACTTTTTTTCCGGGCCGCACGTGTGCCTGACAAACGGGATCCGCGAGCACCCGTTCCTTCAATGCGTTCCAGCGCGTGGTCTTGTCGCCCTCCGGCAATGTCACCACCGGCGGCTCCGCCGGGATCCCACCGCCACCGGGACTTGCGACCGCGACCAGCCGCGGCGGCGCCGCCGGCTCGCCAGTGGGCGGAGCGGACACGGGAGCCGCATCCCGAACGACCGGCCCGGATACCCCAGTCTCGAACGCCACGGCTTCCCGAAGCGTCGCGAGGCTTTCTTCCGAGACGGCCACCGTCCGGTGCCCTTCACTCTTCAATCGGCGAAGCTCCTCATTCAGCGCCAGCAACTGTTCGCGCACATTCATCGGGACGTCGCCCCCTTGGCCTGCAGCAGCTTCTCCACGTATTTCGCCAGCAGGTCGAACTCCAGGTTGACGCCCGCCCCCTTGGTTTTCTCCCGGAGATTCGTCACCGTCATCGTGTGCGGGATGAGCCACACGACAAAGCGATCGTCCGTGATTTCGGCCACCGTCAGCGAAATGCCGTCGATCGCCACACTGCCCTTGTACACGAGGTACCGCGAAAACTCCCCCGGGATCCGGACCTGCAGGTAATAGTCCTGCCCGCGCGGTTCGAGGGTCTCCACCGTCCCGAGCGCATCGATGTGACCCGAAACGAAATGTCCGCCGAGACGGGCGTCGGCCCGCAGGCTGCGTTCCAGGTTGACCGCCGCCCCGGGCTGCAAGGCGGAGAAATTCGTCAGGCGCCGTGTCTCGGCCAGGACATCGAACCAGAGATGGCCCGCCTCGGCCCTCACCGCCGTCAGGCAGCAACCATTCACCGCGACGCTGTCGCCCAAGGCGACGTCGGCGGCGAGGCGCGGCGCCAGGAGCTGCAGCGACCAGCCCTCCTTCGCTGGCGCGAAAGCGACAACCTTGCCCACGTCCTCCACGATTCCGGTGAACATCTTAATCTGGATTCCGCCGTTCCATTGACCGTGCCTTGCACGGATGCAGGAGAATGCCAACTGAAGGCAGCTCGCAAGCAGTCACCGGCACGGTGAGAACAGGCAGCCGCCCGGGACATTGATCATCCGTATCCATCGGTGAAATCAGAGGCTTCAATCGCTTTTTCTAGGCTTAATTGAGTTTGATGCGCAACACCTGCGTCTCGCCGCCCCGGCTCGCGAGCAACACGATTTCCGGGCGCGTCGGATCGGTCTCGGCGGCCGCGAGCTTCGCCACCGCGTCCGCGTAGGTCTTGATCGGCACGCCGTTTATGTCGCGCACCCAGTCGTCGACCCTCAGGCCCGCCACCGCCGCCGCGCCGTTGGGCTTCACATAATGGACCACCACGCCATCCTGGTCCGCGAGTTTCGCGCGGTTGAGAATGCGATCGACCATCAGGAATTCGCGCACGGTGAAGCCCAACCGGTCGAAATAGCGGCGCTCCGACTCACGCACCATGCGCGGCTCGTCGCCGAGCGTCACCTTCACGTCGCGCCGTTCCGACCCGCGCAGCAGCGTCAGCGTGACGACTGTCCCGGGACTCCGGCGCAGCATTTCCTGGCCGAAATAGAGGGCCACGACATGGTCGGGCTTGAGTCGCGGCAAGGGCGCGCCGTCGAGCGCGACGACCACGTCGCCATCCTGCAGGCCCGCCTGGGCGGCCGGGCTGCCCTCAACGATGTCGCTCAGCACCAGCGCCGGCTGGCGCCCCAGTTTGAGCATCTTGGCCACGTCCGGATCCACGGGCTGCAGGCCGGACACGCCGAACCAGGAAATCGGACGGCCCGAAGGCTGGTGGGGAATGCGCTTGAAACCATCGACCACCTCCGGCGCCAGTTCAAGCACGCTGCTCTCCTCGACGTTCACCAGCAGAATGGGAGTGCCGTTCTGGCTTCGGGAAAACAGCAGGTAGTTTTGACCGAAGGAATTCTGCGCGATGCCAACGAGCTGACCGGCGCGATTGAAAACGGGCAGGCCCGGGCCGGCGACGTCCTCGGCGGTGACTGCGGTCAAGTTGGGCAGCCGGGAGATGAGCGCGATCCGCGAGCTCAGCACGTACGGCGCGAAATCCTCGTCCTTGTTGCGCAGGCCGATGCCCCAAACCTCGTCATCGGGCTGCGATTCGGTTCCGGCCGGCGCGAGAAATTTGGTCACGGGAACCAGCTTCGCGCGCAACCCCTCTCCGGCCCGGACAAAATGCGTGCCGGTATAGGCGTCGAGGCCGAGATACGTGGCGGGCTCGCCGTCGCTTCCTCCCGGAGGATAGACCTTGAAGTCCAGCACCTGGTCGATCCCCACATTCTGCGGAATCGCGCTCCCGGGAATCATGATGTCGCCCTGGTCGTCCACGACGGTGCCCAGGACGGTGATCTGACGGCGTTCGCTTTCCGTCTGGACCTCGAATTCCACCGCGACCACCGACGCCAACCGTTCCCGCAGCATCGCCGGAAGGGTCGAGCCGGGAGCGCCGACGCTGCCCGCGGCGATGGCGCCGGCGAAAAATGTCCGCCGCAGGATGCGCCGGGCGCGAGTGGGTGAAAGGATGCTGCCTAAAAACAAGCCGAAGCCTGGAGTCGTCTTCATGGTCCGTGCTCCCGTCGCTACGGCTTGAACACGTAAAGGGCAACCCGGCGATTGCGCTGTGCCTCGATCAGGACGGGGCCCGGTTTCGCC
Organism: Candidatus Didemnitutus sp.; assembly: GCA_036499305.1. Taxonomy (GTDB): domain Bacteria; phylum Verrucomicrobiota; class Verrucomicrobiia; order Opitutales; family Opitutaceae; genus Didemnitutus. The sequence continues at coordinate 14,640 of DASYDZ010000081.1, forward strand.
GTGTAGTCACGGTAGACCTCCTTCAGACGCCCGAGTTCAAGGATCGGTTCCCCGGAAACCTTGGTGATGATGTCGCCCGGCTCGACCCCGGCCTGGGCCGCGGGGAAGCCCGGTCTCACCCCGATCACCTCGACACCCGTGTCGTCCGCGAGCTGCGCCTGGCGTGCCGCAACCCGCGTGACCTTTCGCACGCTGAGGCCCCATTTCTCGAAGGCGTATTCCTCTCCGACGTGGCTTTCCAGCCTCTCGGTCACGAGGTCGAGGGTGAGCGGCTGGCCGCCGCGCCGGATGTCGAGATGCATCCGGGCGCCGACCGGGAGGCTGGCGATCCGGTCCGCGATCGCCGGAAGCTGCTCCGGAAACCGGCCGTCCAGTTTGTGCCCGTTCAGCGCGAGGATGACGTCGAGCGGCCGCAAGCCGGCCCGCGCCGCCGGCGAACCGACGTCGACTCCGCTGACCAGCAGGCCCGTGTTGGCCGCCAGCGAATAGAAGTTTTCCATGTCGCGCATCGCCATGGGCACGATGCCGACGTAGCTCCGCACGATCTCGCCGTCGTGCACGAGCCGCGCCGACACACTCCGCGCCACGCTGGACGGCACGGCAAAGCCAAGATTCTCCGCCCCGATGTACGCCCGCGAGTTGATGCCGACGATCCGGCCATCCTCCGTCACCAGCGGACCGCCGCTGTTGCCGGGATTGATCGCGGCATCGGTCTGGAGCCAGGTATTGAAGTCACCCGTTTCATAGCCGTCGACGCCCTCGGGGTCGCTGAACGGCCGGTTGTTGTTCGAGATGATGCCGCGGGTCACGGTGCGCGCGAGCCCGTACGGGGTGCCGACGGCAAAGACGGTCTCGCCGGGATACAGCTTGCCCGACTCGCCGAATTCGGCCGCCGTGAAACCGAGGTGGCGGCGCTTGATCTCACCGAGATTCAGGCGGATCACGGCGAGATCGGTCCAGTGATCCCAGCCGACGAGCTTGGCATCCACCTGTTCGAGGCTCGCCAGGGTCACCAGCACCTCGGCCGCGTGCGGACTGACCACATGCGCGTTGGTGAGGATCAGTCCGTCCGGCGAGATGATGACGCCCGAGCCGGTTCCCCGCACGGGATGCATCGAGCCGTCCTCAAAACTGGTCTCGCTCACGTCGATGCGCACCACGGCGTCAAGCAGCCGGTTGAAACCGGAACTCATGGCCGCACGTCCGGACGGTGCGAAAAGCACCAGTGCCACGACCATAAGCGCGGCAAACCGGAGGGGGATTGACGGTGCCGGGGATAGTCGCAAAGTGGCGGGTTTCACGCGATGCCTGCTACTAATTGCAAAGAGTACGAGTTTCTCAAGATCGAGCCACACTGGCAGGCGATCTGGGAGGAAACCAAGGCCTTTCGGGCCGCCGATGGCTCGAATCTGCCCAAGTACTACGTGCTCGACATGTTTCCCTATCCTTCGGGCGCCGGCCTGCACATCGGGCATCCGGAAGGATACACCGCGACCGACATCCTGGCGCGGTACAAGCGCACCCGCGGCTTCAATGTGCTTCATCCGATCGGCTGGGATGCCTTCGGCCTGCCGGCGGAACAGCACGCGGTGAAGACCGGCACGCATCCCGCCACCAACACCCGGAACAACATCACGAAGTTCCGCCAGCAGATCAAGGCCCTGGGCTTTTCCTATGACTGGGAGCGGGAGATCGACACCACCGACCCGAAATATTTCCGCTGGACCCAATGGATTTTTCTCCAGCTTTTTCGCCGGGGGCTGGCCTACGTCGATGAGCGCCCGGTGTGGTGGTGCCCGGAACTCCGCACCGTCCTCGCCAACGAGGAAGTGATCGACGGCAAGTCCGAGGTCGGCGGCTTCCCCGTCGAACGCCGCAACCTGCGCCAATGGGTGCTCCGCATCACGGCCTATGCCGACAAGCTGCTCGAAGGCCTGGCGCAGGTCGACTGGCCCGATTCGACGAAACGCATGCAGGAAGCCTGGATCGGACGCAGCGAAGGCGCGGAGATCCGGTTCGCCCTCGAGAACCCGTCGGCGGGCGACCTCGCGGTCTTCACCACGCGGCCCGACACGCTTTTCGGCTGCACCTACATGGTCATCGCACCCGAGCACCCGCTCGTGTCCATTCTCACCACACCCGCGCAACATGCCGCCGTCGAATCCTATCGCCGGAAGGCGTCAGGCAAAAGCGACCTCGAGCGCACGGATCTCGCGAAGGAAAAGTCCGGCGAGTTCACGGGGAGTTATGCGCTCAACCCGGTTACCGGTGCCCGCGTGCCGGTCTGGATCGCGGATTATGTGCTCATGGGTTACGGCACGGGCGCGATCATGGCCGTCCCGGGACAGGATCAGCGCGACTGGGATTTCGCGAAACAATACTCCCTCCCGATCATCCGCACCGTGCAGCCTCCGGCCGAGTTTTCGGGCGAGGCATTTGTCGAGGACGGCCCGGCCATCAACAGTTCCGGACCCGAACTCTCGCTCGATGGCCTGACGATCGCCGCGGCCCGGGAGAAGATGATTTCCTGGCTCGAGGTCCGGCAGCGCGGAAAGCGCCGGGTGAATTACAAGCTCCGCGACTGGCTCTTTTCCCGCCAGCGCTATTGGGGCGAGCCTTTTCCGATCGTGTGGGTTTCGGAACCCGACTACGCGCTTGCGGCGGCGGCGCGGCCCGATCTTCCGGTTCAACCGGTCACCTTCGTCGAGGCCGGCACGAAACACTTTGCCCTGCCGCTGCCCGACGGCGCCCTTCCCCTCGCCCTGCCGCCCGTTCAATCCTATCTGCCGAGCGGCTCCGGCGAAAGCCCGCTCGCCAACGAGACCGCATGGCTCGAGATCTGGTTCGATTTCAAAGCCGGCGCCGCGGTTCCGGCCTCGCAACCGCGTCCCGCCGGTGACTCGTGGGTCCGCGGCCGCCGCGAGACGAACACGATGCCGCAGTGGGCGGGTTCGTGCTGGTATTATCTCCGGTATCTCGACCCGCACAACGATCAGGCCATCGCGTCGCCCGAAAAGCTCAAATACTGGGACGTCCCCGATCTCTATGTCGGAGGCGCCGAGCACGCGGTGCTGCATCTCCTGTATGCGCGCTTCTGGCACAAGGTCCTGTTCGATCTCGGGATCGTCCCCCAGAACGAGCCGTTCCGCCGGCTTTTCCACCAGGGCATCATCCTCGGCGAGGACGGACACAAGATGTCCAAGTCCCGCGGCAACGTCGTCAATCCCGACGACCTGATCCGGGGGTTCGGTGCCGACTCGGTGCGACTCTATCTGATGTTCCTCGGCCCGCTCGAGGCGATGAAGCCGTGGAATCCGAAAGGCATCGAGGGTGTCCACCGTTTCCTCCGCAAGATCTGGCGCGAGTGCATCGACGAGTCGGGCGAACTCAACGCGCGCGTCTCTGACACCGCCACTCTGTCCGCCGAAGCGGACAAGCTGCTGCACGAGACGATCCGCAAGGTCGGCGACGATATCGAGGGCCTGCATTTCAACACCGCCATTTCGCAGATGATGATCCTCGTGAATGCGCTGCAGAAGGAGCCGGCGTTGCCCCGCCGTGCGCTGCTGACCTTGATTCAACTCGTTGCCCCATTTGCCCCGCATCTCGGCGAGGAGCTTTGGTGCCGTCTCGGGCAGACAGGCTCGGTCGCGGCCGCCGCGTGGCCGGCCTTTGATCCCGCGAAGCTAGTCGCCACCACCATCACGATCGTGTTCCAGGTGAACGGCAAGCACCGCGGCGACGCCCAGGTGCCGGTGGGCGTCACGGAACAGGAGCTCGTGCAACTCGCCCTCGATCATCCACGGGTCGCGCCGCACCTCGGCGGCAAACCGATCAAGCGCTCGATTTACGTGAAGGGGAAGCTGATCAACCTGCTCGTCTAGGGCGGATTAGTCATTTTTGTCGCCGCAAAAGCCTGCGCAACTCCGTGAGGCCCTCTGCTTGCTTAGCCGGAACGACGCCGCAAGTGGGCGTCGGTTTCCATACCGCGCCTCTGTCGCCGATGTGGAAATCGGCGACCACCCAAGGAAGGGCCTGTCGATCGTGGAGCAAAGCCAGCTTCGAATGCATCGTTACGGCACAGTGTAGGTCGGCGCTTGTTCCAGCCGCCCACGCCTTGTTATCGTCGGCACCGAAAACGACCAGTCGCTTTGAGAGATCCGAGCCTGACTGTGCCTTTTGCGGTCATGCTTTTTCTTAAACCGCTGTGGTTCCGGCGGCCGGTTGCCGCATAATATTTGCGGGATTAATCTTGTATTAGGGAGTTTGTGCTAATTTGCTGGTCTGCCAAGGAGATGGGCCATCCGCCTGCTTCCTTTTTCGATGAACAGGCCCCTCAACGTTTTCGTTCTCGCGGCCGCATTGGCCGCTTCCGGACTTCCGATGTCCGGACAGGCTTCGTCGCCGACCAGTCCGGCCAGCAAGATCTTCCTCTCCGAGACCCAGGGCACGGGACACATCGAGAACAACGGCCAGGTCTATGAACCCAAACAGGGCGCCGCGTTTTCCGCCCGGGGCACACTGATGGTCACCGGGAAGGATTCCCATCAGACCTATGTGCTCTCTTCGGGCACGGGTCTGTATCTCTCGGCCAACACGCAGGTGCAGATCGATCGCTTCGAGCAGGAGCATTTTTCGGCGATCGCAAAGGATGATGCCGAGCCCTCGGTTTCGCACGCGATCATCGGCGTGGCGCACGGCCTCGTCGCGACCTGCGCCAGCGAGATGATGTCGGGCACCACCCTCGTTTACTCGACGCCGCTCGCCCGGATCAACGTCCGCGGTCGCCGCGTGGTCATCAACGTCGCCGCCAACACCACGACAATCTCGGCCGTCGAGGGCAGCGTGACCGTTCGCACCGGGGCCAAGGACGAATCGAGCGTGACGCTGCAGCCCGGCGAGCAGGCGGTCGTCACCACCGGCGCGGCGGGCGAACCGCAAACCGTCGTCGGTCCGATCGACCACGATGCCCTGCAGGGACTCGACGTCATGCTGGCCTCGGCCTGCCAGGCGCGCCGGACCGTGGCATTCGACGTGGAGGCCGGCGCCGGCAGCGACGAAGTGGTCGCCCATCCGACTGTCACCGCCACTCCGCCCACGAACCTGACGGTCAGCCCTGACCGGCTTAATCCCGGACAATAACCGCCTTTCGTGGCCACCCATTCGCAGCTCAAGATCCCGCGCCTGCTTCTCCTCGCTCTGCTGTTCGCGCAGCAGGGCGTTTTTGCTTTGTTGAACATCGATGGCGAGCGGAACCAGGTGTTCGTCTTCGGGAGCGCCGGCATCACCTACGATTCCAACCTGCTTGCGCAGCGCGACGCCGTCTCCGACACGTCCGAAAACCTGTCCTTCGGCGCCGAATGGCAGCGGCGCGCCGGCATGATCTCCGTCGACCTCACCGCATCGATCACCGCCTACCGGTACAACGCGCACAGCGACCTCAACGCCGTGGATCCGAATGTTGGCGTCGCGTTCACCAAGACGACCGGGCGGCTCACCGGCTCGTTCACCGTCTCCGCTTATCGCACCCAGCAGGCCGACAGCGCCATCAATCTCCGCACCTCAAGCTGGAATTACCCGCTCGAACTCACCCTGCGCTACCCGATCAACGAAAAGTTCTACGCCACGTCCGACACGGCCGCGCAAAACCGCCAGTTCGAGGATCACGATATTGGCGTCGTCGACTATCTCGATTTCGCCGAGGGCCTGGATGGGTACTACGTCTACAACTCCCGGGTCGACCTCCTCGCGGGTTACCGGGTGCGTTTCGGTCGCACTGACATCGACCGCACGACCGACCACGACATCCATCTCGGCGCGACCGGCCGGATCTTCCCCAAAGTGACGGGCACCGTGCGCTTCGGTTTCCAGCAACGCCAGATCCGCGACAGCAGCCAGGCCTATCACGAGGCGAGCGCGGCCGTCCAGTTGACGTGGAATGCGACTCGAAAACTGTCAGTCGATGCGCTGATCAGCCGCGATTTCAACACGACGGCCACCTCCGCCTCCGTCGCCACCCTTTCCACCAATCTTTCCGCGACCTACGGGTTCAGCCGCCGCTTTCAGTTCGGCTCGGGCCTCGGCGCCGGCCACAACCAGTTCCTGGACCAATCGCTGTCGGGACGGGCGGACAACTTTTTCTCGTGGTATTTCGAGGGAACGTACACCATGAACGACCATCTCAAGGTCGTCAGCCGGTACACCTTTTTCGACAACCAATCCAACGAGCTCCTCGCCGAATTCGACCGCAATCAGTTTTCGATCCTGCTCTCCGGGCGCTACTGAGTCATGAACTTCCCGCGGATTCTGTTCGCCCTGCTCGCCGGACTGCTGGGACTGTCGCTGGCCGGGGCTCCCGACCCTGCGCCCGCCAAGCACAGTTATGCCCACCGCCTCCAGCTCGCCGATCGCATCCGGGTCGCGGTTTACCAGGAGGACGATCTCACCACCCTCGCCCGCGTCAACTCCCATGGCCAGATCGCGCTGCCGTTGATCGGTGCGATCAACGTCGGCGGGATGTCGGTCGCGGAGGCGCAGGACGCGATCCAGAAGGCCTACCGTGATGGCCGGTTTCTCCGCGATCCGCAGGTGACCATCAATGTCGAGGAATATGCACCGTCCGAAGTCTCGATCCAGGGCCAGGTGCGGAATCCCGGCCGCTATGCGCTGCCGATCGAGTCGACCTACACCGTCGTCGAACTCGTGACCAAGGCCGGCGGTCTGACCGATATCGGCAAGGGCTCGGCCGTCACGGTCACGCGCATCCTGCCGGATGGGTCGAAAAAGGTTTTCACCGTCAACGTCGATTCGGTCATCAAGGGCAAGAAGGGCCAGGGCAACGCGGAGGACAATACGCTGCTCCTCGAGCCGGGCGACATCGTGTACGTCCCCGAAAGCCTGATCTGATCGATGTCGCCCTCCGCCTCCCCGCCTCCGAAATCCCCGGGCTCGCTGCACGGCAACGAGGAACCGTCGGTGGAGCGGCGGACGCTGCGGGACTACTATGTCATTCTGCGCGAGCGGATGTGGATCGCGCTGCCCGTCGCGTTGCTGGTCGCGGTCGGCCTCGGCTACTACCAGGCGCGGCAAACGCCGCTCTACAGCGCCACGGCCACCATGCAATTCGAGCGGCCCGAGCGCGTCGTGCTGAACGAGCAGGTCGTCGACCCGTCGGTGCGCTCCGAAGTCGACCTGAACAACTATATCACCGACCTGCGCAGCAACCGCCTCCATGCGCTCGTGGCCCAGGCGCTGAAACCCGAGGAGATCGCCCTGCTGCAGCGCCCTTACCTGAAGGGCGCGCCCGCCGGCACCGTGCCGCCCCCGGCGGGTGCCCTCTTCGGAGGCCCCGAGATCGGGAACGTGCGCAACAGCTCCATCCTCACCATCACGGTCTCGAACCGCGACCCCGACGGCGCCGCGCTGATCGCCAACAAATACGTTGAGGTGTTCATGGCCTTCCTCATCCAGGGTGTCGGAGGCAAGAACGAGTTCGCCGTCGAATACCTCAAGAACCGCGCCGAAGAGCTGCGCGTCGAATCGGAAAAGGCCGACCAGCGCCTGCAGCAATACAAGCGTGAGCATAACCTCGTTTCGCTGTCCGCCAGCGTCGACATCGTCGCCGACCGCCTGAAGGCCATCGATTCCGCGCTCACGACCGTCCGCCTCGACCGGCTCAACCTCGAGGTGCTGCTCAAGCAGATCGAAAAATTCCAGAGCGATCGCGGCAACCTGCTCGAGATCTCCTACATCGCGAACTACAGCAACATGCCGACGCTGAAGTCCCAGCTTGCCGAGCTCACCAAACAGCAGGCGATCCTGAGCGAGCGCTACCTCGAACGGCACCCGAAGATGATCGACCTCGCCAATGCGATCGAAGTCGTCAACCAGCAGATCGCGAAGACCATCGACCAGGCCATCGCCGACCTGCGCGCCCAGTTCGCCAAGGTGACTTCGTCCGAGCAGTCCTACGACCACGAGTACCACGAGGCCGAAAAGGCCCAGCTCTCGCTCGGCGACCTGTCCGTGGAATTCCGGAGCCTCGAGAACCAGGCGTCCGTCGCCAAGAGCAACTATATCCAGATCCTCGACCGGCTGAACCAGACCACCACCTCGAAGAATCTGGAAAACATCCCGCTCAAGCTGATCGACCGCGCCCTGCCCCCGGGCGGCCCGTATACACCCAATCTGGGCAACATCACCAGGACCTGCGTCGGACTCGGAGTCGTCATCTTTTGCGGCATCGCGGTGGGCCTCAGCTTCCTCGACGACCGCGTCAAGAGCGCCTGGGACGTGGAGAGTTTCATCGGCGCGCATCTCCTCGGGATCGTGCCCGATCTCGGCGGCGTGGCCGATCGCGAGAAGGCCTCGCTCGTCACGACCAGCCAGACCTCGCCGGGGTCCGAGGCGTTTCTCAGCATCTACAGCTCGATCAAGATCCAGTCGAAACTCGATTTCCCCAAGAGCATCCTGGTGACGAGCACCATCCCCGGCGAGGGGAAGACGATGATCAGCAGCAATGTCGCGAACTCGTTCGCGTGCCACGGCAAGAAGGTGCTCCTGATCGACTGCGACCTGCGCCGCCCGATGCTGCACCGCTCGTTCAACCTGGGCAACGACGCCGGCATCATCCCCTGGTACGATGCCGGCGCCGCCCTGCCCGCCGATCCGCTGGCCGATCCCAAGCTCGGCATCGTGAAGGTCGGGGAGAATTTCTTTTTGCTGCGCTCGGGCGGCCGCTCCAAGACCCCGACCGAGCTGCTCGAGAATCCCGTGTTCGGCCAGTTTCTCGACGCGATGAAACGCCATTTCGACCTCGTCGTCGTTGATTCACCGCCGATGGGCGCCGTCACCGACTCGCTGCTCATCTCCGAGCGCACCGACGAGGTGATTTACGTCTGCCGCTTCAACCGCGCCTACCGGAAGCACATTCGCCTCTACATCAAGAGCCTCACGTCCAGCAAGAGCGAGCTCCTGGGTGTGGTGCTGAACGGGCTGTCGCCGCGCCGCATCCAGTATTACAGCAACTACCGGTACTACCGGAGCTACAAGAAATACTACGGCGCCCAGTCGTGAGGCGCCGAAGAAGCCCGGGATGCCAGTCGAGGCGGATCGGCATTCGAATCGACGGCCGGGCGGTTCGGCGGTCGAATCAGCCAGGAGTCAAGGGCTTGTTGCCTCCCCGAGAGGCGACGGCGCACGCGCAGCGCGAGCGCATGAGCGGAGATCGGAAACAATCTTGCGCGGGTGACGGAATGGCGAGGGATTGCCGGTTGGCCGAACCACCGTTCCCCGGCCGCAAGCTCGATGCCACCGACCCGTTATCCCACAGGCCGATGAAATTGCGACCAAGGCTCTGCCATTATAGGCAACCAGGATTCATGTCTATATAACCCTTTCATAAGACATCCCCAAGTCGCCCCTGTTGAGGCCATCACCATGACCGTTGCTCCTGCCTTCATTTCTGCACGACAGTCGCCCGCGTGCATGTGACACATGAATGCCCGATAAGAACAGGGCGGTTTAGCCCTTGCAGATTTCCTTTGTGTTTTCATCTTAGTGTCCGATGCAAATCGTGAAAGTAATTGTCGTGAAGTGATGTCATTCCTGTGAATCACAGGCGGGGCGCATTGCCCTGGCTGACGAGGCGGCGTGATTTCGCGCTTTCGTAGTGCGTGGAGAGCATGGTCTTCAACCATCCGTTCCGTTGGGTTTTCAGCCGATGCAGATGGGATGTTGAGCCGAACTTTAATCGTGCCTGGGGCTCCGTCGCCGTCTCGACCACAAGCCCCAACGGCTGACCCCGTCGGAGCGGCTCTCGGCGCGAAGAACTAGTTGTTTGTCGGGCACCCCGCCGCGGGCGACCGTCCCGCCGTGCTCTACTCGCTGATCGTCTCCTGCCAGCGCCGCGGCCACGATCCCCATGCCTATCTCAAGGACGTGCTGCACCGCCTGCCGGCGATGACCACCAAGGACGACCTCACGCCGCTG
>DASYDZ010000082.1:0-2042 GCA_036499305.1 Candidatus Didemnitutus sp.
TCAATATCGTGCACGTGCCGTACAAGGCGGCGAGCACCGCCAATCTCGACCTGATCTCGGGCCGCATCCAGCTCGCGTTTGCCGCCACGACCTCGCTGCCCTACATACGGGACGGGCGGCTCGTCGGGCTTGCCGTGACGAGCCGGCGACGCAATCCGGCCCTGCCCGATCTGCCGACGGTGGCCGAAGCGGGGCTGCCCGGCTACGAGGCCGCCGCCTGGTACGGGGTACTCGCACCGGCGGGTACGCCCAGGGCAATCATCTCCAGGCTGCACGCGGATTTCACGGCCGCCTTCGCGCAGCCCGACGTTCGCGAGAAGCTCGCCGCCCAAACGATAGAAGTCGCGACCTCCGCCTCGCCCGCGGCCTTCGCGGACTTTCTCCACCGCGAGCAGGCCAAGTGGAGCGCGCTGGTCAAGAAGGCCGGCGCCAAGGCGGACTGAAAGCGACTGTCGGGATTCCCCGACAGTCCGCATCACGCAGAATCCTGAACCCGCCGCATTTCGCGCGGTCGCATCCGTACGTCCCCCCGCACGAACCTTCGGAGATACGCTCCATGGCAACCCTGCATTTGCCGAAGAACCGGCCGGCGTACAGCAAGGACGGGAAATCCAGGCGCAAGGTCGATCGCGATCTCGACCAGGCGCTGGAAGACACCTTCCCTGCCAGCGACCCGGTCGCCATGACCACGCCCGGCGGCTCTGTCGAGCCGGGCGAAGACCCGAAAAAGAATAAATCCCCGCAGAATCCCAGCTAGCGCCAGACGGCCGTCAGCGCCGCACGCCGGGCGTCTCGACCGGCAGGCCGCTCGCGCGCCAGCCCAGATAGAGCTCGAGATCGAGCAATATCTCGGCGCCGTAGGGCGGCATTTCGGCGCGCACGCCGTAGTAGCAGGCGCGGATTCGCCGCTCAAGGGACCCGAGCGACTGCCATTCCAGGCGATACGCAGGGAAATCATTGCCATGCCCCTGGCTGACCGTCTCGGCGGCGAGTTTCCTGCCCCAGTTACGGTCGTGGCAGTGCGTGCAGGCGAGATTCATCTGCCCGATGCGGGTGTGGTACTGAACGCGCCCGCGCTCGAAAGCGGCGCGGCTCTTTGCGTCGACCGTCACCGCGAGCGGCATGCCGCGCGACTGGTGGGCGACGTACGCAGTCAGCGCCAGCAACTCGTCCGACTCGCGCGTGAGCGGAGCGGCCTGCTGGTTCTTCTCGCGGCAAAGATTGATGCGGCCTTCCAGATCGACCAGCCGGTCCGCATCCGGGTCGACCCGCGGGTAGTGCGCTGCGACCCCCTTCATGCTCCTTGCGGCGTCGTCGTGGCAGCCCGCGCAGGATTTCCCGTCGCCGCCCGGCGCCTCGCTCCACAGCTTGGCGCCGCGCTCGACCCACAGCATGCCGGGATTGGCGAAGTCGTCCGCCTGCAGCTTGCGCGCGCTCTCACCGGTGAATTCGACGCCCGATCTGAGCGGAGAAGGCCTTTGCGGTTCCGCGGCGGTCGCGGAAAAAACCTGGGCCGCGAGCGCGAGCGCGGCGACGCGAAGCAGCAACCGGTCACCGCTCACGAGTCACCGGTCACTGGGCGACGGTAATCGCCGCACGCTCGCTGCCGCGACTGCCGTTGTCATCGACCCATTCGAACACGAACTCGCCGCTCGCCTCGGCGATCGTGCAGAACTGCAGATAGGGATTGGCCGCGATCCCCGAGCCGAGCTCCGCGCTGAATATCTCGGCGTCGTTGTAGCGTACCTTCAGGCTGTTGATGACGTTCTTGGGCACCGGCTTTCCCATCTGGTCGTAGCGAAAGCCCGTCTCCATCGGGTGCTGGATGGCGATGCGGACCTCGATGACCTCTCCGCGCCGCGCCTCTTTCGGCAGCTGCACTCGCGCGACCATGTCAGGTAGCGTCCAGGCAGGCGGACTCGGTGACCTCGACCTCGGCGCTGCCCGACCAGAACGAGCCGTCGGAGAGCTGCGCGATCACGAGGACGCGCTGGGAGCCGTTCAGCCGCACGCGCGTCGCCACCACGGCCCGTCCCGACCAC
>DASYDZ010000083.1:0-33876 GCA_036499305.1 Candidatus Didemnitutus sp.
GGGTCGAGCGTCAGGTTGTAATGCCCGTTGCCGTCGGGCACGATGTTGGTCGCGTCGGGCGGCAGGTCGACCCAGCGCTGGTCTCCCGTGACAAACTTGAACTGCGCCGGCGGCTCGCGCTGCAGGAGCGCGGCATCGGTGCGCACCGCCCACGTCTCGTGGCCGCCGATCGTCTCGCTTTGCAGCCGCCACTCGGGCCGCCCCACCGCGTCGTTCCAGCCGTTGAAATCGCCCGCGACATAGACCGGCGTCTTCGCCAAGTCGATCCAACTGTTCACCGTCGGGTCGAGCACGAACACGAGCCGCCCCTGGTCATCCACGAAGTACGCCGCCTCGTCCGCGAACGTCTCGGGCGGCGCCTTTTCCAGCGAAGCCAGCTCGAAGGCCCGCTCGCCCGGTTTCAACAGTGGCAGCAGGTCCTCCGTCCAGTCGTGGTCGAGCTCGATCACCCCCGACGTCGCCGACGTCAGCCAGGCGCGGAGAATGCGATGGTCGGGCTGGAGCACGCCCGTTTGTCGAAGGAAATCACCACGCGGGCAAGACTCGCTTTCCCGCCGGCGCCGCCCGCCACACGAAGATTGAATTGCGGCCATTGTGGGATACCTCGGACTCAAGCCCATGAACTCCTGCCTGCGCTCCCTGTGCCTCCTTTTCGTTCTCGTCCTCCTGCCGGTGGCGCATTCGGCCGAAGACACCGATCTCCGCCTCGCCATCGTCCTCACCCGCCATGGCGTGCGCACTCCCCTGCAGGCCAACGAAGAGCTCGACCGCTATTCCGGGAAACCCTGGCCGGCATGGTCCCTCCCTCCCGGCATGCTCACCGCACACGGCTACCGTCAGATGGTGCTGATGGGAGAATATTATCGTGACCGCTATGTGGCCGCCGGACTTCTTTCCGGACACGCGGACCTCGATCGCGAGGTCGTCTATTTCAACGCGGACAATGACGCCCGCACCATCGCGAGCGCGCAGGGCATCGCCGAGGGACTGATGCCGGGCGAGAAAGTCGCCGTCGCTGCTCTCCCCCAGGGCACGGTCGATCCGCTCTATCGTCCCGCCCAGGTGCCCGTGGGGAATCCCGATCGGCAGCTCGCCGCCGCCGCGGTGCTCGGCAGCGTCGGCGGCGACGGCGCGAATGTCGATCGGACGTGGGCCCCGACCCTCCACGATCTGCGGCGCGTCGTCTATGGACCGGATGGAAAGTTGCCGCCCGGAAGGGATCCGGGCCTCGATCGGCCGACGCAGATCCTGCCGGGCGCCGGCGACGGAACGGTTCGCCTGGCCGGCGGCATGTCCGTCGCGCGGCACGTCATCGAGACCATGATTCTCGAGTACGAGGATGGGCATCCCATGGACGAGGTGGGCTGGGGCCGGGTCTCGCCCGCCATGCTCGCCGAATTCACGGCGCTTCATGCCGCCACGTTTCAGCTCAGTTCCGGAATGTTCACCGCCGCGCAGATTCAGGGATCCAACCTCGTCTCCCATATCCTCGAAACCATCGACCAGGCCGTTTCGGGCCAGCCGCGCACGGGCGCCTTTGGCACGCCACGGTCCCGCCTCGTCATCCTTGCGGGGCACGACACGAATATTGTCAACGTCGCCGGCATGCTCGGCCTGCACTGGATCATCCCCGGCTCCGGCGACAATTGTCCCCTCCCGGGCGGATCGCTGATCTTCGAGCTCCGGCAACATCGCCGCGACGGCCGGTATGAAGTGCGCGTCTTGTATGTCGCGCAGACGCTCGAACAGGGACGCGACCTGGAGCCGCTCTCGAACGCGCATCCGCCCGCCTTGGCGGCCACGTTCATTCCGGACTGCAGCTCCGCCGAACCGGGTTACCCGGCGCCGCTCGATCGTTTCGAAGCCCTCCTGCGCCGCGTGATCAATCCGGAATTTGTGGCGCCCTTGGCGAATTGAGCCCCTCGGTGAAGAAGGAGCGCATCCTCGTCGCGATGTCCGGTGGAGTCGACAGCTCCGTCGCCGCCCTGCAGCTCCAGCGGCAGGGCCACGAGATCGTGGGCGCATACATGAAGAACTGGATCAACGAGGACAACGTCGCCGGCGACTGCCCGTGGAAACAGGACATCGAGGACGCCCGGTCGGCGGCCGATCATCTGGGCATCGAGTTCCGCGTCGTGAACCTGATGCATGACTACCGGCGGCTCGTCGTTGACTATCTCCTCGACGGATACCAGCGCGGACTGACCCCCAATCCCGACGTGATGTGCAACCGCGAGATGAAGTTCGGTGTCTTCGGCGCGTATGCCCGGGCCGAGGGATTTGCCGCGGTCGCCACCGGCCACTATGCCCGGCGGGTCGAGACGCCCGCGCCCGGAGGCGCGAGCGAATGGGCGCTGCTGGAGGGCGCCGACAAGAACAAGGACCAGACCTATTTCCTCGCGCTGCTTTCGGCCGCGCAACTCGAGCGCGCCCGGTTTCCCATCGGCGACCTTCGGAAACCCGAGCTTCGTCGGCTGGCCGCCGAGGCCGGACTGCCCAATGCGGACAAAAAGGACAGCCAGGGAATTTGCTTTATTGGGGAGGTGAAAATGGAGGATTTCCTTCGCGCCTATGTGCCCGAGCGTCCCGGTCCGATCGTCCGCGCATCCGATGGGCGCACGATCGGAGAGCACCGCGGGCTCCATTACTACACCATCGGCCAGCGCCGCGGCATTCGCGTTCCGTCCAACACCGACAACGAGGCGTATGTGGTCGTGGGCAAGCGCGGCGCGGACCAGGCCCTGCTCGTGGCGTTCGATGGACCCGCCGCGCCGGGACTCTGGACGACCGAGGCCCGGGTCCACCGCCTGAGCTTTCTGGTCGAGCCGATCACGACAGACCGCCAGCTCGAATGCCGGGTGCGTTATCGCGACCCGCGCGTCCCCGCCGAGTTCGTGCCCGAGGGCGGCGACCGCGCGCGAATGGTTTTCTCGACGCCCCAGCGCGCACTCGCATCCGGGCAGATCCTCGCGCTTTACGACGGTGAGCGCCTGCTCGGCGGAGGCGTCTTTGCCTGATCGCGTCCACGGGCCTCCCCTTCTCCACGTTCTCACGTCACCATGTCCACCTCCAAGGAAGAGATCCGCCGCAAATACAACCTTACCGATGAGGAGTACGACGTGGTCGTGGCCCTCGCTCTCCGTCCGACTTGCGAGAACTGCAACAAGGCGCTGGCGCCCGGCGCCGCGGACGCGCGGATATGCTCCTTCGAATGCACCTTTTGCGCGAACTGCGTCGCGTCCGTCCTGGGCAACGTGTGCCCGAATTGCGGTGGCGGCTTCACCCCGCGCCCGGTGCGACCCCGCACCAATTGGAAAAACAACAATTTCCTCGGCGCCGTTCCGGCGCGGACTCTGGCAAGGCACCAGCCGGTCGATCCCGCCGTCCACGCCGCCTTTTCCATGCCGATTGCCACCATTCCGCCGGAGCAACGCTAGCCCAGGTTCAGAAATACCATAGCCGGCGAAGAACGGAGCATCGTCACTCGCCGTCGCCTGCACCGCTTAAATATGTCGGGCGGGCGAGGCCGGCGCGAGCGCCGGCCCTGCAAAATACAAATTGAACACTGCCCTTTCGCCAGCGCTACTCCCCGGAGCAAGCTCCGGGGATTCTACACGCGGCTTGCATTGCCCTCCAAGCAGGGCAACGCCGGGCCGCGTCCTAACTCGCATGGAAACCCCGCAGCAAGCGGCGGGGAATGTTTCAGTATTCAATTACGTTTGGCACTGGCGGGACACGACACCAGGGCCGGCCATTCCCGCCCGCCGGTTCAACGGCTCCGGTCAACCGCGCAGTTCCATGTCCTGGGTCACGATGCTCAGCGCCTCGGCCATCGTGCTCATGCCTTCCCTCACCTTGTGCATGCTGTCCTGGTGCAGGGTCTTCATGCCGCCGCGCATCGCGATTTTCTTCACCTCGGAAGTCTCCAGTTCCTTGTTGATGCCGTCGACGAGCTCCTCGTTCGCGATCATCAGCTCATGAATGCCGACCCGGCCCTTGTAGCCGACGTTGTTGCATTTCGGACAGCCCTTCGGGTTGGCCTTGAAGATCTGTCCGGCCCACCCGATCGCCTTCTCGAGCACCGCCTTTTCGCGGCCTTCGGGTTGATAGGGCTGGCGGCACGTCTTGCACACGCGGCGCATGAGGCGCTGCGCGCAGACGCAGATGAGCGAGGACGACACCATGAACGGCTCGATGCCCATGTCGGTCAGGCGGGCGACCGTGCTGGCGGCATCGTTCGTGTGCAGGGTGGAAATGAGCAGGTGACCGGTCAACGCGGCCTCCACGGCGATGTTCGCCGTTTCCTTGTCGCGAATTTCACCCACGAGCACGATGTCGGGGTCCTGGCGGAGGAACGAACGCAGCGCGGTGGCGAAGGTCAGCCCGATCTGCCGGTGCATCTGCATCTGGTTGATGCCGGGCAGCGTGTATTCGATCGGGTCCTCCGCCGTGCGGATCACCACTTCGGAGGTGTTGATCTCGTTGAGCGCGGAATAAAGCGTCATCGACTTGCCGGAACCGGTCGGCCCGCAGTGCAGGATCATGCCGTAGGGCTGGCGGATGCACTCCCGGTACCGCGAGAGATTCTCCTCGGTGAAGCCCAGTGACGTGAGCGGCAGCATGCTCTTCTGCTTGTCGAGAATACGCATCACCACGCCCTCGCCGTGGTTCAGGGGCGCGGTCGAGACGCGGAGATCGATGTCGACGTTCTTCTTGTTGAATTGCTTGAAGACGATGCGGCCATCCTGCGGCAGGCGGCGCTCCGCGATGTCGAGGTTGCACATGATCTTCACGCGCGCCACGAGGGCGCCCGCGACCTTGATCGGCAAGCGGAGCTTTTCCTGGGTCAGGCCGTCGACGCGGTACCGGACCACGAGCTCTTTTTCCCACGGCTCGATGTGGATATCCGAGGCCCCGGCAAAATAAGCGTCCTCGATGATCCGGTTCGCCAGTTGGATGATCGGGGCCGACTCCTCACTCTCGAGATCCTCGTCCCTGATCTCAACCTCGGTCTCGGTGAACTCGGCGCCCAACTGGTCGACGACATCGGAGAAACGGACCTCCTCGCGGTCGACGTCCTTCTTCAGTTTCTCGCGGATGTCCTGCTCCCGGCCCAGCAACCGGACCACGCGCAGGCCGGTCTTGTCCTGGATCTTGGCCGCCACCGTCGTCTCGAAAGGATTCGCGAAGGCGACGAGCAGCATGGTGCCCACCTGGCCGACCGGCAGAATCGTGTTCTTCTGGCAAAACTCGAGATCGATGCGCTCAAACGTGCCGTTGTGGATCTTGTAGCGGGCGACGTTGAACGGCGTCAGGCCCAGCGCCCGGCACTTGGCCAGGTGCAGCTGGAACGGCGTGATCTTGAAATCCAGCTGCAGCAGTTGGTCGAGCTGGTCGCCCGTGAGCTCGTCGGGCCGCGACAACAGCGTGGCCTTCTGGTCGGAGGGGAGCTTGCCCATCTCCTCGAGCTTGTCGATGATCTGCGTCTGGATGCGTCCGAGGGGCATGATCAGCTGGGGGAGAACGGAGCCCGCGACGGGCTCGGCTTGGTGACAGGCGCATCGCGTTCGACCTGCAGGCGGTCAAGGAAATCGGCAATCACCTCCATCGACGTGACCTGCCAGATCACCGGGCCCTGCAGCTTCTTTTCCCAATGGGTCCGCACGGCCTGGCTGAAGCTGTAGGCCGTCGCGACAAAATGAAAATCCTCCTCGCGGTCGTAAGGCACCGTCCAGGTCGCCCAGCACATGCTGAGGTCGAGTTCCCGGCGCAGGTCGTCCGGCACGTCGTAGTGCCGCAGGTCGACCGCACCGAGCCCCTGTTCCTCGACCGCGAGCTGGATCAGGTCCTCCTCACGCAGGACCTTCTTCTCGTTGACGAGGATGCCGAGCACCGAAGCCTGGCGAAAATCGCCCTGCGCGGACAGCTCCAGGAGCCGCTCGTTCGCGACCTCCAGGTCCTCAAATTTGACGAGATTGTGCTCGATCAGCGCCGACCCCAGCAGGCGGTTCGCCCGCATCATCAGTTGCCGGTGTTCCGAGGCCGGTGTGAAGGGCGAAGTGGATGTCGCAGCGGTCTTGAAAGGCGAACCCGAGGGCGACCCGACCTTGAAAGGCGAGTTGGTCGACCCGGGCTGCTTGAACGGTGTGTTGGACGGCGACACGAATCGTAAAACTGCATTACTGGGCCGGCGATGGCGATTTATTTTGCTGCCGCTGCAGTCGGCGGACGGATTTTAACAGTTCTTTTTTGAGTTCGGGGATTCCAATTTCACTGAGGCAAGATATTGGCAACAACTTCACCCCTTTGAACCGGGTCTTGAATTTTTTCAAATTCACGACGGCCGCATCCTCGTCCATCTTGTTGGCGGCAACCAGGCGCGGTTTTTTCAGCAGCGCCTTGTCGTACAATTCGAGTTCCTTCAGGAGGTCTTTGAAGTCGTCGCGCGGATCCCGGCCATCGGTGCCGGCCATGTCCACGATGATGAGCAGCAGCGTGCAGCGTTCGATGTGCCGCAAAAACCGGTGACCGAGTCCCCTGTTCTCGCTCGCACCCGCGATCAGGCCGGGCACGTCGGCCAGGACGACGCGTTCATACTCCTCCGCATAGTCGATGATGCCGATCTGCGGATGAAGCGTGGTGAACGGATACGGCGCCATTTTCGGTCGCGCGTTCGTGATCAGGTTCATCAGCGATGACTTTCCCGCGTTCGGAAAACCCACCAGTCCCACATCGGCGATGCTCTTCAGTTCGAGGCGGTACTCCCCGGTTTCGCCTGGTTCTCCCGGACCGGTTTTGCGCGGGGCGCGGTTGATTGACGACTTGAACCGCGTGTTGCCAAATCCGCCCTTGCCGCCCTTCAGCAGCACGAATTCCTCGCCGTCGCGGAGAACCTCCGTGACGACCTCGCCCGTGGCGAGATTGGTGATGACCGTGCCGAGCGGAACGCGGAGGATGGCAGGGCGGCCTTCGCGGCCGTTGCAGTCCTTGCCCTGGCCGTGTTCGCCGCGATCGGCCGCCCAGTTCGGCTTGAATTTGAAATCGATGAGGTTGTTCTGGTCGTCGTCGCCGCGAAGAACCACGTCCCCGCCCTTGCCGCCATCGCCGCCATTGGGCCCTCCCCAAGGCTCAAATTTTTCACGGCGAAAGCTGACGCATCCGCGTCCGCCGTCACCCGCCCGGGCCTTGATCGAGATCTCGTCGATGAACATGCCTTGAGGGAACAGAATCCCCCCGGGTTGCCAAGTGACGATGTGCCATCGGAAAACCCCGCTTTTTCCGTTGCCGGCCGGTCGGCGGACCCAAGGATCGGGCGCGGCCGCCCGAATCCCCCGGAAATCCGCATCGCGTCCGGAATTCCAACGGCGGCCCGCACGCATCTTATGGCTGAGTCCAATTCTGTGTCCCACCGATATCATGCGAAATTGATTCCGTGTGGCGGAGGGGCGGCGTATGCGCCGCCCGCGGCTGTCGCAAGCGGCAGCCCTGCGGATTCAATCGGCGATGGTGACGGCGGGCGATTGATTTGTGAACGTTGTCGGTGGGACTCCGAGCCAGGATGATTTCACCCGGCCTGCCCAAGCGGCTTGAGGGCCTGACCATCCTCCGGTTTTTCGCCGCGTTCTGGGTTGTCCTCTTTCACCTGCGCGGACGGAGCTCGTTTCCGGCCGGCCAGTCCTTTCTGCCGCTGATCGACAACGGTCCGATGGCGATGGCGCTATTCTTCATCCTGTCCGGCGTCGTCCTGGCCTACGGTTACTCCGATCTGTCCGCCGACGGCGTGCCGGCATTCTACTTCGCGCGCTTCAGCCGCATTTACCCCGCCTATTTCTGCGTCCACTTCTGCGCGCTGTTTTTCTTCCCGGTCGCAGAAGCGGGAGGCTGGATCCAGTGGATCTACGTCAACATCCTCGGTTTCCTCTGCCTCCAGTCCTGGATTCCCCATGCCTTTCGCTACTCCGTGAATGGGGGAACCTGGACGATCGGAAATGAGTTCACGTTCTACGCGCTGTTTCCCTTCCTGTTGCGTCCGCTGGAACTCCTGCGCCGCCGCTGGGGCATCCTCGGCGCGTGTGTCCCCTTCGTGCTGCTCAGCGGCTACTTCGGCGCCGCCGACTACATGTTCGCTGGACAGGGCACGTTCATCTACTACATCAGCCCGTTCGCCCGGCTGCCGGAGTTCATCATCGGCATGATCCTCGGACTCGACCTGCTCGAACCGCCCCGGCGGCGCGGCCTCCCCCGGCTCGCGGTGGTCGGTTCGGTGCTGGCGCTGCTCGCGGTGGCGGAACTCGTTCCCACCTACGATTTCGGACAACTGTGGACCCGGTGGAACATCGTGATCGTGCCGGCGGCGGCGGCCACGCTTTACGCCGTCGCCCGCGCCGAGCAGATTGTCCAACCCGCCTGGACGTTCGTCACGAGCCGCATTCTGATTTATCTCGGCGGGCTTTCCTACTGTCTGTTTCTCGGCCACATGCTGCCGGTCGTGATCCTCGACCTTCCCGCCGGCCGCGCCTGGCGCAACAAGATCGTCAATGCCGGCAACGGCTTCAGCCTGTGGGTCGTGCTGCTCTTCGCCTCGTTCGCCATCGCGCTCGCATTGCACGAAGGGGTCGAAAAGCCGATGCGCCGCTGGCTCCAGCGCCGCTGGTCGCCACCGGCGATCAAAATGCGATCTTGATGCCCTTGCGGAGGTAGGTCGGAACGTCGAGGTCCTGGCCCTCGAAAAGATTGCGGACCGACTTGTCGAAGGAGCCGCGGGACGCCTCGGCTTCCGCCGATCCAAACCCGAACTCCTCCTGCGCCGGCTTGGCCGACGGTGCGGAAACGACCACGGACTGCACCGGGGCGCGCGAGCCGCTTTCGATCGTGAGCGTCGTCCGGACGATCGGGTTGCTGTCGCCACCAGCCGAGGTCGCGGTCGCCGGCGGATGTTTCTCCGGCTTCTCGGCTTTGCGTGGAGCGGCGGACGGGCGCCGGACGAAATTTCGCCCTCCCAGATCGGTCGCACCGATCACGCACAGCTCGACCTTGCCGGCCAGGTTTTCGTCGATGACCGCGCCCATCAGGACATGGGCTTCCTTGCCGAATTCCTCGGTCACCGCCGTCATGAGTTCGTTGACCCGCGTCAGGCTGAGATCAGGTCCGCCCGTGATGTTCACCATCAACCGGTCGGCCCGGCGGGCGAATTCCGGTGTGTGCAGCAGCGGGCACTGCTTGAGGTCGTCGAACGCCGCCATCGCAGCATTCTCTCCTTCGCCAATCCCAAGACCGAACAGCGTCTTGCCGCCGCGCTGCTGGAACGCCTGGCGCAGCGCCTGGAAATCGAGGTTGATCAGCCCGGTCCGCGCCAGCATGCCCCAAACCGACTTCACCCCGCGGCCGATCCACGCATCGGCGCGCGCAAAGGCATCGAGCACGCTGGTCTGCTCGGTGCCCTCCTGCAGCAGAAGGTCGTTCGACAGCGGGATCACTGCGTGACAGGTCGCGCGCAATTCCGCGAGGGCGTCCTCGGCCTGTTTCCGGCGTCGGCCGCCCTCGAAGCTGAAGGGCATCGTCACAAAGGCGATAACCAGCGCGCCCGCCTCGGCCGCAACCTCGGCCACCACGGGTGAGGCACCCGAGCCGGTGCCGCCCCCCAGGCCGGCGACGAGAAACACCAGGTCGGTGTCCCGCACGACCTCGCTGATCTTGTCGCGATCGGCGTCCGCCGCGGCGTAGCCGAGCGAAGGATCGCCGCCCGCGCTGAGACCGCGCGTGACGGCGGTGCCGATGAGGACCTTGTCCTGCACGGGCGAGCTGCGCAGCGCCGTGAAATCGGTGTTCAGGACGGCAAGCTGAAGCCGGTCGAGGTTTTCCATCTTGAGCCGGTCGACGGCGTTGGAGCCGCCGCCGCCGATGCCCAGCAGTTTGATGCCGACATCGCGGTCGGTCAGCGCCTCGAGGGGAAGTTCGTCGGGAGTGTCGTTCATGCTCGGAATCACGAGAAAAGCCGGGCCAGGCCACGGAACAGGCCGGTTTGCCGCCGCCCGGGCGTGGCGTGTTCGTGCGCTGCACGAAGCCCGAACTGGTAGATGCCCAGCACCGTGCTGAACATCGGGTCCTTGAGTTCGTCCTTCACCCAGGCGGGCGACTCGCCGCGGCGGGCGGGCAGGCCGAACACGCGTGTAGCCGCCTCTTCGATGCCGGGAAGCTTGGATGATCCGCCGGTCAGGAACACGCCGGCGCCGCAGAGTTCGGGCGCGAAACGCGAGCCGATTTTCGCGCGCACGACCTCGAGCAGCTCCTGCGCGCGCGCCGCCGTGATCGTCTCGATCGCCGCCTTGGAAAACTGCCGGTCGCCAAACGACATGTCGCCGTTGAGCCAGACCTTCTCTCCCTTGTCGCGCGTCTGCACCGTGCCGCGCCCATGGCGCAGTTTCAGCATTTCCGCGTGCGCGGTCGAGACGCGCAGGCCGACCGACAGGTCGTTGGTCAGATGGTCGCCTCCCACCGGCAGCACGCCCGTGGTGAGGACATGCCCGTCGCGGTACAACACGAAGTCGGTGACGCCGCGGCCGATGTCGAGCACGAGCGCCCCCTGCGAGCGCTCCTCGGCGGTGGTAAGCAGCGAGCCGGAGGCCAGCGACGACAGCACCAGCTCGCGGACTTCAAGATGATAGCCGCCCACCACGTGGATGTTGTCGCTCACCTTGCTCTCCTCGCCATGGACAATCCAGTAGCCGACGTCGAGGCGGCCGCCCGTCAGGTGCTCGGGATCGGGCACCGCGCGGCCATCCAGGCGGAACGGCCGGCGGATCGAATGGATGCGCGACCGCCCGGTCGCCAGGTCCTTTTGCTGGGCGAGGCCGCAGACGGTCTCGATGTCGAGCTGCGTCACGGTGTTGTCGGCCGACTGGACGTTGACCGACGCCTCGTTGTGGAAGCCGTCGAGATGCGGACCGGTCTGCGCCAGCCACACGGCATCGATGCGCGCGCCGGCTTTTTTCTCGGCCATTTCCAGGGCGTGATGGGTCGCCTCGCAGGCGGCCTTGTAGTCCACGACCTCCCCTTTCATGACGCCGCGCGACGGCGCCAGGCCGACGCCGATGATGTTGAGGGCGCGCCCGCGGGCGATTTCGCCCACGAGAACGGCGATTTTTCCGGTGCCGATTTCGACGGCACCCACGATGCGGCTGGTGTTAGAGATCACGGGACTCTTTGCGCTTGGGGAGGACGGGTTGGAGATCGAAGTGGGCGGGCTGCACGTGATTGGCGGCCTCGGCGGGGGCGACCTTGACCGGAACCTGACCACCCATGGCCAGGTTGATCGACTGGATCTGGCCGGGCTCCGGCATCTGTTTCGCCATGTCGGTGATGTAGTCGAGCCGTGCGAGTTGTTTGAAGAAATCCTGGGTCCGCGAAAACACGATTTCCGCGATGTCCTGCGACTTGACGATGATTTCGTCGCGGTCGGCGAGGTGCGCAAGCGAAACAATCATCCATTCGCGATAAAGCGCGGGCGCCTGCAATTGCGCGGTCACGAGCAGGTCGGCCACCGTGTCCATGCCGGCGATCGGGGCAAAGCCCTGGCCCGCCCGCGCCAGGCGGACGCCATCGAGCCACGGGAGCGTGGCGATCATCTTCGCGTCGTAATTCACGCCGGCGTAGACGGCGCCATCCTTCGCGACAAAATACTGCTGCAGCCGCCCGTCGTGATCCTCCACCTGGACGCGTGCCACCGGCGTGCGTTCCTGCAGGGTGACGACCAGCATGTCGGGGAAACGGCGGGTCACGACCGCGCGCCGCACCTGTCCGAAGGACTCGAGCCGGTCGCGCAGTTTGGGCAGGTCGAGCTCCATCAGCGTCGAGGTCCGGGGCAGCATGAACAGCTCCTCAACCCATTCGCGGCCGAGCGTGCCGTCCGTGATGACCGAGATCTCCCGGACCGGTTCGCTTTTCACCATCAGAGCGAGAGCGGAGCGATCCCGGTGCCAGGTGCTGTAGGCAAAGCTGCCGCCCGCAATGACGCCGCCGACCGCCAGACAGAGCAGGGTGATCTTGAACCACTCGAGCCGCCGGCGCCGGCGACCGCGGCGCGACATCGCGCGCGGCTTCACCTCCTGGCGGATTTCGCGCCAGGAGCGGCCGGACTTGATGGCGGCGGAATCGGAGCTCACGGGGTGGCGGCGGGAGCCGGCTGAAAACGGGCGAGCGCCGGCGCGACCAGTTCGCGGCAAAGGGCGTTGAAATCGAGCCCCATGCACCGGGCGCTCATCGGCAACAGGCTCGTCTCCTTCATGCCGGGAAGCGTGTTGATCTCGAGCAGCGACAGCTCGCCTTCCGCCGAAAGCATGTAGTCGATCCGGGCATAATCGCGGCAACCGCAGGCGGCGAATGCCGCCTCGGCCGAGCGCCGCACTTCCGTCGCGAGCTCATCTGAGATTGCCGCGGGCGCAAAATACTCGGTCAGCCCCTTGGTGTACTTGCTGGAATAGTCGAAAACGCCGGATCGCGGCACGATCTCGACGACCCCCATGGCGCGACCCCGCAGAAGACCGACAGTCAGTTCACGGCCGACGACCCGCATCTCGGCGATCCAGTCCCCCTGCCGGAGCCCTGCCAGCGCGATCTCCAGGCCGGCGCGACTGGTGACGATCTGCAGGCCCACGCTGCTGCCCTGCCGGTTGGGCTTGAGGACAATCTGCTCACCCAGGTCGGCGGCCAGCACCGCCGCCGTCGGTTTCTGCGCGACGTTGAAGAATCGTCCCGGGGCCACGCTCACCCCGGCCGCCGTCACGGTTTGGCGGGTCCGCCACTTGTCAAAGCACAGGTCGCTGCCCTTGGCATCACAGCCCGCATAGGTGAAGCCGCCGGCATCGAGCAGTCGCTGGATTCCGCCATCCTCGCCAAAGGTGCCGGGCATCCCCAGGCACACGATGTGGCGCGACGGATCGAGGCCCTCCGGCAGCGCATCGACGTCGACCACGAATTTCCGCGCCGGATGCGAAAACGCCATCGCCTGGGCCATTGCCTGGCCCGAAGCGAGGGAGACCTCGCGCTCGGCCGAGGTTCCGCCGCAGATGATCGCAATGATCGGCTCGGTCACAGCACGTCCCTCCAATCCCGGCCAAACAGCATCACCTCCGGCTGCAGGTCGATGCCGCGAACGGTCCGGACCCGTTCGCGAATCCGGCGAACGAGCGCCAGAACATCGGCGCTCGTGGCGTGCCCGCGATTGATGATGAAGTTGGCATGCACCGGAGAGACCTCGGCATCCCCCACCCGTTCGCCCTTCAGGCCGACCTCGTCGATCAGGCGTCCCGCGCCGATCCCGGGCGGATTCTTGAAGATGCATCCGGCGCTCGGTTCGCGCGGCTGCGACGCGACGCGCTGGCGTTGGTATGTTTCGATCTGGCGCCTGATCTCGGGCGAATCCGCCTGCGCCGACGGACGGAGAAACGCGCCAAGTGCGACGGCGGAATCGAGTTCGGCGCAGTGCCGGTAGTCGACGTGCAGGTCGGACTTCTTCATCACGCGCTTCTCCCCGGCCAGGGTAAGCAGATGAACCTCGTCGACGACATCGAATGTCCAGCCACCCATGGCCCCGGCGTTCATGCGCAACGCGCCGCCGACGGTGGCCGGAATCCCCTCCATGAACTCGAATCCCACCAGACCGTGCCGGGCGGCCAGCCCGCAAAGGTTCTTGAGCCGCAACCCGGCGCCGGCCCAGACGCGTCCGTCCTCTCCGGGCACGAAGGCCTGCCAGCTGGCATGCGAGAGGCAGATGACGAGGCCGTCCACGCCCTCGTCGGGCACGAGAAGATTGGAACCACGTCCGAGCAGGAACACCGGGAGATCCCGGCCATGCGCGGCGGCCAGCAGGAGCTGCAAATCCGCCTCGTTCGCCGGTTCGGCATACAGCCGGGCCGGGCCACCCACCCGCATCGTCGTCTTGGGCCCGAGCTTTTCAAATTCCGTGAGACGCGATTCCGCCGCCAGCAGCGGACGCACATGGGCGAAGAATTCGCGCCAGGCCTGGTCGCGCCGCTCGTCCTGGCGCAGGCGATCGACGAATTCGCGCGCGCAAAGATCGATGTCGCCCGCGCCCACGAAAACGATCGTGTCCCCGGGTCGGATCCCCGCGCGCAGCGTGGACAGCAGGCCCGCCGGATTCCCCGGCAGATAGGTCACGGGCACGTTGGCGCCGGACTTCTTGATCTCCGCGTAGATGTCGGCCGTCGTGCCTCCGGTCACGGGCGTCTCGCTCGCCGCGTAGACATCGAGGAGGAAAAGCTGGTCCGCCCCCGCCAGCGCCGCGGCAAACTCGGCCTTGAACTGCGCGGTGCGGGTGTAGCGATGCGGCTGGAACACGACCACCAGTCGCGAGCCGCGCTGACGCAGTCCGCCGAGCAGCGCCCGGATTTCCGTGGGATGATGGGCGTAGTCCTCGAAGACCGAAAACTGCTCGGAAAGATGCAGGCAGGTCTGGCGCCGCGCGACCCCGGCGTAGGCCCCGAGGATGTCGGGGGTGATCGGCGCGCCCAGGTGCTGCGCCACCGCCAGCGCCGCCGCCGCATTGGCCGCGTTGAATTCGCCGAGCGCGCGGACCACCGCGTGATCCAGCGTGAAGCGCCCGCCGAGGGCGAGCTCCTGCGCGCCGGATTTCTCCGCCCGGACGGAAAACTGGAAATCTCCCGTGCGACCGAAGGTGTGGATTGGTTTCGCCGGCGCCTGCGCGGTGAGGCGATGCGTGCGGGCGCAGGCGTCGCTCGCAAAGACCGCCGCCCGCGTGCGCCCGACCAGCCCGGCAAACGCGTTTTCCATGTCCTCGGGCCGCGGATAGTGATCGGAGTGGTCCCAGTCCAGGTTGACGATGACGGTGATCTCCGGCGCGAAGCCCGCGATGGTGCCATCGCTCTCGTCGATCTCGGCCACGACCCAATCCCCGCCCACCCGCGCGGGCGGAAGCGCATTGTCGGGAAAAAGTCCGCCGAGCACCCACCCGGCGTTGAACCCGGATCGCGCGAGAATGGTGATCAGCATCGCGGTGGTGGTGGTCTTGCCATGCGAGCCGGCGATGGCCACCAGCCGGCGTCCGCGCGTGATTTCCGCCAGCATCTCGCCCCGCCGCACGACGGGAAGGCCGCGAGCCGCCGCCCGCACGCGGGCCGGATGCGTGGGACCCACGGCCGAGGAATGGACCACAAGATCAACCGAATCGGGCGCGCCATTGACCGGCACGACCGCGACGCCGGCGCGTTCCAGCACGCCGCGTGTGGCCGGATTCCAGCCATCGTCCTCGGCGCTCACGGTGAATCCGGATTGCGCCAGGTAAAGCCCGAGCGGCGCCGTGCCCATGCCACCCGCGCCGAGGAGGTGCAGATGATGGAATGGTCGACCAAAAATTGATGGCGGAGCGCTCATGCCGGAGGCGCCGCGGCCGGCGTGTGGCGCAGGTGGCGGTGCGGCGGTTCCCGCCGTGCCAGTTGCTCCAGGTCGCGCACGAGGATGTCGATCGTGTTCTCGCGCGACATGCGATGCAGGTTTTCGCGGAATTTGTTCAGGAGCCAGTCGTTGAATATCGCGTCGAGGACCTCGGTTCGCAGACCGCCGAGTTTCGCCTGTTCCACGACGATGCCTCCACCCTGGCGCTCGAAGAAACCGGCATTGGCCGTCTGGTGGTTGTCGGCGGCGAAGGGAAAAGGCACGAGGATTGCCGGTGTCTCGCATCGGACCAGTTCGGACAACGTCCCGGCGCCCGCCCGGCTGACCACCAGATCGGCGGCGGAAAACAGGGTTCCAACCCGGTCCGTGAAGGGTTCGAACCGTGCGCGGACGACGCCGCCCTGGCGGGTGGGCAACTCGCGAACGCCGGCATCGCCCTTGCCCATGCCGGTGACGCTCCACACCTGCACGCCCTCGGCCGCGAGCGCCTCAAGGTTGTCGGTCACCCACTGGTTGAGCGAGCCGGAACCCTGGCTGCCGCCGATGACGACGAGCAATTTTTGCGCGGGATCGACGCCCAGGCGGGCGCGGGCCTCGTCGCGCGGCATCCGCTCCACCTCGCGGCGCACCGGCAGGCCCGAATGGCGCACCAGCAGGCCCTCGCGTCCGCGCAGATGGACTCCGGGCGGAAGATAGAGTCGGTTGGAAATGTGGCTGAGAACGCGGATGGCGCGGCCGGGGACCCGGTTCGCCTCGTGCAGGGCGACGGGAATCCCGAGCAGCCAGCCGGCCATGACAACTCCGGCGTTCGTGAAACCGCCGAAGCCGACGATGGCGTCGGGCTTGTGCTCGCGAATGAACTTCAGGCTGAACAGGAGGCCCTGCGTCTGGCGCCAGTGGAAACGCAGGTGAACGTCGGGCCGCCAGCCGAACGGCGAGCCCGGCACCTGCGCGACCGTCAATTCGGGATACTGTTCGCAGAGACGCGAATCGACCTTCTTCGTGCTGATGAAAAGCGTGGCCCCGTGTCCGCGGCCGGCGAGCGCGTCCGCCAGCGCGATGCCCGGGGCGAGATGTCCGCCCGTGCCGCCGCACGCGATGAGGAACCGGCTCATGCCACCACCTCCGCAAGCGCACGCGGGCGCACGAGCGGCCGCGGACGTTCCCATGAACGGGCCGTGTTGACAATCACGCCGACCAGCAGGCCCATGAGGATCAGGTTCGAGCCGCCGGCGCTGAGGAAAGGAAGCGACATGCCCTTCGTGGGCATCATGCCGGTGACCACCGCGAGGTTCACGATCGACTGCAGGCAGATGAGCAGCAGGCATCCGGTGACGAGGAGGAACTGGAAAAGATTCGGCGCGCGGCGCACGTGCAGCAGGCCCGCCACGAAGATCGTGACGAAAAGCGCGACCACCAGGATCGTGAACACCAGTCCGAGCTCTTCGCCCAGCACGGCGAAGATGAAGTCGGTGTGCGGCTCGGGCATGAAATAATTCTGCTGGCGGCCGTTGCCCAGGCCCACGCCACCCACGCCACCGGCGGCGAATCCCAGCATCGCCTGCCAGAGCTGGTAGGAGCCTTCGCTGCGGTTGGCCTCGACATCGAGAAAGGCCGTGATGCGCCGGAGGCGATTCGGGTTGTGCAGCACGAGCACCACGAAACCGGAAAGGCCGAGCAGAATTGTCGGCAGCATGAAGCGCAGGCGGCCGCCCGCGAGATAGATGAGGATGAATCCGATCATCGCCGCGAGAAACGCGGTGCCGAAATCCGGTTCCGCCAGGATCAGGAGGGAAAACACGCCAAACCAGGCGCAGGGCACGGCGAAGCCCTTCCCGAAATCGTGCAGTCGATTCTGGTTGAGGGCGAGATAGTGCGAAAGGGAGAATACCATCGCGAGCTTGGCGAATTCCGAGACCTGCAGGCGCACGCCGCCCAAGCCAACCCAGCGCCGGCTGCCCTTCACCGTGATTCCGATGTGGGGGATCAGCACGACGACGAGCCCGGCCAGCGCGATCCCGCCCGCCACCCACGCGAACCGGCGGAGTTGCTCGAGGTCGATCTGGTCCACCAGCCAGCCCGCCCCGATCGCGAGGCCAAGGAAGATGAGCTGCTTGTAAAGGTAGGTCGTTGGTCCGCCCTTGGCGGCCGAGCTGGCGCTGAACAGCACCGCGAGACCGATCGCGACCAGGGCGGCGACACAGACCACGATGACGCCCGCGGGCGTGATCGTCAGGTGGCGGCGGGGACCGGCGTTCGACGTGGTCGCCATGGAATCGCGCGGCTTACTTCTTGTTGGGATCCTGCGTCTGGTTGTCGTCGATCTTCACCGTCGGCACATCCGTGGTCGCCCCGGGCTTCAAGCCGGAGTCGAGATCCTGGTTGGCCGCCGGCGGCTTGAGTTCGAAATGGGGTGTCAACGCCGCGGTGTCGGGCGCGGCCGCCGGCTTGTCCGCGGCGGACTGACTCGATTGCGCCGGCGTGTTGGCGCCCTTGCCGGAGGATTTTGTCGCGGACTTGCTGGATTTCACCACAGGAATGATGAGCTCCTGACCCGCGCGCAGCTTGTCCGGATCGGTGATCCCGTTGGCCGCCGCGAGGTCGCCGGGCCTGACACCATATTTGTGCGCGATGGTCTTCAATTTTTCCCCGGGCTGCACGATGTGTTTCACCGTTTCGATTCCGGCCGAATGCATGGCCGCCACCTTCTCGGGGGAAGCGGTCATCGTCGCGGACGAGGTCGACAGATCGCTCGGGGCGGACGGCATGAGGGCCTTGCCGGGAATGATCAGCTTTTTGCCCGGTTGCAGCGTCGCGCCGGCGCCGAGGTTGTTCGCCTTCGTGAGTTCACTGACCGTGAGATGGTTCTTCTTCGCGATGCTCCACAGGCTGTCACCCCTCTGCACCGTGTAGGTCGAGACCGGAGCGACGTTTTCCACCGGGGTCGGCGAAGGAGCAAACGCCGCCGCGTTCGGCGAACCGGGGCGCGTCGGATCGGAGCGGCCGGCGACCGCATCGGATGGGATCGCCGTCGAGACCGTGGTCGGAGGCGGCTCGGCCATCGGCTGCGCCGCGGGCGGAATTGCGGCGGAGGGCAGCGTTTCGTCCGGCGTCGGCACATTGCGGGGGGAAGATTGGCAGCCTGGGCTGGCGAAAATGAAGATAAACGCGAGCAGGTGCACTGCGACAACTGCTCCGAAGATCTGGAGGATTTTCATGGCGGGAATATGAGTGGCAGGGTTGAGAGTTTGCTATCTAAAAATCGAGGTTATTCACAGGTTTTCCACAAGGGTTTCGAATTGCCGACCTCGGTCGTCGTAACCCCGAAACATGTCGAAGCTGGCGAAACCCGGACTCAGCAGCACGTGCTCGCCGGGATGCGCCGCGGCCCGCGCGGCCTTGACGGCATCGGCGAGGGTTGCGCAGGGCGTGGCCGGCACGCCGGTGCTCTGGCAGAAAGCCGCGAGCAGCGGCTTGGTTTCGCCGATGAGATAGGCGTGCCGCAGGTGATGCGCGATGCGCCGGATGAAGCCGGCCAGATCGCCTCCCTTGGCCTTGCCGCCGCCAATCCACAGGACCGGCGCGTCGAACGTGGCGAGCGCCGCCTCGACGGCATGAAAATTGGTCGCCTTGGAGTCGTTCCAGTACGTCACCCCGTCCTTTTCCGTCACGCGGGCGAGCCGGTGCGGACCCGGGCGGAACGTGCGCGCCGCGGCGTGGAGGGCGGCGATCGGCCGGTCGTTGCGCACCCACCAGGCCGCCGCCAGGACGAAATCCTCCCGTTGCGGATAGCTCGCGAAAATGGTCCCCGCCAGCTCCGGGTCCGGAGCCAGGTTTTCCGTTTCGATGCAGGCGCTGCTGCGCAGGTTCCGGCGGGTCTCGCGGCCGTAACGCTGCACCGAGGAACCGACGAACAGCGCGCCCGACGGCGTCCGGTCCAGCAGGCGCCACTTGGCGGCGAAATAGGCGTTGAGGTCGGCGTGCCGCTCAAGATGGTCCTCCGCGAAATTGGTCCAGATCGTAGCTGTTGGCCGCAGGTGGATCAGGGTTTCGGCCTGGAACGAACTGACCTCGCACACCGCGATCGCATCAACCGGGTGCTCGATCACGAGGCGGCTGAAGGGATAGCCGACGTTGCCGGTGGCGAACGCCGGCTGGCCCGAGGCGTTCAGGGCGTGGGCCAGGAATTCCGTCAGGGTCGTCTTGCCATTGGTGCCGGTGATCGCGACCAGGTCGCCCTTCCAAAACAGCGAGGCGAAATCGAGTTCGCCGAGACAGACGCAGCCCGCATCGAGCGCGGTCATGAGCCAGCGGTGCTCGGGCGGAAAGCCGGGACTGAAAACCACGAGCCCGTAGCTCGCGGCATCGCGCGAGGTGAAGTTGCGCGCCGACCCGTCCGATTTCTCGTCGTAAACGGTTCCCGCGGCGCCGATCGACGCCAGCAGCGCCTGCACGCCGGCTCCGCTCACGCCCGCGCCCAGGATGGCGACGGGACGCTCCAGCAGCGCGGCGACGGCGGCGGGGATGGAAGGTGTCACAAGGAGAGGCAACGTGGGCGGAAGACCGGCGGTGTAAAGGAAGGCAGGGGCCCGCAGCCAGAAAGGATTGGGTTCCGGTGGTTAAGATAAAGAACCTGGCAGCGGGCTCCTGCGAAAGCGTTTGGAAGTCCTGGTCGCGACGGGGATCGGCGCGGGCGCTCCGTTCCGCAACTCGCGCAACTTCCGCAGCGAGCGCACGACCGGGCGGCCGAGCAGCAACAGGCCGGTCTGGGTGAGGTCGCGAAAGCTGGGCGTGCACTCGAAGCTGTGATCGATGGGCATGGCGGGTTGGGGTTAGCGGAGTTTGAGCGTGGCCAGGCCCGCGAGGGCGAAGCCGAGGGAAAGGACCCAGAAGCGCAGCACGACTTTTGTCTCGGGCCAGCCGCGCTTTTGAAAATGATGATGCAGCGGGGCCATGAGGAAGATTCGTCTTCCGGTGCCCGTGCGCCGCCGGGTGAACTTGAACCAGCCGACCTGCATGATGACCGAGACCGCCTCGAGGACAAAGACGCCGCCGACGATCACGAGCGTGAATGGCTGGTGGATCATGAAGGCCATCACGCCGATCAGGCCGCCCAGGGCGAGCGACCCGGTGTCCCCCATGAAGACCTCGGCCGGATGCGAGTTGAACCACAGGAACGCCATGCAGGCTCCGATCAGCGCCCCGCACACGACGGTCAGTTCGCTCGTGCCGGGCACGTAGCTCAGGAGGAGATACTGCGCCGCCACGCTGTTGTCCGCCACGTACGCCATGATCGCGAACACGAGCGCAACCGTGATCGTGCAGCCGACCGCAAGGCCGTCGAGGCCGTCCGTCAGGTTGATCGCGTTGCTGAACCCGACGATCCAGAAGTAGATCAGCGCGAGCAACAGCGCCCAGTGCATGTGCGGAATGATCGCCGTCTTGAGGAACGGAATCCACAACTCGCGGATTTTCTCCGAACTCTCCGGATGCCACAGCAGGATGCCGAGCGCCACGAGCGTCGCGAATGACTGCCAGGCGATCTTTTCCCAGGACTTGATGCCATCCTTGTTCTTGTGGACGACCTTCAGGTAATCGTCGCGCCAGCCGGGAATGGTGAGCGCGGTGTAAACGAACAGCGCGACAAACACCCAGACGTTCGGCTCCGCCCACAACACGGAGCTGACGAAGACCGAGATGTAGATGATCAGGCCTCCCATCGTCGGCGTGTGCTTCTTGTCGAAGTAGGTCGCGCCCAGCGCGCCGGTCCGTTCGTCGATGTAGCCGTGCCCGAACTTCAACTCCCGGAACCGGCGGATGAGCCACGGACCGATGATGAAGCCGATCAGGACGGCGGTGCCCGTCGCCATGACCGTGCGGAAAACGTGCGAGGCGAAGAGGCGGAGGGGCCCCCACACGCTGGCGTATTCCGAAAGGTAGCTAAGCATGGCGGCCTCCGCGGGCGAAGGGCCGGAAGCGACAATGAGGCGAGTGGATCGGTGAGATCAGGATCGTCATCGGGTCAGTGCGCGGCCGCCGTTTCGGGGTTGAGCACCGTTTCAAGATGATAGCGGCGACTCGCCTTCAGGAAGACAGCGCCCTTGAAGCCGGCGAGACGTTCGCGGATCGGCCCGACCTCGGAAACGACCGTGATGCGCGCCGGATCGTTGCCGTTCTCGAGCAATCCTCCGCGCACCGCGTCCGCCTGCTCGCCGATGATGAAAAGGTAATCCTCCGGCCGCAGCAGCAGCGACCGGCCGAGCTGCCGGTGATATTCACGCGAACCGGAACCCAGCTCCTCCATGCAGCCGAGCACGTAAAGCCGCGGAAGCTCCGGCTTCACCATTCCGCCGAAAGCCGTGATCGCGTCCGCCATCGACGCGGGATTGGCGTTGTAGAAATCCGCATAGACCACGGCGTCGCCCGCCTGCTGCAGTTCGCCGCGCCACTTCGCCGGCTGCCACGCATCGAGTCGCCGCTGCAGCTCCGTGTCGGTCACGCCGAGCTGGGCGGCCATGGTCAGAGCCAGGGCCGCATTCTGCGCCATCCCGCCGGATACGCGCCGCAGGATGAACTTGCGACGGTCGTCGAGCGTGAGTTCGGTCCGGCCCGGGCGGTGAAGCACGGTGAACCGCACAGTCCGGGCGGTCACCCGCACCATGTCCTCGTTGGCCGGAACGAGGACGACGGGATTTTCCAACCTCCGGAATGCCTCGAAGGCCCAGCAACCCACGGGAAAAACGGAGAGCCCACCTGGACGATTGCCCGCGGGAAGTTTCGCCTTCTCGGCCGCCACCCCCTCGAGGGAGCCGAGGCGTTCGAGATGCGCGGGACCGACCAGCGTGATGATCGAGTGATCTGGCTCGATCATCTCGACGAGCAGCGCCATCTCGCCCGGCATGTTGATCCCCGCCTCGATCACCGCGGTCCGATGCACGTCGCCGTCGAGGCGCGTGAGCGTCAGCGGGACGCCGATGTGGTTGTTGAGATTTCCCTCGGTGGCGAAGACCTCCGGCGGCCCGCCGAGCAGTCGGGCCAGAAGTTCCTTGGTCGAGGTCTTGCCGGCGCTGCCCGAGATGCCGAGCACGAGTCCGTGGAACTCGCGCCGGGCCTCGCGCGCGATGCGCTGGAACGCGGTGAGCGGATCAGCCACGATCAACTGGGCGATTCCGACCCCGGGAACCTCCCGCGCCACGAGCGCCGCCGCCG
Source organism: Candidatus Didemnitutus sp. (assembly GCA_036499305.1). Classification (GTDB taxonomy): domain Bacteria; phylum Verrucomicrobiota; class Verrucomicrobiia; order Opitutales; family Opitutaceae; genus Didemnitutus. Next base: position 22,639 of record DASYDZ010000083.1, read on the forward strand.
CGCCGCGGGCCATGGCATCATCCAGGAAGTCATGGCCATCCCGTTTTCCGGTCCGGAGCGCGACAAACACCTGGTCCCGCCCCAGCAGCCGGGTGTCCTGATTGAATCCCGTTACCTCTCCGGCCGGATATCGGGTCCAGCGGCCGCCCGTCCAGGCGGCAAGTTTTTCGGGGGCGAAACGGGGCATGGCAGCAGATCAGGCCGGCTTGATTTTCTTGATGCCGATGAGTTCCCGCACGACCAGGCGGTCGTCGAAGGGCACGATCGTGTCGGCAAATTCCTGATAGGTCTCGTGGCCTTTGCCCGCCACGAGCAGGCAATCCCCTTCGCGCGCGGCGTCCAGGGCGAGGCTGAGCGCGCGGCGCCGGTCCTCGACGAAGGTGATCTTGTCCGGAGCGCTCACGCCGGCCTTCATGTCGGCAAAGATCTGCGCCAGTGGCTCCGAGCGGGGATTGTCCGCGGTGGCCCAGGTGAAATCAGCGAACTCCTGCACCGCGCTCGTCATCAGCGGGCGCTTGGTGCGGTCACGGTTGCCCCCGCAGCCAAAAACCACCAGCAAGCGTCCCGGCGTGATCGCCCGGAGCATGCCGAGCGCATTGCGCAGCGCGTCGTCGGTGTGCGCGTAGTCCACCAGGACGTTGTAGGGCTGCCCCTCCTCGATCCGCTCCATGCGTCCCGGCACGCCGGGAAACGACGCGAGCCGCGGGACCAGCGCGTTCAGCTCGCGCCCGAGCGCGACGCAGGTGGCGAACGCCGCGAGCAGATTGCTGAGGTTGTAGCGGCCGATGAGCGGACTCTCGAGCGCCAGTGCGCCGCCCGGCCAGACCAGCCGGAATCTGGTGCCCTTGAAACCAAGCTCGACGTCCTCGGCGCGCACCGTGGCGCCGAGCCGCTCGCCAAAGGTGACCCGTTTCACGCCGTCCGGCACCGCCTCCGCGAGCTGGCGCCCATACGGATCGTCGAGATTGACCACCGCCGCCCGCGGCATGGGTCCCACCCCGCCCGTGAAGAGCCGGCTCTTCACCTCGAAATATGCCTCCAGCGTCTTGTGATAATCGAGATGGTCACGCGTCAGGTTGGTGAACACGGCGACGCGGAACTGCATGCCGAGCACGCGATGCTGGTCGATGCCGTGCGAACTCACTTCCATCACGGCCTGGCGGCAGCCGGCATCGCGCATCTGCGCGAGCATGCCATACAGTTCGAGCGACTCCGGCGTCGTGCGATACGATGGCACGATGCGGGCGCCGAGGTCGTAGTTGACGGTGCCGATCAGGCCGACGCGCTGCGCGGGCGTGGAGAGCAGGTGCTTGACGAGGTTGGTGACGGTGGTCTTGCCATTCGTCCCCGTGACGCCAACGAGCTCCAGCGCGCGGTCGGGGAAATTGAAATATCGCTGCGCCACGCGCGCGAGGGAGCGGCGGGCATCGGCGACCTGGATGTAGGTCACGCGGGTCGCGGTGCCGGCAGGGATCCTCTCGGTGACAATCGCGACCGCGCCGCGCGTGATCGCCTCGTCGATGAACGAACTGCCGTCGGCGCGGCGGCCCGGCAGGGCGAAGAAGAGGTTGCCCGCCATGACGCGACGGCTGTCCATCGCCAGCCCGGAGATCGGGCGGTTGCGGTCGCCCTTGCTGGCGACGATTTCTTCAGGGGGAAGGTAATCCGAAAGCTTGGGGGCCATTTTGAAGATTCCGGTGGACAGGCGGGCCGCGGCGCGGGAACGGGCGGGCGGCAGGGAGCGGAAGGCGGCGACCAACGGGTGGTTGGGCCTGAGATATCCTATCACCGTGCACCTCCCAGCGCCAGGAGCCCGCGATCCGGCGCCTGCACGGGCGCGATGTCGAGATACTGGATCAACTGTTCCGCGAGATGCTTGAACGATGGCGCCGCGACCTTGCTGCCGTAGGCGGTGACGCCGCCCGGCATCTTCGCGTCGTCCACGATGACCGACACCACCACCTGCGGCTTCGAGGCCGGGAAAAAGCCGACGAAGGACGAGACATGGCGGTTGGTGACGTAATGGCCGTTGATCAGCTTCTCGGTCGTGCCGGTCTTGCCGGCGAGCTCGAAGCCCGGGATTTCGTAGCCCTTGGCGGTGCCCTCGGTGACAACGCGGGTGAGGAGTTGGGCCAGCAGCGCCGCGGTGCTCGGACGCAGCACCTGCGCCCGCTTCTCGGGCACAAAGGTGCGCAGGACGTTGCCTTCCGGATCGCGGATTTCCTTGATGATCTGCGGGCGGAGCAGCGCCCCGCCGTTCGCGACCGCGCTCATTGCCATGTGGATCTGCAGCGGGGTCGCCGCCACCGAATGACCCATCGGCATGCGCGTGATCGTAAGGCTGTCCCATTTTTCCGGAGGCTCGAGGATGCCGCGCACCTCGCCGCCGAGTTCGAAGTCGGTGCTGGCGCCGAAGCCGTAGCGGCGCGCGTAGTCATAGAAGCGCTGTTCGCCGAGGAGCATGGCGAGCTGTGCGGCGCCGCGGTTGCTCGAATGCGCGACGATGTCGGCCACACTCAGTTCGCCGAACGGTTCGTCTTCCTTCGGCAGGCGAAGCTGCCGGCCCTTGTAGGTGATGAGAGGGTTGCCGCAGTCGAACATGGTCGCGGGCGTCACCAGTCCCTGGTCAAGGGCTGCGCCCGCCGCGACAATCTTGAAGGTCGAACCGGGCTCGATGATGTCCGTGACGGCATAGTTGCGCAACGAATCGACCGACACCTTGCTGAAATCGTTCGGATTGAACGTCGGATAGTTCGCCATCCCGAGGATCCGGCCGGTCTGCGGGTCGCTCACGATGATCGTCGCGAAATGAGGGTCGAACTTGGCCGCGATGGTGCGGAGTTCCTCCTCGATCATGTGCTGGACCACGGAGTCGATGGTCAGGACGACGTCGTCACCATTGAGCACCGGCACCTCCCGGGAGCGGAATTGCGCCAGCTCGCGGCGGGCCCCGTCCTTTTCAGACTCGATCCATCCGTCCTGGCCGCGCAGATAGAGGTCGAGATGGCGTTCGGCGCCGGTCACCGCGGCGCCCTCGTGATTCACGAAGCCGAGGATGTGCGCGGCGAGTTCGCCGTCGGGATAAACGCGCTTGTAGCCGCGCTGGCCGTAGACACCGCGAATGGCGAGCTGCGCGACGCGGTCATAGACACGCTCGTCCACCTCGTCGGCGAGCTTGACCCAGCGCACGCGCCTCTCGTTTTCTCCAGACGCCGCGGGCGCGGACTGGGCCAGTTTGGCTGATGCCATGCCGCGACGCAGGAGGTTGTCCACCTGGGTCTCCGGAAGGTTCAGCAACTGGGCCAGTTCCGGCCAGCGGCGCGCGTCGTCGGGCTGGAGCATCTCCGGATCGGCGCCGACAACAACGAAGGTGCGGCTCGTCGCGAGCAGATTCCCCTTCGCGTCGAGGATGGCTCCGCGCCGGGCATGGTCGACCATGATCTGGCGGCGGGCCTTTTCGACGTAATGGAGCAGGTTGTCGCGATCGACGACCTGCAGGAAGACGAGCCGGACACCGATGCTGAGAAAGCAGGTCAGGACGCCGACGGCCAGCAGCGTCATGCGTGCGTTGGAGGCAAACCCCTTCGACATGGTCTAGTGGTAGGCGGCGGGAACGACCTGAAAGGAAACAGTCTCGGACCCGGCGTCGGGGCGTCCGATCGTGAAAATCTCGCGGTTGAGTTTCGCGGCGAGGCGCAGTTCGGGCGACTCGTTCACGCGGATGACCTGCGGCTCCCTCGGAGCGCCGAGCGCAAGCCGCAGGCCGCTGTTGCGGGTCAGGAGCGAATCGGGATTCATCGCCGTCGCGACCTCGGCGTCGATCTCGTCCAGGCGGCGTTCTGCATCGGCGATCTTCACCTCCAGGGTGCGATTGCGGTTCGCGGCCGAAAATATCTCCTGCCGCATCCAGACCGCGCCGAGGCCGAGCGAACCTCCGAAGACGAGGAGTCCCAGCGTGTGGGCCACGAGCTGGTTGACGATGGCGTTGGCGGGAGGAGGTTTCATCAGTTCGGCAGTTTGCGCAGGACGCGCAGTTTGGCGGAGCGGCTGCGGGGGTTCGCGGCAAGTTCGGCCTCGGATGGCGTGATCGGACGGCGCGTGAGCAGTTCCGCGGACTTGTTCCGCAACTGCTGGGGGGTGGCATCGTTTTCATCGACCGGCAGCCCGCACGCGCGTCGGAAGAACCGCTTCACCGGACGGTCCTCGAGGGAATGAAAGCTGATGACCGCCAGCACGCCATTGGGTGCCAGGAGCGACAGCGCGGTCGGGAGCGCACGCTCGATGGCGCCGATCTCGTCGTTCACCGCCATGCGGATGCCCTGGAAGGATCGCGTGGCGGGATGAAGCCTGCTGTCCCGCTTGAGCGCGGCGGGAATTGAATCGGCGATCAGTTCCGCCAGGGAAGCCGTACGGGCGAGCCGGCCGGTGCCCCGGGCATTCTCGATGGCCTGCACCACCCGGCGCCAGGCCTTTTCCTCAGCGAGATCACGGATCGCCTCGACCAGGGACTCGTGGCTGGCCGTTTCGAGCCAGCGCGCGGCGGGCAGGCCACCGCGGGGGTCCATCCGCATGTCGGTGGGTGCGTCGTGGCGGAACGCGAACCCACGCGCGGCGTCGTCGAGTTGGAATGACGAGACTCCGAGATCAAACAGGATGCCGTCGAAGGACTGACCGGCGAGCGTCGCGAGGTCGCCGAAGTTGAGGTCGAGGATCCGGAAGTGACCCGGAAACGCCGTCCGAAGGTCGACCGCTCGCGCCAGGGCGTCAGGATCGCGGTCCAGGGCGGTGACATCCGCACCCGTTTCGAGCAACGCACGGGAATGGCCTCCCCCGCCAAACGTGCCGTCGAGAAATCGTTTTCCGCCCTGGGGCGCGAGATATTCGAGGACCTCCTGGCGCAGGACCGGGAGATGCCCCTGAATGTCCATCGGCGCGGCGCGGTCAGACTGGACGGGAACGGCCATGGACCTTTTGGCGCGACGCGCTCCAGCGGGAGGCGGTGCGGGCGAAACGGCGGCGGACGGGAGTGATCGCCGCCAGCTTGAGCAGAACTTGGGGACGGATGGTCATAGAGGGTGCGGACGGCTCAGAGGCCGATGCGGCGCATCATGTCGCCAAAGTTCTCGCCGGCGGTGCTGGCCTGGAGGTCGCTCCAGCGTGCCGCGCTCATGATGTTGAAAGTGTCGCCCATGCCGCAGAGGACGGCTTCGCGCGCGATGCCGCCGTGGCGCAGGAGGTCGGCGCTCACGCCGAAGCGGCCCTGCTTGTCGAAAGTGAAGGAGAGCGCGTTCGCAAAGATGCGGGCCTTCACGGCCTGGGCTTCGCGATCGGACAGGCTCTTTTCCGAGACCTGGCTGAGGAGCTTGGCGACCCGTGCCGGAGGGAGCACGGCGATGTAAGCGTCCGGGTGCGGGATCGCGAGGAACGTCTCCGTATCGGTGTGCGCCCAGCGCCAGATCGACGGAATCGTGAGACGATTCTTGTCGTCGAGCGTGTGCTCAAAACGTCCCGAGTAAACGGTGGTGCCTGCGTTCGCCATGGAAAGGTCCGGAGATGCCCTCTTCCCCAGAACGCCCCATTTCACTCCATTTAATTCCACAACGTCAAGAAAACACCGGCCAAAAAATGCAAAAACTTGTTCACAAATTATTGACTGGCTGAGTGCTTTGGGGCCCAGGACTGATGGACGACCATAAGCCCCCGACCGGTTCCCGCCCCCATTAACGGGCCCGCGTCAACAGGGCCTGTCCCTGTTGCGTCGCGCCGACGGGGTCTGTCCCCGTAACGTCGATTTTCGGCGAGATTTAGTGGCCACCGACCTAAAAATCGGTGCATCAGGCAGCGGGCAACAAGCCAGCATCCAGTGTCCCCATTCGCTTACCGGTCCGTCCCGCCCGGAAGTCGTCATTGCAGCCGGGGCCTGTCCCTTTGCGGATCGGGCCTGTCCCGCCCCCTTTAACGGGCCCGCGTCAACAGGGCCTGTCCCTGTTGCGTCGCCTGTTGCGTCGCCTTTCGCGAGGTCTCGCGGCCGTCGACCTCGAAATCGGTGCGTCAGGCAGCGGGCAACAAGCCGGTATCCAGTGTCCCCATTCCCGCACCGCTCCGTCCCGCCTGGAATGCGTCATGGTCACGGTTCAGGCATTCGGCTGCCGATGCCACCAGCGCAGAGCCACCAGACGGGCGGCCCGCGCTGCACCGAGTGCGCCGCCGATGCGATCACGGCGTTGGCTCCGTTCGAGGCAAATGGGCGCGATTTGTCGGCGGGAAGGTTCCAGCAGGGCCAAATCGCCGCCAGATTTCTCCAGCCAGGGCGCGTGTTAGGGCTCGGATCGAACCTGTCATCGCGTCGTCAGCCACACCTGAGCGGTAGGCAGCCGCCTGGTGTCCATATTTCGAAATGAGATCCAAATCCTGGCTCCGACCACCCGACCCAGACAAGCGGTCGTCGGCGCGGGGTCTGTCCCCTTCTGAAGCCACGACAGGAAAATCCCTACATGAATGTCAGGGTAATCACCTGGCGAATCGTCTTAACGATTCCGCCCGTGGTTCGATTCTAGAAGTACGTTCTTTGTCTTCGTTTTGTCTCTAGATTCATGGAGGCCGCTGCGGGTTGGAAGCTGAAGCCGATTGTAGGGGTACTTTCGGACCAGCTCGACCGTAGCGGCCTTTTTTTGCCCCGATTTGTTCCGGCGGCCGAAACAGCGTCCACGGTGACGAGCACGACGCGAATCAGGTGCCAGCGCGGCGGATCGATGCGGGCATCGCTCCCCTGCCAGTCATTGAACGCTGCCCTTTTCGCCAGCGCTACTCCCCGCAGCAAGCTCCGGGGATTCTCCGCGCGGCTTGCATTGCTCTCCAAGCAGGGCAACGCCGGGCAGCGTCCTAACTCGCATGGAAACCCCGCAGCAAGCTGCGGGGAATGTTTCAGTATTCAAGTTTGCGCCTTCACCCAGCTACCTGGCCGCCCGCCGGTCAATCCGTCGCGTCGGCGGCGCGGTTGAGTGCGGCGATGTCGATCTTCACCATGTCCATCATGGCGATCATCGCACGTTTGGCGCGCGCGGGATCGGGGTCGCTCAGAAGTTCTGTCAACCTCCGCGGCACGACCTGCCAGGCGAGTCCCCAGCGGTCCTGAATCCAACCGCAAGCCATTTCCTTCCCGCCCTCCAGGATCGCTGCCCAGATTCGGTCGACCTCCGCCTGGGTGTCGCAGTGAATCTGGAACGATACCGCCGCGGTGAACGAGAATTCCGGCCCGCCGTTCAGCGCGAGAAACGGAGTATCTCCGAGCGTGAACTCCACGGTGAGCACCTTCCCGGCCGGCACGTTGGGCGTGTCCGCCGGCGTGCGCCAGACCCGGTCGAGGCGCGAGTTCGGCACGAGGGTGACGTAGAAAGCGACCGCCTCCTCGGCGTCGCCGTTGAACCAAAGACAGGGAGTGATAAAGTTCGATTTTGCGCTCATGGTGATGACAGGGAAATGGGTGCGATCGGCGGCCGCGTGGCCGGTCAATTGTTCCTTCGCGTCCAATGGGGCAACGGCGCCTCGTGGCCTGTCGCGGGCAGATCCTCGAGTCGGGCCCCGAGGTACTCGTCGGGATGTTTCTCCTCTTGGCTGCAGGCGAACGGTCCGATGTCCTTCAGGACGAAATCGAGCAGCAGCGAGGCCTGCAGACCAGTGATGGAACTGTCCGTCTCCGCAGCTACGGACCGCCGCAGCGAGTTCCGCGCCTCTTCCGTCTCCAGTCTGGTCCGGGTGGTTTCCATGAAAAAGTGGCGGCTCGTGGCCCTTCAGCGGCGCGAGAGCCCGGCGGCCATCTCCGACCGCGACGCCACGAGGACGGTCAACGACGCGAGGGCCGGCTCCGGAAAACCCGCCGCCAGGAGTCCTTTTTTCAGCCGCGAGACGAAGCGTGCGAGTCCGGTGTCGATGAACTGCCGTTTTTCCTCCGGCGACCGGCAGATGCACCACGCAGTGAAATCCTCCGGTCCGCCATCCGCCGGGGCCATCACCTCATGGTCCACCACGGGGCAGGTCGAACCGGACTGCTCTCGCTCCGCCCCCGCCAGGGCATCGGCAAGGAGAATGAACCAGTTGACGTGTTGGCCGGACATCGGAGCGTGATTTAAACCGCGTGAAGTGCAATTTGGACGCCAACGAAATTGGCGCAAGGTCGATCAGAGAAGAACGGTGACGATCGAGTTACGCGCTCTCTCGCAGATGGGACGGCTGGCTTGGACGGGGTTCGGAAATCACGCCCGATATCCGGGACTCACGGCACGTCCGCCGGCACCAGACGCGCGATGCGGCCGGGTTGTCCGACGAGCTCAAGCGCGAGATAGAGCAATCCATCGGGGCCGGTCTTGATGTCGCGAATGCGACCGAGGTGCTTGAAGACTTCCTCGACGTGGGCCGCCTGATGGTCCGGGCCGATTTCGATGCGCAAAAGCTTTTGCTGCGCCAGCGAACCCAGAAACAGATTGCCCTTCCAATGGGGAAACCGGTCGCCGCGATAAAACTCAATCTCGCTCGTCGCGATCGACGGTGTCCAGTGCAGCACCGGTTGCTCCATGCCCGGAGCCTCGGTCTTGTCGGTAATCGCCGTCCCGTCGTAATTCATGCCATACGTGATCACGGGCCACCCATAGTTGAGCCCGGCGCGGATCCAGTTGAGCTCGTCGCCGCCGCGCGGACCGTGCTCGGTCTCCCACAGCGCACCGTCGCGCGGATCGAGGGCCAGTCCCTGGGGATTGCGCACGCCGATCGCGTACACCGAGCCGAACGCGCCGGGTTCGTGGGCGAAGGGATTGTCCGGCGGGATCCGGCCATCCGCGAAGACGCGGTGAATCTTGCCGTTGGGGCGGCTGATCTCCTGCGCGTCGCCCGTCAAACCGCGCTCGCCCACGCTGAAGAACAGATAGTCGCCGGAGAAAACCAAGCGGCAGCCGAAAAGGGAATAACCATCGGGGTATTGCTCGCGCGGGAGGGCGAAGATCGGCTGCTCGTCGACCCATTTCCCGTCGCGAATGTGTCCGCGGACGATTTTGGTCATCGCCTTCTCCCCCTCCCCGGGATCGACGAAAGAAAGGTAGATCCATCCGTTGTGGGCAAAATCCGGGTGTGCCACCACCGACATCAACCCGGCTTCATCCCGAACCACCACCTTCGGCGTGCCCGCAATCGCCTCGGGCAGCAGGTGACCGTGATCGATCACGCGAAGGCGTCCGACGCGCTCGGTGACAAGAATACGATCGTCCGGCAGGAATGCCATCGACCAGGGGACATCGAGGCCCTCGGCGATCGATTCCAGACGGTAGGAATGCCGCTCGCTGTGCTGCACGCCTTCGGGCAGCGGATGGGACCTGTTGGGCTGCGGGTCGGCAGTATGGGTCGCGGTCTCGCGGATGAAGGTGACGAGGGCGCGCGCCTCGGCCGGGCTCACGGTGGCGCCGAACGCCGGCATCTCCGCCTGCGGGTAACCCTGCAGGATGGAGCGCACCAGGCTCGCGTCGTCACTGCCGTGGACGTACGGGCCGCGCAGCAGGCTGGGGCCCTTCCCCCCCTCCAGCTTCTCACCGTGGCATCCACTGCAGAGCTGCGCGTAGAGACCGGAGGCTTCGCGCCCGACGGAAGGAGCCGGGACGATGGCGGAGGCCGAGACGGCAAGTCCGAAAAACAAGCAGGGGGCAAGGAGTCGCATGGGTGGCCAATCCGGGCGTGCGGTTGGCCGCCCTAGGGACTCGCCGGTTTCGCGGTCGGTTCCGGCGAATTGCCCGTGCGGCCATCGAATTCTTGCACGTCCGTGGGTCACCGGCCTATTTTTACCGGTTCCTTCAGCGAAGCCGAACACGAATATCAACCCATGTATTCCTACGACGAACTCGCGCAGACCATCGACCATTCGCTGCTGCATCCGACGATGACCGATGCCGAACTGGAGGCCGGATTCCACACGGCGGCGCAGTACCGTGTCGCGTCCGTCTGCATCAAGCCCTACGCTGTCCCGCGTGCCGTCGAACTGCTCCGCGGCACCGGCGTGAAGGTCGGCTGCGTGATCGGTTTTCCACATGGCAGCAGCGCGACCGAAATCAAGCGCATCGAGACCGCACACGCGTGCCGCGAAGGAGCGGTCGAGATCGACATGGTGATCAACATCGGCAAGGCGCTGGGCGGTGACTTCAAGTACGTGGAAAGCGACATCCAGGCGGTGTGTGACGAAGCGCATCGCCGCGACGCGAAGGTGAAGGTGATCTTCGAAAACGACTATCTGGGCCAGGGCGGCGGCGGACTGTCGGGCGACGACCTCAAGCGCCGGCTGTGTGAAATCTCCGCGCGGGCGGGCGCCGACTGGGTCAAAACTTCCACGGGGTACGGCTTCGTCAAGGGAGCCGACGGAAAATACTCGTATCAGGGCGCGACGGTCCACGACCTGAAACTCATGCGCGCGGCCACCCCGCCGAAAGTGCAGCTCAAGGCGGCGGGAGGAGTGCGCGATCTCGACGGCCTGATCCTGGTCAAAGACCTCGGCTGCACGCGCTGCGGGGCGACGGCGACCGCCGCGATGCTGGACGAATATCGCCGCCGCGAAGCCACCCCCGCGGATCCGGCCAAGGGCGAAATCGGCCGCGGAGGATATTGACGGTGGCCACGATTTCTCCGGTCGACGTTCAGTTGGTTGGCCCCGAGCTGGCCATGCGCTGGAGCGACGGCACCGAGAGCTTCATTCGCTTCGAGAAACTGCGCGCCTCCTCGCCGAGCGCCGAGGCGCGGGGCGAGCGGGATATCTTCGGTCAACAATACGGAGGCGAGGCGCCGAGGAGCTTTGCCGGAATCGAGGTGCTCGGCTGGGAAAGGGTGGGAAACTACGCCCTGCGTTTTGAATTCAGCGACGGACACCGCACCGGATTGTACCCGTACGAACTTTTGCGGCGCCTCGGCGAGGGATCGGCGTGAGGGCGAGGCAGCGGATAGAAGAGGACGCTTGAGGCAGGGCGGGCTCGCCCGTCCTGAGCCGGACTCAGGCGGTTGGGGGGTGGAACGTGCTGTCTCAACACGTTCGCGAACCGAAGTGCGTTGAGGAGGACAACACGCTCCACCATTTGATTCACTGTGGGTCCCATACCCCGGAGCTTGCTCCGGCTTGGATGGATGGGAAGATGAGGGATGGAGAGTCGGTATATCCACAAGCCGCACAATGTGTCGGTGCTGATGTATCACTTGGTGTGTGCGGCAAAGTAT
>DASYDZ010000084.1:0-13823 GCA_036499305.1 Candidatus Didemnitutus sp.
CTTCTGCATCTGGCGCGCATAGGCAAAGGCGTCCGCGTGCACCCATTTCAGCCGGTTCGGCGGGACCTGGTTCAAGTTCGCGTTGCGGCGTCCCTGCGCGATGACTTTCTCATCGAGATCGACCGCCGTGATGTCCGCGGCGCCGCCCAAGGCGGCGTTGATCGAGAATCCGCCCGTGTAGCTGCACAGGTCGAGGACGCGCGCCCCGGCCACCAGCGTCCCGAAGCGGCGGCGGTTGTCCCGCTGGTCGCAGAAAAAACCGGTCTTGTGGCCCTCGGCAAAATCGACCTCGAACGTCACGCCGTTTTCATGGATGCGAACGCGGTTGGGCGCCGAGGCCGTTATTCCCTTCATCGCCGACGGCTTGATGCCCTCGAGGCTGCCGAGGTCATGGTCGACATGCACCCGCACATGGCGCGTGCCCAGCAGTTCGTGGAGCAAGGGGAGCCATGCCGGGAGCCGCTGGAACATGCCCAGCGATGTCACGTCGCAATAAATCGTGTCGGCATAGCGATCGATCGTCAGGCCGCTCAGCCCATCGCCGTCCGAGTTGACCACGCGGTAGCCGTCGGTTGTGGCATCGAGCTTGAACTGGTCCCGCCGCAAGCCGACCGCGCGCCGGAGGGCGCCCTCGAAATACTCCTCACCCAGCGGCGCCGCAGTGTGGGTCACCACCCGCAGCGGAATCTTGGCGCGCGGATTGAACAGCCCGAGGCCGAGGCGTTCGCCGAACTTGTCGTAGACCGACACCAAATCGCCCGGACGGGCCTCGCGCGAGACCTCGCCCAGCATCTTGGGAAAAATGGCGGGTTGAAACGTGACGAACTTCAACTGCGCCCACGGTCGCGCCCAGGTGGAGCGGTCGGGCGGCGCGCGGCGCGGCTTTTCGTCGGTATCGGCCATCGCCCCACGCAAAGAGGCAAAGCCATGCAGGGCAAAGGAAAAGCCCGGCGCCGAAAGATCAGTCCGGTCGGCGAAGATTTTTGAATCCAAACCGAAGCCTGGTGACACTCACTTTCGTACCCATCCCATGAACTTATCCCTCAATCTCTCCCCGGTTCTCGCGTCGTCGGTTTCCAGCACCGTTCTTCCCGCCCTTCAAGGCGCCTGGTCCCACGTCATCGGCGACATCGCCAGCATTCCCTGGGTCGCGCTCGTCTCGGTCGCCGGCGGCTTCCTGGTCGCGATCGTGGTCGGCACCTCCGCGATCGTGTTCGGACTGAAACATTCCCAGCGACAGCAGGAACTCTGGCACGAGACCGCCCGCCTCGCCCTCGAAAAGGGGCAGCCCCTTCCGCCGATGCCCGAGGGCATGAAGCCGGCGTCGAAGCCGGAAGCGCGTTCCGATGATCTTCGCGCCGGCCTGATCCTGATCGGGGTCGGGGGCGGCATCTATCTTTTCTTCACCGCGATGAACCTCTATTTCCTTCGTTTCGCCGGCGCCATCCCCGGCCTGATCGGCGTCGCCCTGCTGCTTTATGGGATCGCAAGCCTGGCCTTCGGTGGAAAAAATGATTCGACGCCCCGCACGTGACGGAAGCGGAGCTCATCGCCCGCGCGGTCGCAGCGGACGACCGCTCCGCCTTCGGGGCCCTGGTTCGCTCCCACCAGTCGTCCGTGCGCCATTTCCTGCGGCGGTTGACCCGCGGCGACACGGCCCAGGCGGACGACCTGGCCCAGGAAACGTTTCTGCGGGCCTACCGCGGTCTGGCGCGTTTCGAACGGCGGGCTTCCTTTTCCACCTGGTTGCTCGGCATCGCCCACAATCTCTGGCGCAACGACCGGCGCAAACCCCGGGCGATTTCACTCGAGGCAGAGCACCTGGACACCCTCGAACCCGAGCCCTCGCCCGCGCCGGCCGCCGATTTTCGGGCCGATCTGGAAAAAGCGCTTCTCGCGCTCTCCCCCGAGGAACGCACCGTCGTGCACCTTTGTCATCAGCAGGGGTTCACCCATGACGAGGCCGCCGCGATTCTCCAAATTCCACTTGGAACCGTAAAAACCCATCTTCACCGCGGCCGCGACAGTCTCCGCCGTCATCTTGCCCCATGGAACCCGACCCATTGAAACCCGATCCGCCCGATCCCGATTTGTTCGGCCAGTGGCTGGGCGCGAACGCCGCGCTGCGCCCCTTGTCGGACGATGGATTTTCCGCCGGCGTGCTCGCGCGACTGCCGGGGGGCACCCCGGCGCGCGCCTCGAAACGGACGCTGCTTTGCCTGCTCGCGGCGGCACTCGGGGCCGCAGTCGCGCTGGCCATGGCACTGGCGGCCCCGGCGGCATCGATCGACCTGACCGGAGTCGATGGCGAACTTCGGGAGGCGGTGGGTTTGCTCGGCAGTCCCGCCGCGGGCGCCGCAATCGCCGCAACGGTGCTGTCGATGCTCTACGTTTTTCAGTCCGAGCTGCGTCGCTGGCGGCTCCGGATCATGGGCCTTTGAGCCCCGCCGCCGGACAGGATGCCGGCTCCAACCTGCGGCGGACCCAGCCAAAAAAAAGCCGGCCGGCACACGCGGTACCGGCCGGCCAATCTACAAGCCGAAAGCAATGGCGGGTAGAAAATGGATCAGGCGACTCGCTCAACGATGAGCGGCGGCGGAATCGGCCGCTTGGGCGCGAGGCGGTAGGCGGTCTTGAAATACTCGAGCGCCTGCTCGAGCTTCGCCTCGTCGTTGTAATGGATCATCATGAGCGGCTCGCCCTGCTTGACCTGCGTGCCGACTTTCCTGATCTCGGAAACGCCGACCGCGTGGTCGATGCGTCCGTGGCTGTCCTTGCCGGCACCGAGGATCGAGACGCCCTGCGCGATGAAGGCGGCGTTGATCGTGTGCACATAGCCGCGCTTCGGAGCCGGCAGCTTGCGAATGTGCCGCGCGGTCGGAAATTTCTCCGGATGGTCGATGAACGAGGCGTCGCCGCCCTGCGCCTTGACCATGTCCTTGAACTTCTCGAGCGCCGAACCGTCGGTGAGGTGCCGCTGGACGGTCTGCTTGGCCGAAAGGGTCGAGCCGGCGACGCCCGCGAGGCGGACGATCTCCATGCCCAGTTTCAGGACGACTTCCTTCATGTCCTCGGGACCTTCGCCGCGGAGGAGTGCGATCGCTTCCTTCACTTCCAAGGCCGTGCCGACGGTGTCGCCGAGCGGCTGGTTCATGTCGGTCACGAGCGCCACGCATCGGCGCTTCATGGAGCGCCCGACGCGGGTCATGGAGCGCGCGAGCTGCTTGGCCTGCTCGAGGTCCTTGATGAAGGAGCCGTTGCCCCATTTCACGTCGATCACCAGCCCCTCGGCCCCCTCGGCGAGCTTCTTGGAAAGAACGCTGCCGGTGATGAGCGGGAGGCTCGGGATCGTGCCGGTCTCGAGGCGGAGTTCGTAGAAAATCTGGTCGGCCGGGGCGAGTTCCTTGCTCTGCTCGGCAATCGCGCCGCCGACGCGCGCGAGCTGGTCGACGAAATGCGGGATCGTCATGTGGCTCTTGAAGCCCGGGATCGCCGCGAGCTTGTCGAGCGTGTTGATCACGTACTGCTGCTCCACCCCGCACATCATCGGGACCACGACGCCGCTGGCCATGGCCAGGGGCGCGAGCACGAGGGCGGTTTTGTCGCCCACGCCGCCGGTGGAATATTTGTCGATCTTCGGCTTGGTGATGTGGGACAGGTCGATGACCTCGCCCGAGAGCATCATTTCCTCGGTGAGAATCGCGGTCTCCTGGGCCGACATATTGGCGAAGTAAATCGCCATCAACAGTGCCGCTTGCTGGTGCTGCGGCATCTCCCCATCGAGAACGGAGTCGATGATGTAACGAATCTCTTCCTGGCTGAATTCGTTGTTATCGCGCTTCTTCTCGATCAGGGATGTGAACGACGGCTTGATGAACCGCCGAGTCGGGATAGGACGTTTTCTCATTGAGTTGTTACTCACTAGCGTGTGTGCAAAGTGGACGGAACCCGGTGACGCAAAGGTCGCAGAGCCAATAAGTTTTGCTTAAATAGTCGAGACAATAATGCCCTTCCGGCACATTCATAATATATCCAGAACCCGCCCCATCCGCAAGCATTAGGAGCTTCCAAAATCGTTCTTGCCCAATGGCAAGCGCGATTCCTGAATCCGCCCCGTGACCGTCCCTTTCCATCTCGCCCGATCGCTGGATTCTTCGCTGAAATCAGCATCTGCGCCCTTCGGCCTCGCCGAACGCGGCTTTGATCCCGAGGTCCGGGTCGCCGATCCCGCCCATGGCGACTACCAGGCCAATGGCGCCTTGGCGTGGGCGAAGAAGGAAAAGCAGAATCCGCGCGCCCTGGCCCAGCAACTGGTCAGCAACCTGCCTCCCGAGATCGCATCCGCCTTCGAGGTGTCGCTGGCGGGGCCGGGCTTCATCAATTTTCGGCTGAAACCCGCCGCCCTGCTGGCGTGGCTCCAGGCCTTCGACTCGGAGGATCACCTGCGCGCCTCCGCCGCGACCGAGCGCACGGGCCAGACCTGGGTGGTGGACTATTCGTCACCCAACACGGCCAAGCAAATGCACGTCGGCCACCTTCGCTCGGCCGTGATCGGGGAAGCGGTTTGCCGGCTGCTCGCCTTCAGTGGAGCCCATGTCATCCGCGACAACCATATCGGCGACTGGGGCACCCAATTCGGCAAGCTGATCTGGGCCTATCGGCGCGCGCTCGACCGGGAGAAATTTGCCGCCGATCCGCTCGAGGAGTTCGAACGGCTCTATAAGGTGGGCAATGCGGCCGCCGAGTCCGACCCCGCCGCGCTCGCCGAAGCCCAGCAGGAACTCGTCAAGCTGCAGTCCGGCGATCCGGAGAATCTCGCGATTTGGACGCGGATCAACGAGGTCTCGCTCGCCGCGTTCCAGGCGATCTACGACCAGCTCGGGATCAAGTTCGACGTCACGCTCGGCGAGAGTTTCTACAACGACAAGGTGGAGCGCGTGTATCGCGAGTTGGTGGACTGCGGCCTCGCGGTCGAGAGCCAGGGTGCGCTCGTCGTGTTTCATCCCGAGCACCCGCGCTTCGCCACGCAGCCGTTCATCATCCGCAAGCGGGACGGCGCCGCCAACTATGCGTCCAGCGACCTTGCGACCGCCCTCTACCGCAGCGAACACTTCCACGCTGATGGAACGGCGTATGTGATCGACTTCCGCCAGGGCGACCACCTGCAGCAGCTCTTTCTCACGGTGCGGAAATGGTTCGAGCGGACCGGCCGCCGGCAGCCGCGCCTCGAGCATGTCGATTTCGGCACGGTGCTCGGCGAAAACAACAAACCGCTCAAGACCAAGAGCGGCGACAACATCCGCCTGAAGGACCTGCTCGACGAGGCCCGGGAACGCGCCTACCAGCTCGTCGCCGAGCGCGGCGCCGACTTCACCGAGTCCGAACGGCGCGCCATTGCCGATGTCGTCGGCGTGGCGTCGGTCCAGTACGCGGACCTGTCACAGAACCGGTCGAGCGACTATGTCTTCTCGTGGGACAAGATGATCTCCCTCGAGGGCAACACCGCCGCCTACCTGCTCTACGCGGTCGCCCGGATCCGCTCGATATTCCGCAAGGCCGGACTCGACCCGTCCCACCCGCCGGTGGCCGACGCGACCGCGCCCGAAACCCCGCAGGAACTGGCGCTGGCGCGCAAGCTGGTCCAGTTCGCCGACGGGGTCCAGCTCGCCACCGCGCAGCTCCGCCCGCATTTTCTTTGCCTCTATCTGTTCGAGCTCGCGGGTGCGTTCAGCACGTTCTACGCGGCCGACAAGGTGATCGTCGATGACCCGCCGATCCGCGCCCGGCGCCTCCTCCTCTGCCATCGCTGCCTGATCGTCCTCGAAACGGGGCTTCATCTCCTCGGTCTGCGCACGCTGGAACGCATGTAGGATCCGGGCCGGCGTATCCACGCACCCGGTCATTTTATCGATCGATTCACAATCTCCGGTCCGTCCCGGACCCACTTCACACTTGCCGCGCCGGAAGCGCCCCCCAACATACCCGCCATGGCCGTCCAGGAATACTATGTCCGCGGAATCAACGATGCCGAGGCCCGCGGACCGTTCACGCTGGAACAACTGACGTCTCTCGCCGAGGCGGGACAGGTCACGGCGGAAACCTATTACTACGACGCCACGTCGGAACAGTGGCTCGCAATCGGCGGCAGCGCGGAGATGAAGGCAGCGCTCTGGCCGGAGAAGAGGAAGCTGGGCTTCAAGCCCAAGGAATTCATGCCGGTCAACCAGGAGGTGAACGATAGCGCGCCTCCGATCACGGTGGAGCAGTTCCTCGCCGCCGCCGAAGGCAAGACCGAGGAGACCAAGGGCAAGAAGGACCGCAGCATCTCGATGATGCAGGCGGCCGTCTGGGGCACCCGCGGCGCAGCCGCCACGATGTTTCTCAGCGCCACCGCCCTCGTGCTGCCGAGCATCGATTCCGTGATCGCCATGGACACGGCCAAGATCCTCGCGAAGCCGCTGATCATCCTTGGCGTGCTCGACGCCGTCCTGGCCGTGCTGCTGCTGCTCGGCCTCATCCAGCTTTATCCCTTCGTGCGCTTTCGCGCCGTCTTCGGCCTGGGCTTCCTGGGGTTCATTTTCTGGACGCAGGACAACCTCAATGGACTCATGGCCCTGATCGCCGGCACGGCGGGCCTCTATTTCTGCACCATTTTCCTGACGTACATCCCTCTCGGAGTGGCCGTGTTGGCCGGGGTGTGCGGCATGGCGGCCCTCGCCACCATGTCGATTTCCTAGGCGGCCGCCGGCATTCGTGGCGGGCATGCCTCTCCTCGCCAGCGTCCAGTCCCGGCTGCGCCAATTCTGGCAGCGTGACATCTGGGTTACCGCGGCAACGCGCGACCGTTCAATGCGGGGGCGGTTTTTTGCCGGGGTCCGGGTGGCCTCCATCACCATCTCGGGCCTGCGCGAAATCCATGTGGCCATCCGCTCGGCGGCGCTGAGCTACAGCTCGCTGCTCAGTCTCGGACCATTGGTCGCCCTCGCGGTGCTCATCTCCGGCTTCGCCCTCGGGAATCAGGACCCCACCCTCGCCGCCCGCAGCCTGACCCGCGCCCTCGGCGTCATCGCCCCGCAGATCGGGCAGCTCGACCGCGCCGATGCCCGCGAGGCGGGAGCGAGCGTCATGGCCACCGGCCAGCCCGATCCCGAACTGGTCAAGCTCATCTCCAACTTCATCGCCAATTCGCGCTCGGGCGCCGCCGGCCTCATCGGCGTCTTCACGCTGCTCATCATCGTCGTCCAGCTTTTCACCACGATTGAAAACACGTTCAACGACATCTGGGGCGTCCGGCGCGGGCGAAGCTGGCTCGCCCGGATCGTCTACTACTGGAGCGCCATCACGCTCGGGGCGCTGGTGTTCTTCACCTCGCTCACGCTTCTGTCGGCCGGCGCCATCATCAACGTCTTTTTTGAAAAGATCCCGCTCGGTGCCCAGTTGAAGAGCGTGTTTGTGTGGATGCTGCCTTCCAGCTCCCTCGTGCTGCTGGTCATCATCCTGACGCTCTTCTATCGCCTCGTGCCGAACACCCGCGTGGCCTGGCGCTCGGCGCTGTTCGGCGCGCTCGTCGTGACCGGCCTGCTGTTTCTCAACAACTATCTCGCGTTTCTCTATTTCCGTCAGGTTTTCGTGCAAAGGAGCCTCTACGGTTCCGTCGGCATCCTCCCGATCCTCATGCTCGGCCTCTATGTCTTCTGGTTTTTCGTCATCGTCGGGGGCCAGCTCACCTATGCCGTCCAGAATGTGCACTTCCGCAGCAGCCGGGTGGCCTGGCACAGCCTGAATGAATCCACGCGGGAAAGCCTTTCGCTCCTCGTGCTGCTGCTGATCGCGCGCCGCTTCAAGGCGTGCGGCCCGGCGTTTTCCGCCAGCGAGATGGCCAATCATATCCGCGTTCCCGCCCAGATCTTGAACGAAAGTCTCAACCGCCTGTGCGACCTCGGCCTGATCACGCAGCTGCCGCCGGGCCCCGGCCGGGAGCCCACCGACTACCGGCACCAGCCCGCCCGCCCGCTCGAGACGATCACGCTGCTGGAATTCCGTCACCTGTTCGAGAATTACGGCGACTCCCCCGGCGGCGAATCGCTCGACAACCTCGATCCGATCCTCGCCGAATACCACCACACCCTCGCGACGGTCCTCGGATCGTCCATCGGCGGGAAGACGGTCGATGTCCTCCTCAGCGAACATCCCCGCAGCGCGACCTTCGCGCCCTTTCCCTTCGCGCCGTGAAAAAAACCTCTCCGCGGCCGGCCCGGACGGATTCCCCCGCCCACCAGCTCGCCGGCTTCCTCGCGGAGTTCACGCCCGAGATCGCCCGCCGCGCCACGGTGGCGCTGCGGGGACTCCGCCGGCTCGTTCCGCCGTCGATCGAGATGGTCTACGACAACTACAACTTCCTCGTCGTGGGCTTCTCCCCGACCGCGCGCCCCTCGGATGCCGTGCTTTCGCTGGCGATCTACGCACGTGGCATGGGAGTCTGTTTCATCCATGGCGCGAAGCTGCCGGACCCCGACCGACTCCTTCGCGGCGGCGGCAAACAGGTCCGTAGCCTGCACCTCGAAACCGGTCGTGAACTCGATGACCCGAAGGTGAAGTCGCTCATCGCTTCCGCGATCGTCCATTCCCGCACGCCTTATCCGCCCGGATCGAAACGGACGCTGGTGATCCAATCAATCTCGGCCAAGCGTCGGCCTCGCCAGCCGCGAAAATCGTAACACGAATTCGCCGCCGCCCGGTGATAGGATTCCGCGAACATTGCGGTCTCCGGTAGAGTCCAATTCCTCAATCTCTGCTTTTCACAGGATCGACGATTTCGTGTCGTCCGCGTGTTTCGCGGGCCATTCGGGTGGACGCCTAGTAAGGGCGCGGCAGGGGTGACCGGCTGCCACCCTTGCGTCCGTCGAGAAGGTACGTGCTCACCTCCCCGACACCCTTCGAAAACACCGTCCCCCGCGGGGTGAAGTCGAACTTGTCCTTCAGCAACTGGTAGGACGCATCCGAAACGTTGATCCGCCCCTCGAGGCTCGACGACTGCAGGCGGCTGGCAAAATTGACGGTCGCGCCCCAAAGATCGTATGTGAATTTCTTGCGGCCGATCACACCGGCAATCACCGGCCCGCTGTTGATGCCCAGGCGAAGCGCGAGGCTGGTGCGCCGCTCCAGGTTCAATTCGATGAGCGAGCCCAGCATGGCGATCGCCATGTCGGCCACCGCCTCGGCATGGTCGGGTCGCCGCTCCGGCAGGCCCCCGACCACGAAATAGCTGTCCCCGATCGTCTTGATCTTCTCGAGGCCCAGGCGGTCCGCAATCTGGTCGAACCGTGAGAAAAGGTCGTTCAACAGCGACACGAGTTCCTCGGGATCGGTGCGGTTGGTGAGGGCCGTGAAATCCACCAGATCGGCGAACAGCACCGTCACCGCCGAGTACCGGTCGGCGATCGTGCGCTCGCTGTGCCGCAGGCGGGTCGCGATGGATCGCGGCAGGATGTTGAGCAGCAGGCGTTCCGATTTTTCCTTTTCGATCTCCAGCGCCTGCTTCTCCTGCGCCAGCTCGAGCAGGCGGAGCCGCTCGAGATCCCGGAGGCGCTTGCGTTCCAGCGAGGAACCGATGCGCGCCCGCAGGATGACCGAATTCACGGGCTTGGGCAGAAAATCCTCCGCGCCGAGCTCGATGCAGCGCACCACGGCCTCCGTTTGGTCGAGGCCGGACGTCACGATCACCGGCACGTGCCGGCGCACGGGATCCTTCGCGAGCGCCATCAGCACGCCGTAGCCGTCGAGTTTCGGCATCTCGATGTCCAGCACCACGAGATCGAATTCGCGCGCAAACAGCAGTTCCAGGGCCGTGACGCCATCGCCCGCCTCCATCACGTTCCCATAGCCGAGATGCTGGAGGGTGAGGACCATGATCGAGCGCAGCGGCTCGGAATCGTCCACCACCAGGATGGCGGCCTGCTTGCCCCGCATGTCGGCCTGCGCGAGGTCGAGCTGTCCCTGCTGCTCCGCCGACAGGCCGCCGGCGCGGTCGGTGCGCAGGAGCAGAAACGTGCGGGAGTCGTCACTCATGGGGCAGGAAGCAATGCGAACAAGTCCGGCGCCCTCCGGCAAACTCCAAACTTCCAAAAATTTCCGGCCGGCGAGACCGCCGTTTCCGGGGCCGGTCCGTCATTCGCGGAGCAACTCCTCGGCGTGCGCGCGGGCACTCTGCGCCCCGGCATCTCCCAGCATGCGTGCAAGCTCCCCCACCCGCGCCTTGCGGTCGGCGTGGAGGGCCTCGATCGACACCGTGGCCCGGTCGCCGGACTGGTCCTTGCGCACCACCAGGTGATTCTCCGCCTGCGCCGCCACCTGCGGGAGATGCGTGACGCACAGCACCTGATGGCGCTCGGCAATGTCCGCCATCCGCACCCCCACGATGCGGCCGATTTCACCGCCCACGTTGGCGTCAACCTCGTCGAACACCAGCAGCGGCACGTCATCGATCGCGGCGAGCACCGCCTTCAGCGCGAGCATGACGCGGGCGAGTTCGCCGCTCGAGGCGATGCGATGCAGCGGCAGCGGCGCCTCGCCGACGTTGGGGGAGAAAAGGAATTCAACGCCGACGTCGCCGTGGGGACCCAGTTCCGGGAGCGGCTTCAGCTCGACGCGGAAATCGGCCTTCTTGAACCCGAGCTCGGAAATCGCGCGCGCTCCAGCCCGCCCGAGTTGCGCCGCCGCCTTTTCCCGCGTCGCCCGAAGGTCGGCCGCCGCCTTCCTCGCCGCCTTCGCGGCCTGGTCAATCTCTCCCTCGAGGCGCCTGAGCGCGCCCTCCACGTCGCCCTGCACCTCGAGCTGGCGTTGCATCCCGTCGCGCGCTGCGACCACCTGGTCGAGCTTGGCCCCATGGCGCCGTTTCAGATCCAGCCATGTATCCATCCTTTCCTGCGTCGCGGCGGCCTGTTCCGGATCGAACTGCACGGACTGGGCCAGGGACGAGAATTCCGCCTCGAGATCGCCGAGTTCGACGGAAGCGGACTGCAGGCGGTCCGTCAGCGGTCTGCTCGCTGCGTCGAGCGCCTCGAGTTGGCGCGCCAGGCGCAGGAGCTGCGCGATCCGACCCAGCACACCGTCCTCCCCGCTGAGGCCCTGGACGAGTCCGCCGGCAACCTCCATGATTTCACCGGCGCCCTGCTGGCGCTGAAAATCCCGCTCGAGCGCTGCGATCGCGTCCGCGGCCAGGTCGAGTTCCTCGATTTTTCCGAGTTGCTGGCGCAGAAAATCGATTTGATCGGGCGAAAGGCGCTCGGCCGATGCCAGCCGGTCCCGCTCTTCCCCGAGTTCGCGCCATCGGCGATAGGCCGCCGCATAGCTTTCGAGCGCCGCCTGATTTCGCGCGAAGAGGTCGAGCAATTCCCGCTGTCCGCCCTCCTTGAGCAGACGGCGTGGTTCGCCGGGGCCATGAAAATCGATCCACAGGCCGCCCATTTCCTGCAGCGCCGCCAGGGTGGACATGCTGCCGTTGATCGAAATCCGGGGGGCGCGGTCGCGCGGGAGGGTCCGTTTCAGGATC
This sequence comes from Candidatus Didemnitutus sp., assembly GCA_036499305.1. GTDB lineage: Bacteria > Verrucomicrobiota > Verrucomicrobiia > Opitutales > Opitutaceae > Didemnitutus. The sequence continues at coordinate 11,552 of DASYDZ010000084.1, forward strand.
AAAACGCCGTCGTCGCAAGCCGGCAGGCCGAGCGCCGACAGGGCGGCATTGATGCGCCGCGGATCGGAAAAAAACAGCGCGGCCTCGACCTCGCATGCCGGCGCGCCCTGGCGGATGATCGATTTGTCCACCCGGGCGCCAGCCAGCACGGCCAACGCGCCCAGAAGGATGCTCTTGCCCGCACCGGTTTCACCCGTCACCGCCGTGAAACCCGCCTCGAATTCCAGCTCCACTTCCTCCAGCAGGGCGAGGTTGTGGATGTGAAGCGTCTGGAGCATCGCGCCGCAACGAATGCACACATCGCCGGCCAAATTCAAGCGCCGGGATGGAATGCGCGGTTCGGCCTCGCCATGGGTCAACTGGGACATCGAACGCGCCTTGGCGGGCCCCCTACTCGCTACTCGAATGCTCGATGCTCGCTACTCCCCATGGACGGCCGTGCCATCCGAAGCGCCGACGGAGCGTAGGATGGTGGACCCTACTGGGCTCGAACCAGTGACCTCTTCCATGTCAAGGAAGCGCTCTAACCAACTGAGCTAAGGGTCCGCGAGGGGTCAGGAGTGAACGACTCGGCCCGGGTGGCGCAAGGATATTCCGGACGTGCGCCGGGCGCCGCCGAGAGTGCGATTGGTGCTTGCGTGACAGGCGCTTCCGGGTGCCTTTTCCGGTCTCAGCCGATGTGCACGCGCTACACCCTCACCCAGATGCAGGTGCTGGCGGAATTCTGCCAAACCCTCGGCGCGGCGCTCGAACCGGAACGCTTCGCCGCCCGTTACAACGTGGCTCCGACCCAGGAGGTGCCCGTGATCGTCGACGACGGCAGCCGGCATGTGGTGTCGATGTCGTTTGGCTTCTCCCTGAAGCCACGACCGACGGAAAAACGCGGACTGTTGATGGTCACGGCCCGCTCGGAAAGCATCCTCGAGAAGCCGACCTTTCGCGATGCGGCCGCACATCGGCGCTGCCTCGTGCCGGCCGACGGGTTCTTCGAATGGGAAAAAAACGGAGCCGCGCGGCTGCCCCATTTTCTCCAGCTCAAGGGCCGCCGCCCGTTCTGTTTTGCCGGGCTTTGGCAGCCCAAGGAATCGTGGCGGCCCGCGGGTTTCGTCATTGTGACCACCCAGCCCAACGAACTGCTCGAGTCGTTTCACGATCGCATGCCGGTCATCCTTGGCCCCCACACCGCGCCCTTGTGGATCGGGCATGACGCTCTCGCACCCGAGGCCGTTGCCCGCCTGTGCCGTCCCTTGCCGGCGGCCCTGATGGAGCGCTGCCGCGTCGATCCCCGGATGAACAATGTTCGCCACGAGGCGCCCGACACGATCACCCCGCTGCCGGCCTGACCCGGGTTCGTCCCGTCGAAAAGTCGAAGCTCGGGTCGGACGGACGGCCCGGTCAACCGGGGCGGCGCGGAGGGGTTCCACACCCAAGGGCTTGCCTCGATTCTCATCTCCCAATTTTCACCGGCCGGCGCCGCCCTGAGCACGCCGATTCCGCTTTACGCCACCAGCCGCCTGCCCCAATACCACAGGCTCGTGGGCACCCCGAAGAAACACGACGCCAATGCGGTCGCACAGGCCGTGGCGCGGCTCGTTTCCTCGATCACCGGGCGCCACCCGCGGACCAGGAACCTGCTCCTGCTCGGCATCGCCAACGGGGGCATCCCCCTCGCGGCCCGGTTGGCGGAAGGCCTGCGCGCCGCGGGACTGAAATGCGGCACCGGCACGATCGACATTTCGTTTCATCGGGACGACATCAGCCATCACCCGATTCCGAAGGAATTCGCCTCCACGCTCATCCCGCATGACGTGAACGGGGCGACCGTGATCCTCGTTGACGACGTGATCTTCTCCGGTCGCACCGTGAAGGCCGCGCTCGACGAACTCTTCGATCACGGCCGGCCCGAACGCGTCGAACTGGCCGCCCTGGTTGACCGCCCGGGCCGGCGCCTGCCCTTCGCCCCGGATTACGTCGGCCTCACGCTCGAAGCCGGCGAGGACGAGAAGGTCGTGGTGCAGCTTCATCCTTCCGACCGTCGCGAGGACGAGATCCTCGTCACGTCGGCGAAAACCCCGAAGGCCAGGGCCGCGCTCGCCAAAACCTGAAACCCCACTTCCTCTTGGCCTGGCATCGCAAACATCTCCTGACGATCGAGGATCTCACCAGGACCGAGATCAACCAGGTGCTGGCCACGGCCGGCGCATTTCGCGGCATCCTCGACCGCAAGGTCAAGAAAGTGCCGGCGCTGCGCGGCCGCACCATCGTCAATCTT
>DASYDZ010000085.1:0-8586 GCA_036499305.1 Candidatus Didemnitutus sp.
CAGGGATGCATGTCTGTCGTGAGTTGCGATTCTATCGCGGGTGCCGCTGCGTTCCCGCCGCCGGAGGATATTCTCGGCGCGTGGGCGGGCAGCGCAGCACTCGTGTATTGCCGGGACGAGGCGGGCCGGATTCTGGCCGCCAACCGGTCGTTCGCGCGCAAATTCGGCTGCATGGTCTCCGAACTGACGGGCCGGCAGGCTTCGACGTTCATGCATCCGGACGACGCCGCGGCGCTCGCCAAGGGCAGCCGCGAGGCCCGGCCGGTGGCAAGCGCGAGCGCACGGGAAAGCCGCTGGCTGACCCCGCAGGGCTGGCGCTGGATCGCGTGGGAGGAGTCCGCGCTCGCCGACCGCGAGGGGAAAATCATCGGCGTGCGCGCCGTGGGCCATGACATCACCCGCCAGCGCGTGGCGGAGGAGCAGTATTTCAAGCTTTCCAGCGCGGTGGAGCAGTCACCGATCGCCATCGCGATCACGAACGCCGAGGGCCGGGTCCAGTACGTGAACGGAAAATTCACGCAGGTGACCGGCTATACGCTCGAGCAGATCCTCGAGCGCGGCGTGCAGGTGCTCCGCGAAGGACATCCGGACGAGGCCTCGTACCAGCAGTTCTGGGAAACGGTCCAGGCTGGCGGCGAATGGCGCGGCGAAGTTTCGCGCCAGCGGCCCGATGGCAAGCGCACGTGGGAGTCGGCCCAGGTCTCGTGCCTCCGCAATGCCGCGGGCGAGGTCACCAATCTCCTGTGCATGCGCGAGGACATTACCGAACGGCGCCTGCTCGAGGACCAGCTCCGCCAGGCGCAGAAGATGGAAAGCCTCGGCACGCTCGCCGGCGGCATCGCGCACGACTTCAACAACATCATCGCCGTGATCAACGGCTTTGCCGAGCTGGCCCTGCTCAATCCCGGCGACGCCCCCACCCTCCAGCGCAGCGTGCGCGAGATCAAGCGGGCCGCCCAACGCGCCAGCGGACTGGTCCGGCAGATCCTCACCTTCAGCCGCAAGGCGGAAGTCCGGTTTGCGCCGCTCGATCTCAACCAGCACGCCCGCGACCTGGTCGCGCTCCTGGCCGAGACGTTCCCGCGCAACATCACGTTCACCTTCGCCCTCGACGAGCAGTTGCAGCCGTTGTTCGCCGACCAGAACCAGCTCCAGCAGATCATCCTCAACCTGTGCGTCAACGCGCGCGACGCGATGCCGTCGGGCGGCACGATCACCCTCACCACCACGCGCGTGCCGGAAACCGCGCTCCCGGCGGTGCTGCAGGCCGGTCGCCCCTACGCCTGCCTCGCACTCGGCGACACCGGCACGGGCATGACTCCGGAAGTGCGGGCGCGGATCTTTGAGCCATTCTTCACCACCAAGGCGGTCAACCAGGGGACGGGCCTCGGGCTCGCCGTGGTGTATGGAATCGTGGCCAGCCACGAAGGCGCGATCGAAGTCGAGAGCCAGCCCGGCGTCGGAAGCACCTTCAAGGTCTATCTCCCGCTCATCGACAATGCCGTCATCCCTCCGGCGGCGATTCGTGCCACGGACTTTCCGGGCGGGGCCGAATCCCTGCTCGTGGTCGACGACGAGGCGCCGCTGCGTCTCCTGCTCGAAGCCGCGCTGAGCCGCAAGGGTTACCGGGTCACGAGCGCCACCGACGGCCTCGACGCGATCGAAAAGCTTGCCGATCCGTCCCGCCAATTCTCGGCCGTCCTCCTCGACCTGAACATGCCGGGCGCGTCCGGCATCGAGGTCATGCGCGTGCTGCGCGCGACGCGGCCGGATGTCAAAGTCCTCGTCCTCACGGGTCACCTGACGCCCCAGGCCCGGACCGAGTTCGAACGCCTTGGCCAGCGCCATTTTGTCCGGAAACCATACACGCTTGACGAGCTCGGCCGCAACCTGCGCGCCCTGCTCGAAGGCCAGGAGATCAAAAACTGACGGCCGGAGCGCGACAATCCGACCCATGGATGGAGTAACACCCGCAATGATGCGAATTCATTACAGTAAACGGCGGCCCAGCCGATTCTCCTGCAAGGTGAATCAGGGCGATCCAAATATCTGGACCGTTTCCTTGTGCATGAATCCCAGCGTTCACCTGCGGCGCGCCGCACGCCTCCGCCAGCTCTGCTATTTCCTGGCGACCCGGTTGCTGCGTTTCGCGTCCTTCGCCGCTGCGGCCCTGCCGTTGCCCCTCTCGGTGCGGGCAGCCCGCGAATCCCGTCCGTACCTTACGGTCGTGATGGCCTCGCCGTTGCGCTTCGCCGAGGCACCCGTCTATCCTCCGCCGCCGGCACCGAAGCCGGCCATTCCGGCGGGATCCGGTCCGGTCACCATTCATGCGCCGCACGAAAAACCCGATGTGATCGTGCCTTCCGCCGTGATCGCCTCCGATCCGGGCGCCGAACCGACTTCGGAGTCCGCGGAACCGCACGACGCCAAGCCGCCAATGCCGGCCGACAAATCGGCGACACCTCCGGCCGCCATCCTGCCGGACGAAACGCGCGCCAAGGTGCACGCGGAGGATTTCCTTCCTTATTTTCAATTTCCGGGCGCCGGGCCGAACCCCAATGACGTGATCGTGGCGCCGACGCCGGCAGAGCCAGGCAAGCTTCCGCCCAGTTCCGCCTCCTATCGCCAGCAATGAGCCGAACCCGCCAGTCCCTTTCCGCCGTCGCGATCGTCCTCCTGACGGCGGCCGCCACTCCCTTCCTGGCCGCGGCCGGTGACGCGGCCCCGGCGCCCCGCGCCCACGAGGGCGTCGACCGCCTGGCTGAACTCAAGGCCCAGGAGGCCAAGGGGCTGCTCGCTTTGGGCGCGACCCTGACCGACCGGAAGGATTTTTCCGCTGCAGAGATCGCCTATCGGCAGATCCTCAGATCGTCGGAATACAGCCACGCCGATCAGAAGAACGCGTTGCTGGGGCTGGCGCGCACCTATCGCTTCGAATCCAATCTGACGAAGGCGGCCGCGATCTATCAGAAGTTCATCAAGGAGTTCGCGGAAGACCCGCGGATTCCGGATGCCATGCTGGATCTCGGACGCACGTTGCGGTCGATGGGCGCCTACAAAATGGCGATCAACACGTTTTACAATGTCATCAATGCGACCCTGAAGCTTTCGTCGGAGGGATTCGAACACTACCAGCTTCTGGCCCGGACGGCGCAGTTCGAGATCGCGGAGACGCATTTCGCCGCGGGTGAATACACCGAGGCCGGCAAGTTCTTTGGCCGGCTCCGCCTGCTCGACCTCGCGCCGGCCGACCGCGCCCGGGCCCATTTCAAGTGCGCCTGCGCGCTGCAACTGTCGGGAGATCTCGAGGGCGCCGTGACGACCCTGCGTTCGTATCTTGATCAATGGCCCGCCGACGAGAACGGACCCGAGGCCCGCTATCTTCTTGCGACCACGCTGCGGCAGCTCAAGCGCACCGACGAGGCCATGGCCGCAACGCTCGCGCTCCTGCGCCACGAACAGGCGACGTCCGAGGCGGATCCGAAGAGCTGGTCCTACTGGCAGCGCCGGACCGGCAACCAGCTCGCGAACGAGTTTTTCCAGGACGGCGACACGCTCAACGCGCTCGCCATTTATCAGGGTCTGGCCGCTCTGACCCCGGAAACGCCGTGGCGTCTGCCCGTGAACTACCAGATGGCGCTGTGCTATGAGCGCCTGCGCCTGACGGACCGGGCCCGCCAGGCCTATCAGGGCATCATCGACGAAACCACGGCGCCCAAAACCCCGTTGTCTCCGGAACTCGCGGAACTGAACCACATGGCGACATGGCGCCTTGCCCATCTCAATTGGAATGAGCAAGCTGACCGTGAACTCACCACCCTCTTTGCGACGACCACCGGCCAGCGTCCGGTGCCGCCGGCTCCACCTCCCCCTCCCCATGACGCCGATGGAAGCCCTGCAGTTGCACCAGCAACTATGCGATGAGCTGCACCAGCTCGCGCTCGACGAAAACAGTTTCCTGCAGCAACACCGACGGGCGCCCGATGCGTCCCTGATCGAACGCAAGCGCGCCTTGCTCGCGCGCCTCGACGAGACCCTGGCCGCACTGCGCACGGCGTCGCGGGAGGGCGTGAACGCCGCGAACTTCCGGCAGGCGGTGGAAAAGACGCGCGCCCGGATTCTCCAGGTTCTTCAGCTCGATCGCGAAAACGAGCAGCTCCTTCTGCGGGTCAGTCTGTCGGGCAACCGGCTGCCGGCGACCGCCGGCCCGGCGCCGGATCCGTCGATGCTGCAGAAGATTTATCAGAAGCATGGATGAGCCGCTCCAAGCCGTAAGCGGCAAGGTTTAGGCGCTAGCTTTAAGCGGTAAGCCGTAAGCTTTAATATTTACACCGGGAAACGATTTCGGGTGGTAAGCGACGATCGGGCGCGGGGACCTCGGCAACGATTTCCTGAAAAGAGCTGAGGCATTCCTATTCCGGCTTAATGCTTACAGCTTATCACCGATTGTCTGACCCCGGCAATAATTTCGACCTTCGAACAAAGCGAGGCGGTCCGAACTTGGAACTTAAAGCCTAACGCTCACGGCTGCCTCACGCATAATCCGGATAACGCTCGCCGAGGCGGCAGAGGATGTCGTCCTGGTTGCCGCCGGTTTCCCAAGCGACGGCCCGCGCCAGCGAAAAAAGCGTTTCGCGCGTGCTGGCGTCTCCGCCAGCCAGGGCCATGGCCTCGGTCGGGCTGAGCAAACGCCCCTCGGCCAGCGCCGCCTCCGCCCGCGTCAGCGCAAGCGCGATCGCGTGCTGAGTCACATCGTTGAGATGCAGGCTGCACGTCCGTCCGGTAAACTTTCGACGATGGCTGGCCGAGAGCTCTTCCATGGGAAAAGGGGATTCCTCTCCCTCGTATCGGCACAAAAGGGATGGCGCTGAAGCAATTTGATTCCGGACGAAAGTTCCCCGGTCTTGGGCCGATGTAAGAGGACATGTACCCGCGGAACTCCGCCGCCCCGTTCGCCTACCGCCTGACCCCTGATGAGGTTGTCCGGCGGCTGCGGCATTTGCCGTCGGCGCCACGGGTGCTGCCGCGGCTGAAGACGCTGCTGACGGATCCGAATTCGTCCATGGCCGAGGTGGTCGGGCTGATCCGGGTGGATCCCGGCATCGCCGCCCGCGTCCTGCAGATCGGCAACAGCGCGTATTACAGCCATGGTTCGCGCTGCTATACCGTGGAGGAGGCCGTCAACCGGGTCGGCTACGACAATGTTTTTGAACTGGTTGCCAATGCGGTGGCGTCCCAGGTGCTGGTCCGTCCGCTCGCCGCCTACGGGATGGAGGCCGATCAGCTCTGGCACGGCGCGGTGGCGTGCGCTCTGTCCGCGGAAATCTTTGCCGGGAAACTGGAACTCGACCGCGACATCGCCTACACGATCGGCCTGCTGCATTCGGTCGGCATGGTGGCAATCGACGAGTGGGCCTTCACGCAGCAGCACACGATTAACTTTGGCCCGAGCGCGCTGCCGCTCGAGACCTGCGAGACCGAACGGACCGTCCTGGGCTTCCACAATGCCGAGGCGGGCGCGGCGCTGCTCCGCTGGTGGGAGTTCCCCGCGGTGATGTCGGAGCCGGTGCGCTGGCAGTACCTGCCGCGCGGCACGGCCGCGCATTTCGAATTTGCCTGCCTGCTCCATGTTTCGAAGTGGCTCCGAAATGCCGTGTGCTCGAAGGACGAGGCCCCGCCGATGCCGGACGCCGCTCTCCTTCGCTCCATGAACCTCACGCCGTCGGCGCTCGAGGAGATGGTGCCGCAGGTGGCCAGCCGGGTGGACGAGGTCAACTCGATGCTCGAAGCCGGACTGCCGGACAAATCGGTGATCGCTTTCCCGAATGGCGGCCGCGAAGTGTCGGGCCACGCCGTGAAGCGCAACTTCATCGACCGGTACGCGTAAGGCCGGCACCGCGCCGGGTGGCGCAACTTTCGCGTTGGCAAACCAACGGGGCCATTCTTGCTCGTCGCAATGGCTTCACCCGTCCCCGCCGCGCCTTCGCCCCGGGAAACGCGCGTCGGGCTGATTTTCCTCGCGCTGGCGGTCGCGTTCAACGTCTGGGGCGAGTCCGTGGGCTGGCAAAGCAAGAACCTGCCCGGCATGGAATTTCGGCAGGCCCAGACGGCGCTGTCGGCGTACTTCATCCAGCAGGATGGAAATTTTCCGATCGCCTATCCCACGCCGGTGCTGGGCAAGCCCTGGTCGGTGCCGATGGAGTTTCCGCTGTATCAGTGGACGGTCGTGGCGGTGAGCGACACCACCGGCCTGGGCATCACCAAATCGGGGCGTCTCGTGAGCATCGTGTGCCTGTACCTGACTCTTCCCGCGTTGTTCGTGCTCCTGGGACAGTGGGGCGTGCCGCCCGGCCGGCGGTGGCCGGTTCTCGTCCTGGTGCTGACCTGTCCGCTGTACATTTTCTACGGGCGAGCCGTGCTGATCGAAACCATGGCGCTGATGTTTGCGGTGTGGTACTGGGCCGGTTTCGCGGCCGTGATGGCGACGCGAAGAATCGGCTGGTTGATCGTCGCCAACCTGGCCGGCATTGCGGCGGGCCTGGGCAAGGTGACGACCCTTCTTGTCTATCTCGTGCCGATGGCGATCGATGCCGTGGGTCGGCTCTGGGCCGCTCGTCGGGATGGTCGCTGGGTGCGGGAGCTGGCCTGGATCGCGGCCGCCGTTGTGCTGCCCCTCGCCGTGGCGGCGTGGTGGGTGTCCTATTCGGACGCGATCAAGGCCCGGAACCCGATGGCCGATTTCCTTCTCTCCGGGAACCTGCGCGACTTCAACCTGGGCTCGTGGGCGGCCCACGTCTCCCCCGCGCTCTGGGCCATGCGGTGGCACCTGATTCGCGACGAGCTCACGTGGCTGCCGCTGCTGGTGCCATGGTTCGCGGTGGCATTTCTTCCCGGCCGGGCCCGGCTTCGCCGCGTCGTGATCGCCCTCATCACCTTTGCCGTGCCGATCACGGCCTTCCCGATCCTGTATGGCTACCACGACTATTACTATCTCGCGAACACCGTCGCCCTGTGGCTCGGAATCGGACTGCTCGCGACCAGTTGCCTCGAGCATCCGCGTTGGCGCGCGGCGGGATGGGCCCTGATGGCCGTCATGCTGGCGGGCCAGGCGGCGCGCTATGTGATCCACGATTACCCAAACCAGCATCCCGTCAGCTTTGGGGGGAGCGGCCTGACGGAGGCGGTCCGGGCCTTCACGCGGCCCGGGGACGTCGTCGTGATCGCCGGTGAGGACTGGAATTCGATGATTTCCTTTTACTCGCGCCGCCGCTCCCTGATGCTGCGGGAAAATGCCGAGACGGACCTGACCAAGGTGGACGCCGCGCTGCGGGAGCTCGAGGGCGAGCGCATCGGCGCGTTCGTGGTGACCGGGGACTGGCGGGCGCGCAAGGAGATCATCTGGCGCCTCGGTGAGCGCGGTCTTGCCGTCCAGCCATGGCTGCATTGGCACGACAGCTGGATCTTCCTGCGCGAGGACCGGCGTCGCGACTTTCTGCGGCAACGGCCGACGATGGTCTACGACAAGGTGGTCCTGGCGGAGCCGGCCGCGCTGGCGCCCGGAAAACTCGGCGCGGGATGGCATCCGTGGTCGGAGATGACGGAGGACAAACGGGCGCTCTTCGTGACCTTTACGCCGGCGCCGGTCAGGTATTACAACACGTTCGAGCCGGTGCTGGAGGATTTCGAAGGGCAGAAGCAATTTGGGGCCCATCCGTGGACGCGCCTGGTCTTTCATCTTCCCAAGGGGACTCACCGCGCGCACTTCGCGGTGGCATTCAATTCCGGCGCGTACCATGTCCCGGCCGGGCAGGACCCGACGGACGGCGTCGAGATCGTGCTGAATCGCCTCGAGGCAGGAGGGACCCGAATCCCGCTATATTCGCGGATCGTCAATCCCACCGCGAATCCGGCGGAGCGCGGGGTGGTGCCGATCGACCCGGCCTTCACGCTCCCGCAGGACGGAGAAGTCGAGCTTGTCTTCGGTCCGGGGCCGCGGAATCAGGACACCCGGGACTGGATCTACCTCCGCGGTCCGCTGCGGTTCGACTGACGGGCGGAGGCACCGCGAAGCCGGAAAAGAAGAAGGCCCGGACGCTGTTTTGCAGCATCCGGGCCATAAACCTGGCAACAACCTACTCTCGCGGGACCTAACGTCCTACTACCATTGGCTGCTCGGGGCTTAACGGCCGTGTTCGGGATGGGAACGGGTGGAACCCCCGGCATATGGTCACCAGGAAGGGAAACCCCGACGATGTCGGGGTAAGTCAAAAAGTTCAGATCAACGGCATGGAGTAAGGAGGTGAAATAAACGCCTGGAACACTGGAAGTCTGCATAAACCGGCAAGGTCATTAGTAGCAGTAAGCTGAACGTATCACTACGCTTGCACTTCTGCCCTATCAACCGGGTGGTCTACCCGGACCTTGCACCGTCTTGCGACGGATTGAGATCTTATCTTGGGAGGAGCTTGGCGCTTAGATGCTTTCAGCGCTTATCTCTTCCGCACATAGCTACCCGGCGCTGCCACTGACGTGACAACCGGAACACCAGAGGTGCGTCATTCTCGGTCCTCTCGTACTAGAGAATGA
>DASYDZ010000086.1:0-1727 GCA_036499305.1 Candidatus Didemnitutus sp.
TCGTCGCCAAATCCATGCAGAAGATAAAGCACCGGATACTGGCGGCCCTCGTGCCGCTCGAAACCGGGCGGCGTGTAGACCTGAAAGGCCACGGAGCCGCCCCGCGCGACCGACGGTATCACATGTCGACGAATGACGCCGTGCGGAACATTTTGCCAGGCCCACGCGGGTGCGGGTGTGCCCGTTACCTCGACCATGCTCTCGTTCGAAAGCCACTCCTTCGTGCGCCGGTTGTGCGGATCCGTGAACGTGGCGCCGTCGACATCAAACATGTAACTGTAGACATCGGGGACCAGCGGACCGACCGTCACGCTCCAGACGCCGTCGCCGTCCTTCGCCATCGGCTGGGCCGGGAGGTGCCGCAGGCCCTTGACCTCCACTGCGCGGGCTTTGGGCGCAAACACCCGAAACGTGATCCGGCCGTCGGGGAGAACCTGGGGAGACTGGATATCGGGATCAGCCGCGGAGGTCGAAACGGCGGCGGCCATCGCCACCGCGAATAACAAGGTCGTCGGGGGGAGTCTCACAGCCGTCAATCTGGCGCTTCCCCCGGCGGCGAACAGTACTAATTTGCCGGGCCGGGGCCGTCGCCCCGGAAAGGGCCGGTTATTTTCCCGGTGGCGGCGGAGGCTCGTGCCGGCGAATGGCCTCGACGATGCACCGGTTCACGCGCGCGGTGAAGCGCATCTTGGCTTCGCGAATCTCCACGTGCTCCTTGTTCGTTTTCCCACCATCGGCACCGTAAAAATAATAAGGTTCGAGGCCGAATCTTCCGGACGCCACGAATTCCTTCATTTCCTCGCTGGTCAGGCCGGGAACGAACGTGGGCTCGTTCTGGCCGCCGATCCAGGCCAGGAATTTCCAGTTGCCGAGCATGGTCCGCGTCTCGGCCGCCTTCTGCGCGTCCATCCGGTCGTAACGGCGTGCCTCCGCGCGGGCATCAAATCGATCATCGGCCACGCAACCGGCCAGCACCACCAGAGCGATCAGCATCAGCATCGAAACTCTTTTCATCGCCCTCATTGCACGGATGCCCGCCGAGCTTGGCAACCGGCAAACGGTGCGAACGAAGTAAATCGGAATCGCGGAGACACCGAGGTTCATTCCGGTGATCTCCGGGCCTCAGTGGTTCAATCTTCTCCGGCTTTCGAACGATCCTTTTGATCTCGGATCGAGCGGGATCGCGCAGGCTTTGGCGGCACCTTCTCAAACCCGATGGGATCACGTCGCCAGGTCGCCGAGGAATTTGTAGAAATACGTCGTCGGACAATACCCTCCGGCGGGCCAGAGCGCATATTTCGGAATCTCCCCGCAGCGGATCCATCCATGTCTCGAGTACAGGCGATAGCCATCGCTGTCGGTCACAGTGTCGAGAACCAGGAGTTTCCGGCCGCACGCAAGCGCACACGCTTCGGCCGCCGCGAGCAGCGCCGCTCCCACCCCGCGTCGACGCGCGCTCCGATGCACCAGCATTTTCGCCACATCCGCACGATGCGGCTGGTTTTCGGGCAGACCCAGGATCACCTGGGCCGTTCCCACGATCGTTCCGGAATCCTCGGCCACAATCACCTTTCGTTCCCCGCGCGCCGCTCCGGACGCAACGCCGCGCCAGAAAATCTCCGCCTTCGCCGTGGTCATCGGCGTCATGAAACTCACGGATGCTCCGCCCTCGACGCAGTCGATCAACACGCGACTGAGCGCGGCGATATCCGCATCACCGAGTGATT